>DASQLH010000249.1:0-2916 GCA_035630155.1 Chthoniobacterales bacterium
GGCTGCACCGGTCTCATGAAGGCGGCGTTCGGTTTACGTTTTGAAGGAGTCTTTTTGGCTTTGGTTTTCGGCATAGAGGCTGATTAATCCCTCCCTCGTAGGAGGGCAATACTAAATTTAGCGATTCGAAAAATTTCTCCGGTCACTGCGCCCGGCGTACCGCGACCGCCGCCACGTCATCCGGAGCCGCTTTTCCGCTGTCGTTCGCCAATGCCTGCTCGACCACGCGGTCAAGCAACGATTGGGCGTTTTCCGCCAGCGGTTGCAGCATTTCCGCGAGCCGGCTCGAGGAGAGGCGCGGGTTTTCATCGTGGCCCGCCCCGTAAATGCCGTCGGTGTAGAGGAAAAAGGCGTCCCCTGGTTCCAGATCGACGTTCGTTTCGATAAATTCGGAGCGCTCGAGCAATCCGAGTGGCGGCGCGGATGACGGAATCGATTCGGTCCGTCCACCGACGCGGGCGACCAGCAAAGGAGGATGCCCGGCGCCCACCACGGTGGCCCGGCCGGTCACTGGATCCAAGGCGACACACATCGCCGTCATGAAGGAACGCGCGCCGAAGATGCTGCGGAAATCGTTGTTTACCGCTTCCATGATTTCAGTCGGGGTATGGTGCTCCGCCGTTCCGTGGTGAAACAAAAGCTTTGCCAGGGTGGTAAGCAACGCAGCGGAGGCCCCGTGCCCGGTCGCGTCCGCGATCCAAAACAGCGTGCGTCCATCCGCCATGCGCAGCCAGCCGTAGATATCCCCGCCCACCTGAATGACGGGCTGATAGCAGGCGGCGATCTCCCAGCCCGGAAGGACAGGAGGCTTTTGCGGGATGAGCGATTGCTGGGTCAGGCGGGCCGCTTCCAGGTCGCGCTCCAAGTTTCGCCGCCAAGCCTCGAGCTCGTCGTTTTGCTTTTGGAGCTGGTTCCGCATCGAACGCAGTCGCAGCTGCGTGTCGATCCTCGCCCGCAGCACCGCCTGGTTGATCGGCTTCGTCACAAAATCGTCCGCGCCCGCTTCAAGACACAACACCTCGCTCTCCTCCCCGCCGTGGCCGGTTAGCATGATCGCCGGGATCTGGGCGATGGCGGCGTTATCGTCGCGGCGCAGTTGTTTCAAGACTTCCGCGCCATCCATGCCGGGCATGTCGAAATCCAAGAGAAGAAGCGAAGGCGGATCGGCCTGGAGCGATTTGAGCGCTTCGATTCCATCCGGCGCCTGCGTACAGGAGAAACCAGCGTTGGTGAGGATGCGCGTGAGAAGCTTGCGGCTCGTCGCGTCATCGTCGGCTACCAGGATTCGTTCGCCAGATTTCTTCGCCATCCTTTTTCATTGAATCGAAACGAACCCGTCTTGGAATTGTATTTTTTCCTGTCGCCGGAAAACATCCCCGCAACAATGCCGGACGGGCGCGGTTTAATTTCTCGCAAGAGCTCGCTTCATTTAGCGATTGTCAGAGGCCCAACAATGAATTACAACGCATAGACTGTCGTCAAAATCGCCTATGAAACTTTCGCTCTCGCTTTTTCTTCTCGGGTCTCTTGTTTTCCTTTCTGCCTGCGAGGACGAACCGCCGATCCGCTCGACCCGGCCACCCGCGAAGTACCCGCCCACCACGGCCCCCTCGCAATATCCGCCTCCGCCGCAGCCTTACGATCCAAATGCCGGCCCGCCGCCGCCAGAGACGCCTACGGTGGAACCTACCCCGCAACCGACCGCGGCCACGGTGAACAAGCCGACCAAAGGCGACCTGCCTTACGGAATTCCGGTGCCGAACAAGCCTGGCTTCGTCACCAGCCCGTACGCTCCGAATTCTGGTTACGTGGACGTGCGCGGATTTCCGCCCGGGACCGAAGTCAAAGATCCGTACACCCAGAAAATCTTCCTCGTTCCTTAAGGCCGTGGCACAGCCATCTTGGCTGTGGGGCCAGCGGGCATCTTGCCCGCTGAATGAAACAGGCAAGATGCCTATTCGCCCCACAGGCTAGAAGCCTGTGCTACAGGAAACGCGCAGCGCTGGACAAGGCTGCCAATTCTCCCGATGCTGAGCGTCGCTCGTCGCCATTTTGCCGGGAGCGCAATGGCTTCGGCCGAATCGATTAAATTAATGTCGTATGGAATTTCGCGTTAAACGAGCGCCCCGCATCGAAGCGGAGATCACGGTCCCCGGCGACAAGAGCATCTCGCATCGCGCCGTTATCATCAGCGCGCTTTCGAACGGCGTCTGCGTGCTGCGCGGCTTTCTCCCGAGCGACGATTGCCTGCGCACCGTCCAGGCCATGCGCAGCCTCGGCATCAAGATCGAGCATCCCGAACCGGACATGCTCATCGTCCATGGCAAGAAACGGTTGCTGACCGCGCCCTCGGGCGAAATCGATTGCGGCAATTCCGCGACCACCATGCGGCTTCTCGCCGGCCTGCTCGCCGGCCAGAATTTCGACAGCGTGCTCGTGGGCGGCGCCACGCTTTCAGCCCGCCCGATGGATCGCGTGACTCTGCCGCTCCGGAAAATGAGCGCGAACATCGTGGCGCAAGGGCCTAACGAGACCGCGCCGATTAAGATCCACGGTGTGAAGTTGAAGGGAGCGCGTCACGATTTGCCGATCGCGAGCGCTCAGGTCAAAAGCGCCCTGCTTTTGGCCGGCCTTTTCGCGAAAGGAAAGACGACCGTGCGCGAGCCGCTCCTCAGCCGGAATCACACCGAGCTGATGTTGAATTATTTTCTGGTCCGCACCGCGCGCGAGAAAGATGACGCCATCAGCATCTTTGGCGACCAAATCCCCGAATCGCGCGATTTCTCGATCCCCGGCGATATTTCGTCGGCGGCTTTCTGGCTCGTGGCCGCGGCGGCCCAGCCGGGCGGCCATTTGCTCGTGCGCCATGCCGGATTGAACGACACTCGCACCGCGGTGCTGGGCGTCCTCGTCCGC
>DASQLH010000250.1:0-2341 GCA_035630155.1 Chthoniobacterales bacterium
GGCCAGCTTCCCTGCCTCTACCCTGGCCCATTGATCGGCCCGCAATATTGCATCGAGATCGGGGTGCGCAACGTTGCTGTGCCGGTTCATGACCTGCTCGACCGTTTGCCAGATCCGCGGGAAGGAAATTTTGCGTTCAAGAAAAGCTGAGACCGCGATTTCGTTCGCTGCGTTCAAAACGGCCGGCAACGTCCCGCCGGCGTCCCCCGCCCGGCGGGCGAGATTCAACGCCGGGAAATCTTGGTAACGCGGGGCGGCGAACTCGAGCTGGCGCAATTTCCCGAAATCGAGCGGCGGCAACGAATTCGGCACCCGCTCGGGCCAGGTGACCGCGTATTGAATCGGAAAGCACATGTCCGAGTGGCTCAATTGGGCGAGCACCGACCCATCGCTGAATTCCACCATCGAATGGACAATGCTCTGCGGGTGGATCACCACCTCGACCCGCTTCATTTCCACCCCGAACAGCCAATGCGCTTCGATCATCTCCAGCCCCTTATTAAAGAGCGTCGCCGAATCGATCGTGATTTTCGGTCCCATGTTCCAGGTCGGATGCTTCAACGCCTGCTCGACCGTGATTCCTTCAAACCCACTCGCTGCCGTTTCCCGAAACGGACCTCCCGAAGCGGTTAGAATCAGTCTCCGAACCTCTTCGTTGGACGTTGGACGTTGGACGTTGGACGTTGGACGTTCTCTCTGCGAATCGAGGCACTGAAAGATCGCATTGTGCTCACTATCCACCGGCAAAATTTGAACCCCATTCCTTCCCGCCTCCCGCATCACGATCTCCCCCGCCATCACGAGTATCTCCTTGCTCGCCACCGCCAGATCCTTCCCCGCCTCGATAGCCGCCAGGGCCGGCTGCAATCCACCTGTGCCCACCACTGCCACGAGCACCATCTCCGCCTCGGCGAGACATGCGATTTCGATCAGCCCGCGTTCGCCTGAGAAAATCTCTGGTTCGTATTTAAGTGCGGCGCGGAGCTCTCCCAGCTTTGACTCATCGACGAGACAAAGCGACTTCGGCCGCATCCGGTTTGCCTGCTCCGCTAATTTCCGCGCGTTGCTGTTCGCGGCCAGGCCGACGATCTCCATCCGCTCCGGAATGTCGTGCGCCACCTTCAGCGCGCTCTCGCCGATCGATCCCGTCGCGCCGAGCACGACCACCCGTTTTCGTTTCATGAGACGAGGCGCAGAAGTGCTCTGGGGAGCGCAGGCAGCTTGCCTGCACAAGCCAGCTGCCAGCCGGCGGAATGTTCGCGGCAAGCTGCCGCGAACTGCAGGCTGGGAGCCTGCGCTCCCCAAGACGATCTGTCCGCGCTCTGCGTAAAGCGATGTCTTCTCATCTGGAAAGGAATCGTTTCTCGCGGCCGCCTTTAGTCCAGCCGAATGACGAGGCGCAGATAGAAAAATAGAAGCGGGGCGGTGAAAAGGAGACTGTCGATCAGATCGAGCGCCCCGCCGATCCCCGGCAGAAGGCTGCCGGAATCTTTCACACCGGTGCTGCGCTTGACGATCGATTCCGCCAGATCGCCGATCACCGCCGCAAACCCAAGAAGCAGCCCGAGCACGGTCGCGTGCGTCCAATTCAGCGCAGAAAGATGCACCGGCATGAGTTTGAACATCCCCCAACTCGCGAGCAGCGAGAAAAAAAGCGCCCCGAAAAAACCTTCCCAGGTTTTTTTAGGGCTGATGTGCGGGATGAGCGGGTGGCGTCCAATCACACTCCCGGTGAGATACGCGCCCATGTCGCTGAACTTGGTGATGGCGACGAGGTAGAGAACGTAAAACTGGCCCGTGACCGCGCCGGTTGGCGAACGCGGCACGACGTAAACGATCTTGGTGATGAAATTGTAAAGCCAGAGCACGTAAAGCAGGCCGAAGAGCGTGTAGGCCATCGTCCGCAACGGCGCGTCGTCGCGGAGGCCGTCGAACATTTGCCGAGTGAAAACCGTGAGGAGAAAAAAGAGCAGCACCGCCATCTCGAAGTCGTAGGAATGACCGGGGCCGATCCGCGAAAAGTAATAGAAACTGCCGCACAACATCACGGTGCCGCAGATCATGGCCGTGATCTTGAAGTTCGGCAGACCCTTGTGATCGAGCATGCCGTAAAACTCCCAGAGCGAGAGGAGGCCGAGCGTACCGATCAGGAGGAAGAAGGCGATTTCGTAACCGGAAAAGATAATGCCCAGCGCGATCGACCAGAGGACGAGCGTGCTGGCGAAACGAAAAACAAAAACAGAGCGCGGCGTGGACGGTTTTGCCGCGGTGACGCGCTCGAGCGTCTCGGACATTCGCGCACAATCCGAAATGATGCCGCGAAAGGCAAGCGCAGAAGGCC
>DASQLH010000251.1:0-5616 GCA_035630155.1 Chthoniobacterales bacterium
CGAAAGGTTTTCGTTTTGTTTTGCGCCTCAAGCTGCTTCGCGAAATAGCGACTGCCAAACAGGCCGTCGGTGTCGGTGAAAGAGACGTAGGCCTCTTCGCCATCAAAAAAAACAAGCTGCACTTTCCGGGCGAGATCGGGAAGCCCGGCCAGGACGCGGGCCATCTCGAGGAGCACACCGGTATTCGAGCCGCCGTCATTCGCGCCGACGAATTGCACGTTATCGAATGTTTTCGTGTCGAAGTGCGAACAAAGCAGAAATGAGGGCGCGCTCTCTTTTCCGCCGAAGGTGGCGATCAAATTCACAAACTCTACTTTCCCTCGCGGCGTTTCATCCGCGAAACCCTGGCGCTCCACTTTCCATCCAAAAAGTTCGAGCTGCCTGGTCAGGTAGGCCCTCGTTTTTTCGATCGCTTCGCTCCCGGCCGGGCGCGGGCCGAAATCGACCATGGCCTGGACGTGAACAAGCGCTTTCTCGCCGGAGAAATCTTCCCAGATTTTCTTGTGTCCGGTCTGCGGGGACTGCGTGCTGGCGCGATCGCAAGCGGCGAGAAGAGTGACGAGCAGGAGGTGTAGCGAGGCAGTGAGAAGTCTGGGGAGCGCACGCGCCTCGCGTGCTGGTTTCGGCGCCTCGCCGAAACATGTTTTCTTCCCCGGTGTTGGGATCACACTCCTCGGAAAAGTTCGCGATGGCGAGGGCGCCATCGCCCGCACGCGAGGCGCGTGCGCTCCCCAGCACGCGCCGCGACGATCACGAGTCGGCGGGCAATCCGAGGGCGCTGAGGACGCGTTGCAGATCATCGTTGCCATAATATTCAATCTCAATGCGCCCGCGTTTCTCCCCGTGGTGCAGCGTGACCCGCGTGCCGAGATGCTCCTGAAGCCGGCTTTGCAAATCGTCGATGGTTGCGGACGTGACGGTCGTTGCCGCGGTCTGGCGTCTGCGCCCCGGCCGCGTAGTTCCGAGCTGGCGCGCCACCAGCCGCTCGGTCGCGCGGACAGTCGCGCTTCGGCGGAGGATGGTCTCCGCGACGGCGCGTTGTTCCCCGGGTTCTTTCAGGGCCAGCAAGACTTTGGCGTGGCCAACGGAAAGCAAACCTTGCGTCAACCAGGCCTGCACTTGCTCGTGGAGATCGAGCAGGCGCATCGAGTTCGCCACGGACGCGCGGCTCCGTCCAACCTTTTGCGCAATGTCTTCCTGGCGCATTCCAAATTCGCCCGCGAGTCGCGCGTAGGCCTGCGCTTCCTCGATCGGGTTCAAATCGGCGCGTTGCAGGTTTTCGATCAGGGAAAGCTCGAGGACTTCCAAATCCGTTGCGACGCGTGTGATCACCGGTACCTGCGTAAGACCGGCCTCCTGCGCGGCCCGCCAGCGGCGTTCGCCGGCGATCAATTCATGCCGGCCAGCGACATCGCGCACCACCAGCGGCTGGATGATGCCGTGCTGGCGAATTGATTCCACTAGTTCGGCCAGCGCTTCGCGCGCGAAATCTTTCCGCGGCTGTAACGGGCTCGGCACAATGCTGGCGAGATGGACCTGCTGGATTTTCTCGCCCGGCTCCGCCTCGAGCCGAACGGACGGCGGCCGCGTGCTGATCAGCGCGCTAAGACCTTTGCCGAGACCGGATTTTGCCATGCGAGGGAGGTTATCGGTTTAGCTGCGATGAGGCAAACGAAGACGCATTTCTATTCATGCTCTTGATCATGATCCTGCTCCCGATCCTGTTTTGACGCGTAATACCAGGATCATGAGCACGAGCAGGAGCAGGAATGGGCATTTTGTCGGCGGACTTGAATGGGGTTAGCATCCGTAAATGCCTGGAAACGACGACACCATCTTCACCCTGGGACATTCCCCCGATCCCGATGACGCTTTCATGTTTTACGCGATGGCGGAGAACAAGATCGATCTGCGCGGCTACCGATTCGAGCATCGGCTCGAAGACATTCAAACCTTGAATGAGCGCGCGCTCCGCGGCGAGCTGCACATCTCGGCGATCTCGATTCATGCCTTCGCTTATGTGAGCGAGCGTTACGCTTTATTGCCCTGCGGCGCGAGCATGGGCGACGGCTACGGACCCATGGTTGTGACAACGAACCGCGAGGGGCTGGCCGACGAAGCATCGGACGACCACATCCGCGCCTGGCTGCGCTGCCGCACGATCGCGATCCCCGGCAAAATGACGAGCGCGTATCTCGCGCTCCAGCTTTATCTCGGGGAGTTTCAGCACATCGTCGTGCCGTTCGATCAGATTTTCGACGCCGTAAAGGAAGGCCGGGCGGATGCCGGCCTCATCATTCATGAGGGCCAGCTCACCTACGCGCGCTCGGGCTTCAACAAAGTGGTGGACCTGGGCGAATGGTGGAAGCGCGAGACCGGGCTGCCGCTGCCGCTGGGCGGAAATGTTCTGCGCAAAGATATCGCGCCGCCGGTGCAACGCGACCTGCTCGAGATCATGCGGGAGAGCATCGACTACGGCCTCGCGCATCGCGCCGAAGCGGTGACGCATTCGATGCCGTATGCGCGCGATATGGACTCCGACCTGGCGGGGAAATTCATCGGCATGTATGTGAACGATTACACGCGCGATTACGGCGAGACCGGGCGCAAAGCGGTCCGGCAATTCCTCCAGACCTCTTACGAGCGCGGTTACCTCACGAAGAAACCGGTGGTCGAGTTCGCGGAGTAACCGCGGTCATCCCGAGCCAGCGGAGACGGCGAGGGACCTCAAAGTCGCAGTGTCATTTACCCAAATAACGCTTTCGCATTCCACGCAACGCACGCTCCCGAAGCTACCTTCTGTAACGTGTGTGATCGACGACCGACTGGGAGGTCCCTCGCCGTCTGCGCGGCTCGGGATGACACGCATAGGTCCGAGTCGCCGGTTAAGCGTTACTTCTTCGGTTTAGGCGAAGGCCTGGCGGCTTCCTTGGCAAACTTTTGCACCCGCTCGAATTCCTTCTTGAACCCGCTGGTGAAATCGTGCGTGCCGTACTCGAAAAGCACGACAAAGCAGAACGTGAAAAAGACAAAGAGAACGAGCCAGAAAAGCCCGCGAAGCAGCGACATGGCATCCATGGTAACTTACTGGCCCCCGGAGGTCAACGAGGGTGAATGGCCGCCAAAGTTCCGATTGAACGGCCGGTCGAAACTGCCATCCTTTCCGAGCCATGCGCGTCCCTTTGCTCGACCTTAGCGAACAATACGCCGCCCTGGCCGGCCCTCTCCGCGCCGAGATCGAGGAAGTCCTGGCGACCCAGAGATTCATCCTCGGACCGAAGGTAGAAGCATTCGAGACGGCCCTCGCCGGCTATTGCGGCTCGCCGCATGCCATCGGCGTTTCCTCGGGCACCGACGCGCTTCTGGCCGTCTTCATGGCGCTCGGATTGGGAGCCGGCGACGCCGTCATTACCAGCGACTATTCGTTCTTCGCTACGGGCAGCTGCGTCGCGCGCGTCGGTGCCACTCCCATCTTTATCGACATCGATCCGGGCACCTACAACATCTCAGCCAGGGCACTCGAGGATTACCTGGCGAACTCGTGTTCGCGCCACGCCGACGGATCGCTCCGCACCCCGAAAGGCGAAAAGCTGCGCGCGATCGTCCCCGTGCATCTCTACGGCCTGTGCTGCGACATGGACGCGATCCATGAAATCTCCGAGCGGTATCAGCTCGACGTGATTGAGGACGCGGCCCAGGCGCTCGGCGCGGAATACCCCTTCCAAGGTCAAACGGTAAAGGCCGGCACGATGGGCAAGGTCGGGACCTTCAGTTTTTATCCTTCCAAGAATCTCGGGGCGGCGGGCGATGCCGGCGCGGTGATTTGCCGGGAGGAAGCGTTCGCCGACCGTGTGCGACTTTGCCGGCAGCACGGGATGGAACAACGTTACTATCATCATTTCATCGGGGGCAATTTCCGGTTGGATGAAATCCAGGCGGCGGTTCTCGGGGTGAAGTTGCCCTTCCTGGACGGCTGGTCGGCTGCGCGGCGCGGCGTGGCCGACTTCTATCGCCAGGAGTTTATTCGCCTCGGATTGACGGACCGGATCACGCTGCCGGCCGAGCCTTACCGCGAACGCGGCCTGAAAAACCATCACATTTATCATCAATACGTGATCCGCAGTTCGCGCCGCGACGAGCTGCGCGAGCATTTGACCCGCAAGGACATCGGCACCGCGATTTATTATCCGCTCGCCCTGCACGAACAGGATTGCTTCAGCTATCTCGGCTATCGCCCCGGAGACTTTCCTGAAGCCGAACGCGCCGCGCGCGAGACGCTGGCCCTGCCGATTTATCCGGAACTAACGCGCGACCAGCAACGCTACGTCGCGGAAGCGATCGCCGAATTCTTTCAAGGAGCGGCGATTTGAAATCGCCGACCTAAACAAACGGCGATTGAAAATCGCCGCTCCTTGGGCGGCGAAGCCGCCACGCGCTTCCGGCAAAACACTTGCGACCCGGGGCAGCCGAGCCTATATCAACGCTCGCCTTCACCGGCACGCGGGTAGGTACCGAAGTGGCCAAACGGGGCGGACTGTAAATCCGCTGGCTTACGCCTTCGTTGGTTCGAATCCAACCCTGCCCATTTCGCTTTTCCCTCTGAAATGACTCCAAAAGCGCATTTCGCTGGTCCGCGCGGAATTCGGCCATAAAGTGCCATTTGCGGCGATTCTGTTGGCACTTAGTGGCACTCTAGGGGCTGCGTCGAGTTGGATTGCAAGCCGCGACTAACTGAGCCTCGCGCCTGCGGTGCTTGGCGCTTTGCGCCTTCTCAGCCCGTTTTGAGTTGTGGCCGCGCTTGGTGCACTTTCCCGACGTGGACAAATCTAGTTCCCAGCTTCGCGAGCTGTTCGACCGCTTGGAAGTCACGAAAACATTGTCCGAAACCGATATTTCGACCGAAATCGAAAGGGTGGTTGCCGGACTGCGCGAAGCAAGCTCGGAGCCTTCCGAGGAAACCCGCGCGGAGGCGTTGGCTTTTGGTTTTGTTCCAAAACGCTCAGGGGAACTCAGCGGTTGGGGAACGTATTTCGGGCCGATGGCAGTGTGGAAGTCGGAAGATGGTCGGACGATTGAACAACCGAATTTGCAGCAAATGTCGCCCGAGATATTGGACTATTGGGATGGTCGCCAGGCGGTAGCCGCGCATCCGGTGCTGCGCGCCCGCTACGCGGATTTGCTGTGGGATTTCGCGAAGGCGCTCAATCGGCAGGCAGAGATTCGTCACGCGAATGCCGCCATTGATGCCTATGTCGAGGCGATGAAATCCGTGCGTTACGACCATAAGATAACAGCAATTACATACGCCGGGCGCGCGCTTAGCCTTAGCATCAGCACGACCGACTCTGACCGCATCGAAAAGGTGCGCGACACAATCATCCAATTGGAGGGTGAGGGCCGACAAATTGAGCTGCCGGGAACTTGGGGCTTTGCGTTCGATCTTCTCGTTGAAAACAAGAAATCTCGCCTGACAAACGAGCAGGAGGAAAATTTGATTAATGACCTCGAACAGATTCTCCAAAACGTAGTTGATGCGCCGAGCGGGCCGAGGGACCCATTTACCGCAGAATACGCGGCGATGCGCCTAGCGCGTTATTATCGCCGCGCCAATCGTTT
>DASQLH010000252.1:0-4903 GCA_035630155.1 Chthoniobacterales bacterium
GGTGATGGTTCGCCTCTCGATTCTGCTGGTCGCGCTTTTTTCGGCGGTCGCGACCGTTCGCGCCGATGGTCCCAGCCGCGTCATCGTCAGCGTGAAAGACCAAAAGCTGCTGCTGATGGCGAATGGCGCCAAGCTCGCGACGTATCCAGTTTCGACTTCGAAATTCGGCCTGGGCGATAACTGGGGGCGAATGACGACCCCGCTCGGTTTCCTCCAGGTGGCAGAAAAGATTGGCGACCACGCGCCGGTCGGAGCGGTCTTTCGCAACCGCCGTTTTACCGGTGAAATCCTCAAGCCGAATGCCAAGGGACGCGACCCTGTAATTACGCGCATCATCTGGCTGCGGGGCCTCGAAGCTTCCAACGCGCACGCCTTTAGCCGCTGCATTTATATTCACGGCACGCCCGAGGAAAAGCGCATCGGCCGGCCTGCCAGCTACGGTTGCATCCGGATGAAGTCGCGCGACGTCGCGGCGCTTTACGCGCAGCTGCCCGTGGGAGCGATTGTCGAGATCGTCAACGGCAAGCTGCCGAAGATTCCGAAAGCGCCTCGTGGCGCGGTGTTCACCCTGGAGCCGCCAAGGGCCGAGCCGGTGCACCCGGTTGAATCCGACGCCGCGGAAGAAAAACCGGCGGAGACTGTGCGCAAGACGGAGCCAAGCGACGAATCGCCTCGCTTTGGCCGCGGCGCTTAGTTCGCCTCTTTCCTAACCGCGCGGGACGCGATCCCGCCTTGACACAGTTCGGCCCTGCCGCGACCCTCCACGCTCACAATTTCTTCCAATGGCTAACACGAAATCCGCTTCCAAACGCGCCCGCCAGACCAGCGTCCGCTCTCTCCGCAATCGCAGTGTCCTGACCCGCCTGCGCAAAATGCAGAAAGGCCTTTCCGGGGCCGCCGCCAAGCCCGAAGCCAAGAATGTCCAGGCGATGATCTCAGCGATCGATAAGGCCGCCAAGCGCGGCATTATCCATAAGAATGCGGCGAAGCGGCGCAAGGCGCGTTTGAACAAGTCGTTGCTGGCGCCGGCCGCTTCCGTTCCCTCGTCGTAATCGTGCTCGTGATCGATTCTTTGAATTTCGATTACGATCACGATCACGAGCAGGAGCACGAGTAAGAAGAGGATTGCATATCTCACAGGAAGGTTAAAATTCATGCCGATGATTCCCGCTCTCCTTCTCATCGTCGCCGCGATCGCCTATCGGATCGTGACCGGCCTCGCCATTACCTCGGGCACCACCTGGCTTTCGAATTTCGCGCCCCTGGCTGCGATCGCCCTGTGCGGCGCAGCGTATTTGCCCACGAGATACAAATTCACGTTGCCGCTCGTTGCGCTCTTCATTTCCGATCTCGTCCTCAACCTTCATTACAGCGCGACGATGCTTTCTCCGCTTATTGCCGGCCGCTACCTGGCGCTGGCGGTCGTTTGCTGCCTCGGGCTGGCCCTCGCCAATCGCGCCTCGTGGAAGACGTTGCTCCCCGCTTCGCTCGCCGGCTCGGTTCTCTTTTATGTGATCACGAACACGTTCGCCTGGCTGAGCGATCCCGGTTACATGAAAAGTTTCGCGGGCTTGATCCAGGCGCTCACCGTCGGTCTCCCTCAATACAGCGCCACTCCAAGCT
The DNA here is from genome assembly GCA_035630155.1 of Chthoniobacterales bacterium. Classification (GTDB taxonomy): domain Bacteria; phylum Verrucomicrobiota; class Verrucomicrobiia; order Chthoniobacterales; family UBA10450; genus AV80. Next base: position 1,624 of record DASQLH010000252.1, read on the forward strand.
GGATGTTTTTCCGAAACTCGATCCTGAGCGACCTGCTCTTCACCGGGCTCTTCGTTCTTTGCATGCACTGGGGTCGCAGCTCGGAAACTTCCCGCGCGACTTCGGCCTCACTTCGCACCGTTTAGTCCGGCCATGCCGCAGCCGGAGCAACGCGACGAAGTCGAGATGCTCTCGATGATGCTGTTGATCCGGCGCTTCGAGGAGCGCGCGAGTCAACAATATCAGACGCAAAAGATTGGCGGTTTCTGCCATCTTTACATCGGGCAGGAAGCGGTGGTCTGCGGCGCGGTGGCGGCGGCGCGGCCGGACGACTATTTGATCACCGCTTATCGCGATCACGCCCACGCCCTGGCTCGCGGGACGAGCGCGAACGCCTGCATGGCCGAGCTTTTCGGAAAGGCGACCGGTTGCTCGCGCGGCCTCGGCGGGTCGATGCATTACTTCGACAAGGAACACCACATGTATGGCGGTCACGCGATCGTGGGAGCGCATATTCCTCTCGGAACCGGGCTGGCTTTCGCTTCCAAATACCGCGATGAAGATCGTGTCACGATTTGCTTCTTTGGCGACGGCGCCATCAACCAGGGCGCGTTCCATGAAGCCTTCAATCTCGCCGGGCTCTACAAATTGCCAATCGTCTTCGTCTGCGAGAATAACCTGTTCGCGATGGGGACCAGCGTGGAACGCTCGACCTCGCTCAAGCAAATCGTCAATCGCGCGGAAGGTTACGATATTCCTGGCACGGTGATCGACGGGATGAACTTTCGCGAGGTGCGCGACAAACTTTCGGAAATCATCAGCTCCATCCGGGCCGATCCGCATCCAGCTTTCGCGGAGGTCCGCACCTATCGGTATCGCGGGCATTCCATGTCGGATCCGGCGAGCTATCGCACGAAGGAGCAGCTCGAACAGTATCGGCTCGACGACCCGATCACGCGTTTGCGGGCGCAGCTGACGCGCGAAGGAAAATTGACGAACGAGCAATTCGACCGGCTGGACAAGGAAGCGAAGGAGATCGCGCTGGCCAGCGTCAAATTCGCCGAAGAAAGTCCGGAGCCGCCGCTCGAGAAACTTTACGATTACACCTACGCACCGTGAGAGAGATCACTTACCGCCAGGCGCTCAATGAGGCGCTCGCCGAGGAATTGGAGCGCGACCCCAATGTCTTCCTCATGGGCGAGGAAGTGGCGCAATACAACGGCGCTTACAAAGTGAGCCAGGGGTTGCTCGACCGTTTTGGCCCGAAGCGAATTATCGACACGCCCATTAGCGAGAATGGTTTTGCCGGCATGGGCGTCGGCGCGGCCATGGTGGGGCTGCGGCCGATTGTCGAGTTCATGACCTTCAGCTTTTCTTTCGTCGCCTTCGATCAGGTCGTGAACAACGCGCCGAACATGCTCACGATGTCGGGCGGCCAGTTCAATATCCCGATTACTTTTCGCGGCCCGAATGGTCCCGCGCATCAACTTGGCGCCACCCATTCGCACGCCACGGAATGTCTTTATGCCAACGTGCCGGGATTGAAAATCTGCACGCCCGCGACGCCGCGCGACGCGAAGGGACTGCTCAAAACCGCGATCCGCGACAACAATCCGGTGCTGGTCCTCGAGGTGGAGCTTCTCTACAGCTCCAAAGGAATGGTCGAAGAGGAAGACGTCGAGCTGCTCATTCCGCTGGGCGAAGCGGAGGTGAAACGCGAGGGGAGCGACGTCACGATTATTTGTTACGCGCAGACTGTTCCGCTCGCCCTGACGGTTGCGGAGACTCTCGAGAACGAAGAAGAGATCAGCGCGGAAGTTCTCGATCTGCGCTCAATCAAACCGCTCGATATCGAGGCGATCCTGAAGTCGGTTTCAAAGACGCATCGCGTCGTCATTGTCGAGCAGGACCGGCCATTTTGCGGGGTCGGCGCGGAAGTTTCGTATCGCATCCAGAAAGAGATGTTCGATGGGCTCGACGCGCCGATTCTGCGCGTGGCGCAGGAGGATGTGCCGATGCCTTACAACGAGCGGCTCGAGAAAGCGGTGCTGCCGAGCGCGGAGAAGTTGATCGCCGCCGTAAAGAAAGTCTGTTACACCTAACGACACTCGCCATGCCTGAAATCCAAATGCCCAAGCTGAGTGACACGATGACGGAGGGAACCCTCGTCGCGTGGAAGAAAAAGAAGGGCGATAAGGTTTCGGCAGGCGATGTCATCGCCGAGATCGAGACCGACAAGGCGACCATGGAATGGGAATCGCCGGAGGACGGGACACTCACTGAGATTTTCGTGGAGGAGGGCGGCAAGGTGAACGTGGGCGAGAAGATCGCGTTCATCGGCGGCGAAGGCGAGGCAGCTCCGGCGGCTGAAGCGAAGGAAGAAAAAGAGAAGCCGGAACCGGAAGAGAAGCCGGAACCAGAAGCGAAAGAGGAGAAGAAACCCGCGCCGAAAAAGAAGGAGCAGACCGAAACGGAGAAACCTGCGCCCGCCGAAGACAAGGAGTCCGAGACTGCCCCTCCGCAGGAGAGTGACGAAAAGGAGGAGAAGAAATCGCCCGAGCCCAAGAAGCCTTCCGAGCCAAAGGCGCCGGCTGAACCAAAAACAGAAAGCAGCACCGGCGAGGCGCGCGTGAAAGCGTCCCCGCTGGCGCGCAGGACCGCGGCAGAGCTGGGCGTTGATCTCTCGAGCCTCAAAGGGACGGGCCCCGATGGCCGCATTACGGAGAGCGACGTTCGCACCGCAGGCAAATCAAAAGGCGCGCAACCGAAGCCCGCCGCCGCTCCCCAGATTCACGCGGGCGAAGGGGCGCGGATCAAGCTCAGCGGAATGCGCAAAGTGATCGCGGAACGTTTGGTCGCGAGCAAAGCGCCTGTCCCTCATTTTTATTTGAACATCGAGATCGATGCCGGGCCGCTGATGAGCGCTCGCGCCGAATTGAAATCGGCCGGTGAAGGGTCCGATTCGGCGAAAATCACGGTGAACGATTTCGTCCTGAAGGCCTCCGTCGAGGCGGCGGTGAAGGTGCCGAAAGCAAACGCTTCTTTCGACGTGGACGCCATCGTGCAATACAGCGACGTGAACCTCGCCATCGCCGTCGCGATCGAGGATGGACTGGTCACGCCGGTCATTCGTGCTGCGCAAAGCAAATCGCTGCGCGAGATCAGCGAAGCGGTGAAGGACCTCGCGCATCGCGCCCGGAACAAGCGGATGAAGCCGGAAGAATTTCAGGGCGGCACCTTCACCGTCTCGAACCTCGGCAGTTACGGCATCGATAATTTCTCCGCCATCATCAATCCGCCC
>DASQLH010000253.1:0-6406 GCA_035630155.1 Chthoniobacterales bacterium
GATTATCCGCCGTCGTTCCCGGCGTGGGCGAAGCGACGATCGGCGGACGAGGGGGCGGCAGATGCGACGCCGTGTAGGCATACCATCCGATCATCCCCAGGATGCAAAGCGTAACGGCAATCCATGCTTGGCGATCCATAAGGGCTGCCCGCCGGGCTATTCACAAACAATCGATGCGGCCCTGTTCGCCGTTGTTGCGGAGTGGGTGTGCGCCGGCGGCACTGGATCATGCCCTCGCCCACCCCACGGGTGGCAACGGCATAGCCGGCAGACACCCAGCCACGTTCCGCGGAGGATTCCGTGTGTTTCCAACGCGCCGAGAAAGTAAGCCGAGCACGTCGGTTCGAAGCGGCATCCCGACCCCGGGCCGCCCAAAAAGGAGAGAACCGGAGAAATGAGAAGCTGATAACCTCGGATAAAAAGACGCGCGAGAAAGAGCATCAGGGCGCTAGAATAGAAGCGCGCTCCGCGAGGCGCAACCACTCATCTTTCAGCTCTCGATGACTGGCGCGGGCCGCCGCCGCCCGCGCGACAATCACGATCCAAAGGCCCGCCGGCAGGCGCGATTGTTCCTTCCGCACAATGTCGCGCAGCCGCCGGCGCACTCGATTCCGCACCACCGCTCCCCCGAGCCGTTTCGTGGTGATGAAGCCGGCGCGGAAAGCTTTTTCCTCCTTCTGGACGAACACCCCCAGAATGAGGAAAGGCCCCCGATAGGTCTTCCCCTGGAATTTGACCGCCGTGAACTCCTCGGTTCGCGTAAGCCGCTTCGCCTTCGAGAAAGATTGATCGCAGGATTTCGGTGAAGCCATGCGCGCTCATCATAACACAACTCCCACGCCATCCTCTTGAGGAACGACCCTCTCTTTGGAGCCGGTCCACCCTTGCTTGGAGCCGGCACGCCATTGCTTTGGAGCCGGCACGCCCTTGCTTTGGAGCCGGCACGCCCTCGTGCCGGTGGCGCAAGACGTGGCAGCAGTCTTCCCCCGACGGCCTGAGGGCAGGCCGTCTCCAATTCGTGCCGGTGGCGCAAGAGGTCGCAGCAGTTTTCCCCCTACGGCCTGAGGGCAGGCCGTCTCCAGTTGCTTCTTCGTCAGGTAACGCTCAAGATTTCTTTCATGTCCCCCCATGGACATCTGGCGCACGTTCCTTCCTATCAGGATAACCCGATCGTCTTTTTCACGGCCTGCACGCATCGGCGGGAAGCCGTTCTGGCTTCGCCGGAATGTCACGCGGTACTGCGTCAGATCTGGCAGCGCTCCGCGGCGCTCGATGGTTGGTGGGTCGGTAATTACATCCTCATGCCGGACCACGTTCACTTCTTCGCGCGACCCGAGATCGGCGCCTTCCCCATGGCCCAATGGGTCCAGATGTGGAAGGGCGTAAGCTCAAGAAGAATTATCAGAGCGCTGAATGCGCGCGCACCAATCTGGCAGGCAAATTACTTCGATCGTTATCTACGATCGACCGAAAGCTATTCTGAAAAATGGGATTACGTAGAGCAAAACGCGGTTCGCGCTGGATTAGTGGAACGCACTGAAGATTGGCCATATCGCGGCATTATTCACGATCTGATGTTGTAGCGCACGCTTCAGCCGGCACGTCCTTTATTGGAGCCGGCACGCCCTCGTGCCGGTCGCGGAAGACATCGCAGCAGTCTTCCCCCGACGGCCTGAGGGCAGGCCGTCTCCAATGCGTGCCGGTAGCGCGAGACTTGGCGGCAATTTCTCCCAACGATCCCGCGCCCCCACAGGCGGACCGTCTCCACTTACCTCCGTACAGCAAAAGTCTTCCCGGGGACAGGCCGCGAGAAGACTTTCGAATTAAAAAGCCGGTAAGACTACGGGCTCGGACTGGAAGTCGTCGTGGTCGTGGTGCTGGACGTTGGAGGTGTCGTCGTGGTCGTTGTGTTGGTTGTTTCCTTCGTCTTCTCCGTGGTCGGATTCACGATGGTTGTGTTCGTTTCCTTCTTCTCAGTCGGCGAAGAGGTGGTGGTGGGAGCGACAACGTCGGTCCTTTGTTCGCAGGCCCCGAGGAGCGCCGCGCTGGCGAAAATGCAGAGTAATTTTTTCATAGTTTGGATTGGTTGCCCCATCTTGGGACTAAGTTGGAATCGAATGGGGGAAACGCTTCGGCCTTACCGAAACTCAACTTTCGCAGGCACTTGTCAGCGATTCTAGAAAGCATTCCTGCTCATGATCCTGATCTTGCTCATGATCTTCCGGAAGGATCAGGATTAGGATCAAGATCAGGAGCATGAGGACCCGGCTTTCGCCGGTTTCCTAAAACGGCGGCTCGTAGGTCAGCCCGTGCGCTTCCGCCACCGCCGCGTACGTCACCTTGCCATCCCGAGTGTTGATGCCGCCGATGAGCGCCGGCACTTTCTTGCACGCCCCTTCCAACCCGAGATCGGCGAGCAATTCCGCATAGCGCGCCGTGGCATTGCTCAGCGCCTGCGTCGAAGTGCGGGCATACGCGCCCGGCATGTTGGCGACGCAGTAATGCGTCACCTCTTCCTCAACATAAATTGGCTGTTCATGCGTCGTGGCGCGCGAGGTCTCGGCGCAGCCCCCCTGGTCGATCGCGATATCCACAAACACGCTGCCCGGTTTCATTTTTCGGAACATCTCCCGCGTGACCAGCTTCGGCGCCTTCGCGCCCGGCACCAGGACTGCGCCGATCAACAGATCGGTGGCCGGCATTAATTCCGTCAGGTTCGCTTCGTTCGAATAAAGCGTCTTCACGTTTGGCATCGTCAAATCGAGAAAGCGCATCCGCTCCCCATCCACTTCGAGAATGATCACGTCCGCTTTCAATCCCACCGCCATGCGCGCCGCATTCACGCCGGATGTTCCTCCGCCGATTACCACCACCTTCCCCGGCAGAACCCCGGGCACACCCCCCAACAGGACGCCGTTGCCGCCGTTATGCTTGGCCAGGTAATACGCCCCCATCACCACCGACATCCGGCCCGCGATCTCGCTCATCGGCTCGAGGAGCGGCAACTTATTGCCGATCTGAATAGTCTCATACGCCACACCCGTGACGCCAGATTTCAAGAGCGCTTCGGTCAGCGGTTTGCTGGCCGCGAGGTGCAAATAGGTAAAAAGGATCTGACCCTGGCGCAGGAGACCGTACTCCGGAGGCAACGGCTCTTTCACCTTCACGATCATTTCCGCCTGGGCGAATACCTCCTCCGCCCCATCGATCATCTTCGCGCCGGCCGCGACGTAATCTTCATCCGCATACCCGGAGCCGACGCCTGCGCTTTTCTGCACCAGGACGGTGTGGCCTTTGCGCGTCAGAGTGGTGGCGGTCGAGGGAATCAGTCCCACGCGGTGCTCTTGCTGTTTAATTTCTTTCGGAACGCCGATGATCATTTTTTGGAGAAGTGAATAGTGATGAGTAACTAGTGATAGGTGGAAGTAATCCGCGCGACTAGAGCAAACTTCTATTCACCAGTCACCGATCACCATTCACTAGTTCAGCGACGGATCGTCTGGCGCCGCAGCGAGCATTTTGTACCACGGCCCGAGGCCCTTCATGATGTCGAACCAAAGCTTCGGCAAACGCTCGGGCGTCAACGCGGCCCGCGTCGGCCGCTGGACGATCCAGGCTTTTTGTTTCATCTCGGCTTCGAGCTGCCCGGCGCTCCAGCCCGCGTAGCCGACAAAAGCGCGGATGGAAGCGGGATCTTCGCCCACGCGCTCGTGCGCTTCGTCCACGCCCACGTTGTGATTGAGCTTCAGCCCTGCGCCGGTCTCCCATTCGAAAGCGGCGAACATCAATTGGTTTTTCCCGACCGGACCGCCGAGAAAGACCGGCACGTCCGCGAGCCCCTCCGGCGGGGCCTCGTTGACCAGATCGACAACCTGCTTGTCGAGCGGGCGATTAATGATGAGCCCGCCCGCGCCTTCGGTGGAATCGTGCTCATAGATAAAGAGGACGGCGCGCCGGAAATTTGGATCGAGCATATTCGGGTGAGCGACCAGCAGCGAGCCGGCGAGGCTGAGCGGCATTCCATCCCCGAGATTACGCATGAAAAACTAGAAGCCGCGCCCCGGTCTTGCGCAACCTGTTTCGGGTAGGGACGGTGCGCTGCGCCGTCCGCAACGGACTGGTTAAGGATGCACCGGCGGACGCCGCAGCGCGGCGTCCCTACCTGGGAATCAATGTGCGATCTTCCAGCTCGAACACCGGCCCTTCTCCAACATTCTCGCGCCATTGCATGCTCGTGGCGGTGACAAACTTCTGCGCCTCGGCCGGCAGATGTTGCAAAAGCGCATTCCGGCGGACCGGGTCGAGCTCGCCAAAAATATCGTCGATCAACAGCAAGGGCGCCGTCCCCTCCTCCATCAGGAAGATGCGCGCTTGCGCGATCTTCAAGGCCAGCGCAACCGTGCGCTGCTGGCCTTCCGACGCGTACTGATTCGCGGTCTTCGCCTCGACGAGCAGTTCGATGTCGTCCCGGTGCGGTCCGACAATCGTTTGGCGAAGCCGCAACTCCTGCGCATGCGAGTTGGCCAGATCACTCGCGAAATCGTCACTGTTCCCCGGCGCGAACCGGAGCTGCAATGTTTCGCCCGTGCCGCTGATTTCACGATGCGCGGCCGCGGCCAGCGGCGCCAGGCGCTCCACCAGCTTCGCCCTCATCCCGCCCAGCTTGGAACCGTGTTCGAGCAGCGGCGCTTCGTAGGCGGCGATTTCGCGCGGACGCGGGTGCGGCGATTTCAAGAGCGCGTTGCGTGAGCGGAGCGCGCGTTCGTAAGCGCGCAGCGTTGGCCGGTAAAGCGGATCGATCTGGGTGGCGAGAAAATCGAGATAGCGCCGCCGCGTTTCGGAACCGCCGCGCACCAGCTCGATGTCGGTATTGGCAAATGAGACCACGCGGCCCAGGCGCAGATATTCATCGAGCGGGCGCTGCTCGACATGATCGAGCGCCACCTTCCGGCGCAGCGCGCTGTAACGAAATTCAAGCAGATGATTTTCGAGACGGCCGGAAACGCCGAAAGATTTTTCTCCGAAGCGCACGGCGGGCGCCAAGGTGGAGCTGCGTTGCGATTGCAGCCGCAAGAGAACGCAGGCCGCTTCCAGGATCGATGTCTTGCCCTGCCCGTTCCGGCCGACGAAAAAGTTAAAGCCGGGAGCGAATTCAATCCCGAGCGATTCGAAGCAGCGAAAATTCCGGAGCTGAAGTTCAGCAAGCATGATTCACGGAATTACCATTCGACTATGCAGCGTGTCATCCCGAGTCGCGAAGACGACGAGGGACCTCCCAGTTGGAATCCGCGTCACACAAATAAGAATCACAGCTCCACTGCCGAAGACGCTTTCTGGTTTCGCGGTAGCGCTTGAGCGCCTGCGAGGTCCCTCGCCGTCTGCGCGGCTCGGGATGACCCGCGTTCTCCCTCTCACAAATTGATCAGCTCCAGCTTGCTCGTCATCTGCGCGGGGATGGGCTTCCTCGAAAGGTAATGCCCGCCGATCGGCGTAATGTCGGCCGGGGTGAGCCCCACGGCCGCGCCGATGAAGTTATGATTGCAGAAAACTCCATTGGTCGCGTCCATCCCGATCCATCCCGCGCCGGGAAGAAAAACTTCCGTCCAGGCGTGGAGCGAACCTTCCGCGCGTTTTGTTTCGGAATCGCTCTCGCGCAGATAACCGCTCGTGAGCCGCGCGGCGAACCCCATCTGGCGCAAAATCTCCGCCAGCAATACGGCGACGTCACGACAGGCCCCCCGGCCGAGACGAAGCGTTTCCATCGGCGACAGCGCCGCGCCTTCTTCGCGCCGCTCGTAGCCGATGCATTCGTGGAGCCTCTTGTTCAGTTCCGCCAGCGTTTGCACGGTGCCGCGCCGTTTTTTGTTCGTCGGGGCTTCCCAACCCGGCACCATGAGCCGCTCCTTCACCCGCTTCTCCCGATAGGGCGCGAGGATCTTCGCCATCTCGGCGTCGTACTCGAACGGCGTCTCCACCGCGTCGCGTTCCAAAATAAAATGAAACGGATCTTTCTCGTCGAGATCGAGATTGATCGAGAGACGAAACTCCAGCTCCTTCGACTTCTCGGGAAAAAAACAGGAAGCGACTATGTTTTCGAAGACGTCGCGCGAATAACGGATCGTCGCTTTCGGCGTCGCCGTGAAATCAAGCCGGCGCACACGGCTGAAGCGATCGCTTCGCGGAAAAAGGCGCACGTCATGGGGCGAAAAGCCGACCGCTTCGTCGTAGCGGTAGGTGGTTTGGTAGCGCAATCCCAGCTTCATCGAAACAACTTATTGCAATCCTCCCCGACCGTCGCTTAAGATCATTAAAGAAATTTGTTGCGGGCAGTCGAAAGCTCGATTACTACGTCGGCAGTTTCAAAAATGTTCTGGGGGGAACAGCCGCCCTTCACGTCCATCGGACG
>DASQLH010000254.1:0-12752 GCA_035630155.1 Chthoniobacterales bacterium
GCGCCCATGCCGATAAGTCCGACGCCGATGGCGGCGCCAAGTGCTGCGAGTCCGACGTGAAGGCTGCCGGTCAGTTCCGCGAGTATTGGTAGTATCATATTTTTTTCTGTTGGTTGTTTCATCGAGCGACCTCCGCGGGAACCACGGTCCGATCGCCGAAATTTTCTAATGGTGCGCCGCCTCCCCGTGTCCGGGCTCGTGTTGCGCAATGAGGAGCGTGAAGACCGCGGTCAAAAGCATAAAGACGAGCGCCTGCACAAAGCCGACGAGCAGTTCCAAAAAGTAAAACGGGATCGGGATCAGCCACGCCAGCGAAGGCACGATATGGCTCATCGATTCGAGCATGATTTCTCCGGCGTAAATGTTGCCGAACAAGCGGAAGCTCAGCGAGATCGGCCGGAACAGAATCGAGACCACCTCGAGCCAGCCGACGATGAAGAAAATGAAGATCATCAGGAACTTGAGAATGCCGGTGGTGTTGCCCTTCGGGGCGAAGAGATGTTTGATCACGCCGCCGGGGCCGTTCGCCTGGACCGCCCAAACGATCCAGCAGACGAAGAAGACCGAAGCCATGGCGAAGGTCAGATTCAGGTTGGCGTTGGCGCCGCGGAGCAGGGGCCGATCGATGTGAAAATGGCCGGCCGCATCGTGATGTCCCCACCCGATCGTGCCGACACCCGGAATCAATCCGAACCAGTTCAGGAAAAGAATGAAGATGAAAATCGTGGCGAAGAACCAGAACGTCTTCTTGACCAGATCGCGCCCGATCATGTTCTCGAGAAAATTGTAAAGACTCTCGACGAGCCATTCCCAAAAGTTCTGAAGCCCGGTCGGCACCGGCTTGATTTTGCGGGTGGCCAATTGCGCGCAAAGGATGATCCCGGCCGCCACGATCCAGGTGACCACCATCGAGTTCGTGACCGCGAGATTTCCGACCTCAAAAAGAACATCCGGTTTCAGCGGAAGCGGCCGATGGGTCGGCGCCGCGGCGTTCGATGGGTCCGCAGCCGATGCGACCGTAGCCAGCCCGCTGCACGCGAAAACCGCCAGGGCGAGCAAGATCAGCAATGAAAAACGACGGCGCATGAATTATAAGGGTTTGGCAGCCGCAGCCCGATGTTTCCCGTAGGTGCAGCGACCGCGGAAGCGGTGCACACCACACAAGGGGTGCTGGCGTCGCGCATACCAAAGCGCGTTTTATCGCGATGACAAGAGTGAAAATAGTGAATTGTGATCAGTGAATCGTTGTAGCTGCCGCCGTCACCGGCGGCAGGGAAATGTGCGCTGGTTCGCCCCGGTTCTGCCGCCGGCGACGGCGGCAGCTACAACTACTTTACCGAGACCCTCGCGGGGAACCTCTCGGCGATGACATCCGTCTCGTGTTGCGGAACGCGCTCCTCGGCGCCGGCCAGGGCGACGGCCTCATCGTAGTGCGTCTCGAGCTGCCGGATTTGTTCTCGCTGCTCGAAATTCGCGGCGACGGACTCGCTGGCGAGCGCGCCCATCTCGCGAAAGGCAAAGGGGGAGCGAACGAGGTTCTTCATGGCCGCGGCCAGCGCTTCGAAATCACGCTCGTCCACCAGCATTCCGGAACGACCCTCCTCCACGGCCTCGGGAATTCCGCCATGTTTGGTGGCCAGAACGGCGAGACCGGTCGCCATCGCTTCGAGGATGGAATTGGGTATGCCTTCCTGGTTTTGGTCGGGCGGCGTTTCGCTCGGATGCAGGAAAAAATGGGAACTGGCGTAGAGCTCGAGCAGCTCCGCTTGCGAGAGGAATCCGCGGAAGTGGACTTTGGAGACAATGCCGAGTTCCTCGGCCAGCTCTTCCAAATGCGATTGGAGCGGGCCTTTGCCGGCGATGATGAGTTCGGCGTTCGGGAATTCCTTTTGGAAAATCGCGAAGGCGCAAAGCGAGGTGGCGACACCTTTCTTGGGAATCAGCCGGCACGCCTGCATGAAGCGCCAGCGACCATTTGTCGGCGCCTCGCGCCGGATAAACGGAAACTCATGGAGGGGCACGCCGGTGCGGTTGATGCGCAAACGCTCCGGCGGACAACCGAGCGAGAGGAGGCGTTCCGCGAGCGACTTCGAACGCGCCAGGACGAGCGGGACGGCGTTGAACAAATTCTTCAGCTTCGGGCCGTAATCGCGAATGTCTTTCTTCTCCGCAACATCGGCGCCGTGGAACGAGACGACACACGGCTTATGCCAGCGCTCGATAAAGGGCAGCAGATGCACGCCGGTGTGTCCAAAATAAATGTGCATCAAGTCGGCGCCGCGGCGTTCCAGAAGCCGGGAAAGCATTTGGTATTCACCGCGGTAGAGGATTGCCGGCTGTTGCTTCACAAACTTCAGCCAGCCGTGCCGCAGAGGATTGCTGTGCGGCTTCGGGATCAGCTCGATGTCGTCGAACGGAAAGAGTTCGCTGTTCTGGAGCGCCTTGGTCATGACGAATGTCTCGTACTCGTGCAGCGACCGGACCTGGCGGTAGATGTGCAACATCTCCGGTTTCAGGAACGTCGTGCAGTAACTGGCGACTACTCGTTTTGCCATGGGGAAGGCCGATTGTCCGTGAGGTTCCGTGAGTTGTCCATCTGTTATTCGAGGGCCGTAACCAGTTGGGGTTCGGCCTCTGCCGCAGCGCCGGATGTGGCCGGCTCCGCGAAAAGCCAGCGCTTCAAGTGCTCCTTCAATTCCGCCAGTCCCTCGGATTCCGCCGCCGAAATCGCCACCACTTCGATGCCGGGAAAGCGCTGTTGGAGCGCGCGCAGGTTTTCGTCCGCGCCGGGCAGATCCATTTTGTTGGCCACGATATACCAGGGGCGTTGCGACAGGCGCGGATCGTAAAGGTCGATCTCCCGCCGCAGGTTCTGGAGATCTTCGATCGGGTGCCGACCTTCGCTTCCGGCAATATCGAGAACGAAAATCAACAACCGGCAACGCGTAATGTGCCGAAGGAAATCGTGCCCAAGGCCCACGTCGCGATGCGCCCCTTCGATCAATCCTGGGATGTCCGCCACCGACGCACGCCGGTAGCCGTCGAAGTCGATCACGCCGACCACTGGGTGGAGCGTGGTAAATGGATAGGGCGCGACTTTGGGATGGGCCGCGGAAATCTTCCCGAGCAGCGTGGACTTCCCGGCATTCGGATAACCGACCAGCGCGGCGTCCGCCATTGTTCGAAGCTCGAACAAAAAGTGCCCCTGCTCACCCTCCTCGCCTTCGGTGTATTGGACGGGCGCCCGGTTCTTCGAGCTCTTGAAATGGACGTTGCCTTTCCCCCCGCCCCCGCCCTGGCAGAGAATGAACTCCTCGCCGTCGTGGGTCAGATCGGCGATGGGAGAAAAGGACGCGGGCGGAGGACTGAACGAGGCATCCGCTTCCTTGGCCAGTTGAATTTCTTCCGCCTTCATCCCTCCGCCTTCGTCCTTATAAACCACTGTTCCCACCGGCACCTTCACCACCTTCGGCAGCGCGCCCCGGCCGTGCATCTTCTTCCCCTGCCCGTGCCCGCCCTTTTTCGCCTTGATGATCGGCTCGTAGAAAAGGTTCGAAAGATTGTCCGTGTGGATATCAGCGCGAAGAACGACGTCGCCGCCGCGCCCGCCATCGCCGCCATCGGGCCCGCCGCGCGGCACAAATTTTTCGCGTCGAAAACTGACGCACCCGCGGCCTCCGTCACCGGCCTGGGCAAAAACTTTGATTCGATCGACAAACATAATGGGGCTCTTGGGGAATCTCCGACGCGCTAGGGCAAAGCCTGCCATTGTCTTACGCGCTTGTCATCCCGAGCCGCGGCAGACGGCGAGGGACCTCAGAGGCGGTTTCACGTCACACAAGCTGCCACCAAGCTTATTCGTCACTCCAGACTTCGTTGGCCCGCAAAAGCGGACTTGCGTAATTCGTTCTGCGACTGGGAGGTCCCTCGCCGTCTGCGCGGCTCGGGATGACACGCAAGATTAGGCGCGTTGGTCATTAAGCAGCCGTTCGTAGAGCGCCTTCGTCTCCTGCGCGATGGCCGGCCAGCCGAACTTTTCTTCCGCCCGCTTCCGCCCGGCCCGCCCGAATTTCTCGCAGAGCCCCGGATCAGCCATCAGCTGATTGATCCGCGCGGCCAGATCGCGCGCGAATTTCTCGGGATCGCGCGGCTCGAAGGGGCTTTCGTCCATCTGGTCGATGGGCACGAGAAAACCGGTTTCGCCGTCAACCACCACTTCCTTGATCCCGCCGACGGCTGTCGCGACCACCGCAGTTTCGCAGGCCATCGCCTCGAGGTTGATGATGCCGAACGGCTCGTAGATCGAAGGACAACAAAAGACAGACGCGTGCGAATACAGTTCGCGGACGGTGGATTTATCGACCATCTCGTCGATCCAAATCACGCCGTGACGTTTCGCTTTCACCGTTTCGACCGCTTCTTTCATTTCGCGGCCGATCTCGGGCGTGTCGGGCGCGCCGGCGCAAAGCACAACCTGAAATCCCGGGTCCATGTGTTCGATGGCGCGAACGAGGTGGACGATCCCTTTCTGCCGGGTGATCCGGCCGACAAAGAGGACGAATGGTTTCTCGATGCCGTATTTTGTGAGCGCGGCGGCCGAGTCGGTCTTCCGATATTCCTCAAGGTCGATCCCGTTATAAATGACGTGGAGGCGGTCAGGCTGGACGTTGAAAAGCCGCTCGATGTCCGCTTTCGTTTCCGCGGAGACAGCGATGACAGCATCCGCCATTTCCAGCGCAGTCTTCTCAATCCAGACCGAGAAATCGTAGCCGCCGCCGAGCTGCTCGCGTTTCCAGGGCCGGAGCGGTTCGAGCGAATGGACGGTGATGACGAGGGGCAGCCCGTAATTCATTTTCGCCAGGATCCCGCCGAAATGGCTGTACCAGGTGTGGCAATGGACCAGGTCGGAATCGATGTTCGTCGTGTTGAAATCGGTGCAGCGGCGCACGGCGCCGAAGACCGAGCGCAGCGGCTTCGGGCATGTGAACGCGTCCACGTCGAGTTCGAAGCCGATCACCGACAGGTTGCCCTTTTGCCATTTCTGATCGCCGAAGCAGCGCACCTCCACCGGCATCGATTTAGCCAGCTCACGCGAAAGATAATCGACGTGCACACCGGCGCCGCCATAGACGTTGGGCGGATATTCGTTCGTGAGGAAGAGCGCCTTCACGCAGACTTCTTAGTCGCACCCGCCAAGAAGCGCACGCGGATTATTCGATGCGATGGTCTCTGAATAGGGGCCATCAATAAAGGCTTGACGTCCGGAGTTCAAAGTATAGCCTAGACTAATATTGTTTGAGTTACATATCTATGTTTGCTTTACAAAACGTCCGCTGGCTCCTCGTCCTCCTTCTGGTTCTACCAACCCTGCCGGCCACCGCCGCCGATAAAAAAATCAAAATCACGACCACGGTCACGATGGCGGCGGACCTGGCCCGCAATGTGGGCGGGGACCGGGTGGAGGTGGAGGCGTTGATGGGGCCCGGCGTCGATCCTCATCTTTACAAAGCCGCCGCCTCTGACGTGACAAAGCTTCAGCAGGCCGACGTGATCTTTTATTCAGGGCTGCTGCTGGAAGGAAAGATGCAGGATATTTTCAGCAAGCTGGCCCGCTCAAAACGCTTCGTTTACCCGGTCACCGAATCGATTCCGCTGGATCGCTTGCTCGAGCCGCCCGAGTTCGCCGGGCATTATGATCCGCACGTCTGGTTCGATGTTCCCCTTTGGAAACTCTGCATCGATACCGTCGTGAAAGGGCTCACCGAGTTCGACCCCGCCGGGAAAGAGGGCTACGAGAAACGCGCCGCGGCGACCCGAGCGCGGCTGGACGAATTGCACGCCTGGGCGCTCAAGAAAGCCGGCGAGCTTCCGGCCGAGCGCCGGATTCTCGTGACGAGCCACGACGCTTACAACTACTTCGGCCGCGCCTACGGCTTTCAGGTTGTCGGGCTCCAGGGCATCTCGACAGTGTCCGAGGCCGGCCTCGCGGACGTGGCGAAGCTGACCGATTTCATCAAGCAGAAGAAGATCAAAGCCGTCTTTGTCGAATCGAGTGTGCCGCATGACACGATCGAGAGGATCAGCCGGGACGCCGGCGTCAAAATCGGCGGCGAACTTTTTTCCGATGCCATGGGAACACCTGGGCAGATCGAGAACGGCTACGATCTCGGGACGTATGAAGGGATGATCAAACATAACCTGACCACAATCGTGGACGCCCTGAAATGATGGCTCGCAAAACCATCCTCTTGCTTCTGGCCGCGCTCTGCTGGTCTGTGGTCATCTCCGCAAGCGCGGAAGAGCCCGCCATCGACAAGAATCAATTCAACCTTTTCCGGCCTACCCCGCCCGAATTCATGCGCGAGCTGGCCGCGGACCGCCCTGATAAAACCGAAAGCGCCTACAGCGTTGACGCCGGCCATTTCCAGGTCGAGGCCGATTTGATCACTTTCAGCCTCGACCGTTACAACGGCGATCCGACGGACACGAGCACGAAGACCTTGGTGGTCGCGAACAGCAATTACAAAGTCGGTCTCCTGAACAACGTGGACCTCCAGCTCGTGGTCCCAACTTACGCGCACGTGCGCTTCGAAGATCGCGACGCGAAGTTCGTCCAGAAAACCTCCGGCTTCGGCGACGTGAGTCTGCGGACAAAAGTTAACCTGTGGGGCAATGATAGCGGAAAGACGGCCCTGTCCGTGATGCCGTTCGTGAAGTTTCCCACGGCTGGGGACGACCTCGGGAACGGCGCCTACGAGGGCGGCATAATTTTCCCGTTCGCGGCTTCGCTTCCGTGCGATTGGCAGATGGGTTTGCAGACCCAGTTTGAATACCGGCAGGACGGGAGCGGCAACGGCTACCACACCGAGTTCATCAACACCGCCACCGTGAGCCACGCCATCGTCGGCGAGCTGGGCGGTTATATTGAGTTCTTCAGTAATAGAAGCACGGAGAAGGGCAGTGACTGGATTGCCACCTTCGATTTTGGCTTCACTTACGGCGTGACCAAAAACCTTCAGCTTGACGCCGGCGTGAACATTGGCGTCACGCGCGCGGCCGACGACATCAATCCTTTCCTCGGTCTCACCTGGCGTTACTAATCCCGATGGACGAACTCGACGCTCCGCCGCTGGAAGTTCACGACCTGACCGTCGCCTATCATCGAAATCCCGTGCTTTGGGGAATCGATTTGAAAGTGCCGGCCGGGAAATTGATTGGCATTGTCGGCCCGAATGGCGCCGGCAAATCGACGCTGATCAAGGCCATCATGGGGCTGGTCCCGATCTCGAGCGGCTGGATCAAGATTTTCGGCCAGCCCTTCAACAAAGCGCTCCGCCGCGTCGGTTACGTTCCCCAGCGCGAATCGGTGGACTGGGACTTTCCGGTCAACGTCATGGACGTGGTGCTGATGGGCCGCTACGGGCGGGTTGGGCTCGTGAAGCGGCCCAGCAAAGAAGACCGCGAAATTGCGCGCGCCTGCCTCGACAAGGTGCAGATGCTGCCTTTCGCCAACCGGCAAATTTCGAATCTCTCCGGCGGCCAGCAGCAACGAGTTTTCCTCGCCCGCGCGCTTGCCCAGGAGAGCGATCTTTACTTCATGGACGAGCCGTTTTCCGGCGTCGATGCCGCCACCGAATCGGCGATCATCATGTTGCTCCATGAATTGCGCGAACGCGGCAAAACGATGCTCGTGGTGCATCACGATCTGCCCACCGCGCGCGAATATTTCGACATGCTCATCCTGCTCAACATGCGGCTGGTCGCCTTCGGCCCCACCAATGAAGTGTTCACGCAGGAGCTGCTCCAGAAAACGTATGGCGGGCGGTTGACGATCTTATCGGAGGTCGCGGAAGAGGTGAGGAAGCAATGAGAACTCGCGTCTTCTCGTCGCGGCCCTCCGCCATCCTCTATCCTCTATTCTCAATCCTCGCCGTTCTCCTCGTCCCGACCGCCCAAGCCGCCAAAGTCAGCGACGTATCGAGCACTACCCTCGGCGAACAGGCCCTTCGCTTTTTTACCTTTCAGGACGCCTCGTTACGTTACGCGCTGGCTGGGTCGATTCTCCTCGGCATCACGTGCGGCTTGTTAGGCAGCTTCATTGTCGTGCGGAAGATGGCGCTCGTCGGCGACACGCTCTCGCATGCAGTCTTGCCTGGGGTCGCGCTTGGCTTTCTTTGGAGCCAGACCAAGGATCCGTTCGCCATCTTCGTCGGCGCCACGATCGCCGGGTTGTTAGGCACCACCGTGGTCAGCCTCATCAAGCAGACCACGCGGCTGAAAGAAGACGCCGCCCTCGGGCTGGTGCTGGCGTCGTTTTTCGCGGTCGGCATCTGCCTGGTGACGATGATTCAGCGCCTGCCAACCGGAAACAAAAGCGGCATCGATAAATTCCTTTTCGGACAAGCCGCCGCCATCAGCGCTGGCGACGTGCGCTTGATGGGCATCGTTACCGTGCTCTCCATCGTCCTGATCGCGCTCTTCTACAAAGAATGTCTCGTTACCAGTTTCGACCTCGAATTTGCCCGGGCGATTGGGTTCCCCACCCACCTCATTCATCACGGCATCATGTTGCTCCTGGCCTTCGCGGTCGTGGTCGCGCTCCAGGCGGTCGGCGTGGTGCTCGTCTCCGCCATGCTCATCACACCCGCCGCCGCCGCCTATCTCCTGACGGATCGCATGCACCGAATGCTCATTCTCGCGGCGCTCTTCGGAATGCTCGCGGGCGCGCTCGGCGCCTTCACATCCTTCCTGGGGAACAATCTTCCGACGGGACCTTTCATGGTCCTGAGCGCGAGCGCCGTCTTCATCCTCGCCTTCCTCTTCGGACCGCGCCACGGCGTGGCCGTTCGCTGGTGGAAACGCCGCTCTCGGGCCAGCCGCATCGGCCGGGAAAATACCCTCAAGTCCGTTTACCGCGTGCTCGAAGAACGCGCCTTTCACGGCGAAGGCGTCTCGCTTCGAGAACTGGCCGAGCTCCGGCGTCAAAGCATCGAAGATTCGCGCGCCCAGAGCGGGGAGCTGGCGCGCCACGGTCTCGTCTCGACTCACGAAGAAGGCAACATTCTCTTCTTCACGCCCGCTGGCTGGCAGCGCGCCTGTGAGATCGTGCGCAACCATCGCCTTTGGGAACTGTATTTGACCAACGCCGTGCAATTCGCGCCCGACCACGTCCATGAAGACGCCGATAAGATCGAGCACGTCCTCGGAACCGAGACTGTCCGGGAGCTCGAGCGCCGCCTCCAGTTCGCAAAGAAAGATCCGCACGGACGTTTGATTCCTGGCCTGGAGGATATTTATCCGGTCGTTCGCAGATGAACGGGAAAGCGAAAAATGACTGACCTGATTCCGCCATTCGATTTCCAACGGGTCGTCATCACTCCCTGGACCGACGGGTTCGCCAGCTTCGGCTGGATCGCGCTGATGGGATTTTTCGTTGCGGCCTCTTGTGGATTGATCGGCAATTACCTGATCCTTCGCCGGATGTCGCTCGTGGGCGACGCCATCAGCCATAGCATTCTTCCCGGGATCGCGATCGCCTTCCTGCTCGCCAACAGCCGTAGCACCATGGCCATGTTCATCGGCGCGCTCGTCGCCGGTGTGCTCACCACGGTCATCATCGAGCTCATCCACAAGAAATCCCGCGTGAAACAGGACGCAGCGATCGGCATCGCGTTTTCCACCCTTTTCGCCATCGGCGTTATCCTCATCAGCCTTTACGCGGACAAGGTCGATCTCGATCAGGAATGCGTGCTCTATGGCGAAATCGCGTTCGTGCCTCTCGCGCCGCTAACCCAAATCTTCGGACTCACCCTCGGTCCGGAGCCGGTGGTCCGGATGGGGCTCGTTACCATCGTTACCGCCGTGATGATCATTGTTTTTTACAAGGAACTCCTCGTCAGCTCATTCGATCCGGGCTTGGCCGCCTCGCTGGGCATTAACGCCGGCGTGATGCATTATGCCCTGATGTCGATGCTCTCCGTGGTGGTCGTTAGTGCTTTCGAATCCGTCGGTGCGATCCTGGTGATCGCGATGCTTATCCTGCCCGGGGCGACCGCCACCCTCATCTCCCAGCGGCTTCCGGCTGTGCTCCTGCTCAGTGTGCTGCACGCGGTGCTCAGCTCGCTCCTGGGCGTGCACCTCGCTCTCTGGCTGGAATGCTCGATGGCCGCGGCCATGGTCGTGGCCGGGACAGCGTTCTTTGTGCTCGCCTGGTTCCTGAGCCCGCGCAGCGGTTTAATCGCTCGTTGGACGAGGCCTCGCGCCCCGATCCGCCCAATTGAATTGCAACCGGAGGCCGCCCATGCCCGCTAAGACCGCATCCGCCCTCGGGAACTCTTCCGCCGTGGAGGATTATCTCGAGCGCATCCTCGAATTGATCAACACCAAGGGGTATGCCCGCGTGGTCGATATCGCGACCAGCCTCGGCATTTCCCAGGCGAGCGTCACCAACATGGTGCAGAAACTCGATGCCGAGGGTCTGCTCAATTACGAAAAATATCGCGGCCTCGTTCTGACCACCGCCGGGGAAACGCTGGCGCGTAACATTGCCCGCCGCCACCAAATCCTGACCGATTTTCTAAAGCTGCTCGGCGTGGACGATCGCGTGATCGACCACGATGTCGAAGGGATGGAGCACCATATCAGCCCGCCGACTTTGCGAGCGATCGAGACTTTGACCGCTCAACTGAAGCGCCGGCCCGCCTTGCTCGCCCGGGTGAGCAAATAGTTCAGGTCTTTTCTTGGAGACGGCCTTCCTCAGCGGGTTGCCTCTTATTCCTGATCGTGCTCATGATCCTTCCGAGAGGCACCGGCGCTCAAGTAAAGATCAGGAGTAAGATCAAGAGCATGAGCAAGAGATCAGCCCCCGGCACGAGGGCGTGCCGGCTCCATTTTGGAATTCCCCAGCTAAAACACGCACTGCCGGTTGACCAGCACCGCTTGAGGCCCTCTAATTACCATCGTCCCCGGCAAGTTCAGGGTCTTAGATGGAATTAACATACGAAGTCTTCAATGCGGGGGGATTTCCCGTTCGTTGGTCGTCCTGGTTTTCGGGCGCTGCTGAGGACACCCCCGGGACCGCAACAACCTCCCGCCCCGCGCCAGGCCAGCCGGCCACCGGCGAGCAGCGGCGCACGATTCTCGTCGTGGACGACCATCGCGACACCCTTCGCTCCATGAGCCTCCTCCTCACCCGCCTCGGCTACCAGGTGTTGGCGGCCGAAAATATGACGGATGCGCTTCGTATCGCCACCGAAGAGGAATTCGACATCCTCTTGAGCGATATCGGTCTGCCGGATGGCAGCGGTCTCGAGCTCATAAGACGCATCCGCGAAACGCGGAGCGTCCCCGCGCTCGCGCTAAGCGGGTTCGGGATGGACGACGACCTGCGAAGAAGCCTCGAGGCCGGGTTCGCCGATCACCTGACGAAACCGGTTAGCCTCGATCGATTGCAGAGTGCGATCGCCGGACTCGAAGCGTAACGCGATTAGCGTACCGCGTCGGACGCTGTCGGCGCGCCGGCACTTTCGCTATCGTTCAGCTTGCGGAAATGGAGCTGGCCCACGCGGCGTCCATCCGTTTGCGAAATGGTGACAAGATAATTTTCGATCCGGACCTGCTCGCCCTGCTTCGGCAAATGGCCGAGCAAATGCGTCACGTAACCGCCGATCGTGCTCACATCGGAGCTTTCTAATTCCAGGCCGGCCAGGTCGCGCAGCTCGTAAAGCCCCAGCGAGCCATCGACCGAGAATTCGTCTTCGTTGATCTTCCGGAACTCGGCCTTCTCGGTGTCGAATTCGTCCTGGATATCGCCCACGATTTCCTCGAGCACGTTTTCCAGCGTTACCATCCCGACCGTGCCGCCGTACTCGTCCACCACAATGGCGAGATGCGCATGCTTGGTCAGAAAAAGATTCAGCAATTTTTCCAGCGACATCATTTCCGGAACGGGAATGAGCTCTCGCTTGATCCGCATCAGGTCCGGGTGCGGATCGAGCATCATCGGCATCAGCTCCTTGATGTGGATGAGGCCCGCCGCGTTATCGAGGTGGCCGCGGCAAAGAGGGAACCGCGTGTGCCGCGATTCGAGGGCGACCTTGACGTTCTCGTCGAAAGTTTTCTCGAGATCGAGGAAGACCACCTCGCCGCGCGGCGTCATGATATCCCGCACGACGCGCTGGCGGAGATCGAGCGCGTTGACGAGCAGATCGCGCCCCAGCTCGGAGACTTCATCGGATTTCTCGCTTTGATCGAGGATGAGCCGAAGCTCTTCCTCGCTATGCGCCAGCTCGTGTTCGCCCACTGGCTCGAGCCGAAACGCGTGTTTCAAAATCCAGTTGGCTGTTCCGTTCAGGAACCAGATCGCCGGCTTGAAAATGACATAGAAAATGCCCAGCGGCCGCGCAATCCAAAGCGTGGTCGCCAGCGATTTGCGAATGGCCAGAGATTTTGGCGCCAGTTCGCCGAGCACAATGTGGAGGAAGGTGATCATCCCGAAGGCGAGCGTGAACGAAAACGCGTGAATCACGGTGGTCGAGCCCATGCCCAAAAGAACAAAGATCGGCTCGATCATGCGCGCCAGAAACGGCTCCCCTACCCAGCCAAGACCCAGGCTCGCCAGCGTGATACCTAATTGCGTCGCCGATAAATACGCGTCGAGATGCGCCACGACATGCCGCGCGAAGCCGGCGCGCTTTTCTCCCGTCTCATCCAAAGCCCCGAGCTGGCTGCCGCGCACCTTCACAATCGCGAAC
>DASQLH010000255.1:0-28087 GCA_035630155.1 Chthoniobacterales bacterium
TTCCCGCTCTCGCTCAAAACGTGCCGCCCACGGTCACGAATCCGATCGCGGATTTCACCGTTTATGCCGCCACGCCCGCGCGTTCGATCGATCTCGCAACCGTGTTTACTGATCCGGACGTGAGCAACGCGGTTCGGATGACGACTGTCCTGGGCACGTTCGATATCGCGCTGTTCGGCCAGCAAAAGCCGATCACGGTGGCGAATTTTCTGAAGTATGTGAATGAAGGCAGATATTTTAAATTCGACCCGAACAACGGCCAGACCGCTTCGAGCTTCATCCATCGCTCAATCCCAGGGTTCATCATTCAAGGCGGCGGCTTTCTCGGCACCGTCAACGGAGGGAACACCCAAATTGAACCCACCGCAGTGCTTACATTCCCGCCTATCCAAAACGAACCCGGTATCTCGAACACGAGGGGTACGATCGCGATGGCGCAATTCGGCCCTGATGCCAATAGTGCGACAAGCCAATGGTTCATCAATTTGGCAAATAACACCCCGCTCGATGTGCGAAGCGGCGGAATGAATCCCGCCGGACCGTACACGGTTTTCGGGCGAGTCGTGAACAATGGCATGACCGTGGTTGACGCCATCGCAGCTGAGCCGCGTTACAATTTCTCGGGCGCGGGACCGGACTTCGCCAATCTGCCTCTGCGAAATTATAACGGTAGCAGTGCAGTGCAGGTATCGAACCTCGTTTCCATTCCTGGCATTGCCCAGATTTCGCCCCTCGCTTTTTCGGCTTCGAGCGATAACGCCAATGTGACCGTGACGGTGAGCGGAACAAAGTTGCTCGTGGGCGGCAATCAGGTCGGCTCCGCGAACATCACGGTCACGGGGACCGACTTCGATGGCGCAACGATCCAGGATACTTTCGCCGTCAACGTCATCGCCGCGCCGGGCCGCCTCATCCAGCTCTCGACCCGCATGCAGGTTGGAATCGGCGACAACGCGCTCATCGGCGGATTCATCATGCAAGGGTCAGCACCCAAGCGGCTCATGATTCGCGGCATCGGGCCGTCGAGCGGATTGCAGGGGGCGCTGGTTGATCCAATTTTGGAATTGCGGGACGGGACTGGTGCAATTGTCGCGAGCAACGACAACTGGGGCGACGCCGCGAACCAGCAAGACATGATCGATAGCGGCGTGGCGCCGACTTCCGCCACCGAGTCGGGCATTCTCCTGACGGTGCCCTCCGACGTGAACAACGCCTTTTATACCGCGATCGTCCGCGGCGTGAACAACGCCACCGGGCTTGGCCTGGTGGAAGTTTACGATCTCGATAGCGGGCCGGGCTCGACCTTGCTCAACATCTCGACCCGGGGCGAGGTGAACGTCGATCCGAATGCGCTGATTGGCGGGTTCTTTGTCGGCGGCACCGATTCGAAAACCATTGTCGTGCGCGCAATCGGCCCGTCCCTCTCCGCGCTCGGCGTCTCGGGCGCGCTGGCCGATCCGACGCTCGAGTTCTTCAACGGCCAGGGCACAAAGCTCGACGAAAATAACGATTGGGAAACAAGCGCGAACAAGGCGCAGATCCAGAACAGCGGCCTGGCGCCGTCGAACATGAAAGAATCAGCCGTGCTCCAGACGCTTGCCGCCGGTCCTTACACCGCCGTCGTCCGCGGGGTGAACAGTGGGACTGGGATCGGTTCGGTGGAGGTGTACCAGCTGCCGTAGGTTTCTGCTGTAGCGGCGGTCTATGATCGCCGATCGATCGTCGCCGGTCCTGCGTTTTCGGCGGTCATAGGCCGCCGCTCCTCGCTAAAAGGCGTGTCTTCTGCAGGAACGCGAATGTGGCGTTACATTAAGTGCTCGACTAACCGAGATGGCCCAGCCAGAATCGCGAGCCTAGAGACAAAGGACACGCCCCCATGAGCTGCTGGTTGGCAGAGATGTGATCCACGAAGATCCCCCTCCGGCCGACGACAATGCATGGCTGCATTGCCCCAGAATAAGAAACCCTACAGGGAGACTCGTACCATGATCGCTCGAAGGACTAATTCCCCACGTCGCATCGTTCCACGCCGCTGCTCCAAACCGAGAGCGGCGTTTTTCTGCCTCGCCTTTTTGATATCCGGCCAGGCGCGAGCTCAAGATCCCGTTTTCGGTGGGAAAGTGGATATCGACCAGCAAAAGTTGCTGGAGGGAAAATATGCGGTCGGAGATGTGCTCCAGAAGGGAGGGCAATTCTGGACTACGCCGTTCACCCGATACAATGCGACGACGAAAATCGGGGACGGCTACGGAGAGGGTGGCGCGAATGCGCCGCGAGCGGCCCAGCGAAAAGCGTTTAATCCATCGGGATTCCCCACCTACCCGTTTCTGCGTCTCAACGGGCTTGATTCGCAAAGCTGTTATGAATGCCACAACTCGATCGGGAGTGCCGCGGGTTATGGGGCCGGCAGCCCGTTGATTCGCAAACAGCCAAGCTCGGTCGGCGGCTCCGCCGGCTCTAATAGTAATGCCTTCATCAACCCCTGTTTTCCGAATCCGGCCACCCTGTTCATCCGCCAGCCGCCCCACGTCTTTGGCTCCGGTTATGTCCAGACGATTGCAGAGGAGATTACGAGTGAACTCTACGCCCTTAGAGCCCAGGCGAGGACCCTGGCGCAGGCCAGCCCGGGCAAGGCGCAGTCAATCCCGCTGCTCGATACGAAACATAACTTGGATTACGGGACGTTCACCACGACCTACACCGCGCCTCCCCCCGGCAAGCCTCCACAACGCTGGGTCGGTTTGAAGAACCAAAGCACCTGTGCTGTGCCGCTTTTCCCGTGCGCGCCGCCAAAAGAGCAAACTTCAAATGCATCCAAGGCATCGCCCGCCCAGAGCAAAACGGCTCCCAAGGCGCCGAGCGATGTCAGCAACGCTGCGGTGAATAACGACATAGGCGCAATTATGCAGCCCGGCTTCACGGACGATTTGAGTCAGATCAAGGGAGTTTCCTCCGACCTAATCGTTCGTCCGTTTCAGTGGAAGGGAATCTCTTCGAGCATTCGCCATTTTGTCGAGGGCGCGCTCGACTTTCATTTTAGCATGCAGCCAGCGGAGACCGTCCCGGATTGCGATTGCGATAAGGACGGCAAAATAAACGAAGTCTCCGTCGGTAATGTCTCTGCCATTTCGGCCTTTGTGGGAATGACGCGTCCGCCGCAGCAGATTGTGCCGCCGGGCATCTCTCAAGACAGCGTCCAGCGCGGCTATCAGATCTTCACCGGAACGGCCCGCGATCTAAAGCTCCCCCAACAAATGTGCGCGACGTGCCATACGCCGGCGCTCCCGATTACAGACCCCAATCCGCAGTTCACCGTGGATGGACCCGAACCTGATCCGAATTTCAACTGTCCGGACAGTTGCCCCGGCGAAACGGCGGCCTATTCCGGAAGCCTGATCAATCCGCGCCCATCGCACGCGCGGCTTGCGGTGCTGAAGAGGATTAAGGCGGCGCCAGCCGCCCTGCGTGCGGCCGCGGCGCCGACCACCTACAATATACCTCTAAACAGCGCGGCCGTTCCGGCGAGTTCGCTCCCGCGTCTGACGCAGACGGCGCCCTTCTTCCTGCCGTTTTTGCCTCAGCCCCCGGCAGGCGCACTCTATGTCCCGTTGTTCAGCGACCTGCACACTCACGATATGGGCGTGGGCCTGGTGGACTTGGGGAATCAACCGACAGACGTAGCGACAGTCTGCGTTCAGCCGAGGTTTTTCATGACCCGGCCGCTCTGGGGCGTGGCCGATACAGGGCCATGGCTCCATGACGGACGCGCCACGAGTCTGATGGAAGCCATCGTGCTTCACGGAGATTCGAGCGTGCCAAACCCGGCCAACCGCAGCGAAGCCGCGCCAGTCATAGATGCCTTCCAGAAATTATCGCCTGATGACCAGCAAGCTATCGTGAACTTCCTTTTGTCGCTGCGCCTGCCCGTCGAAGAGAACTCTTCCCTGGTAACATCGCGTTAGCACGAAGTTCCGGACGAATCCAAATAGCGGATGACCAAAAGGCTCACGCGAAAATGAAAAAGAAATATGATGTCATAGTCATTGGCGGTGGACCCATGGGGTTGTCCACTACCTACCATTTGAGCAAGCGGAAGGTTAAGACGCTCTTACTGGAGCAATTCACTTTCTTTAATCAATTGGGAAGTTCTGCCGGGGTATCACGACAGTTCCGTATTCCCTATCCAGAAGAGTATATGGTGAAAATGGTGAAGGAATCCGTTCCATTCTGGGACGAGCTTCAGTCGCACACCTCCACCCGACTGAGGGAAAAAGTCGGCACCCTGTGGTTTGGGGACCCGGCCGTCCACTCAACCGAAGGAAATATCGGGCAGGCCGAAAAGGCCCTAAAGGCGCAGAACGTCCCCTACACGCAGCTTTCCGCTTCGGATATAGAGAAAGAGTATCATTTCAAAGATCTGCCCTCCACCTATACCGGTTTGTTCCAACCGGATGGAGCGAGTATCGACTTGAAGGCCACTCTTCAGACTTTGCATGACTGGAACGCTGCATCTCCCCTCGTCACAATGAAGGATGAGGCTCCCGTGACGCGCATCGCGCAAAAACAGAAGACATTTGAAGTGACGACGCGCCAAGGAACCTTCACCTCGGAACGACTTGTCATCGTGCCTGGACCCTATGTGGACAGCGTCATCAATTTGCTCGGCTTCAACATCAAAGCCACCTACTGGAACATGGCTTCGGCCTATTACAAGAAAACGACGCCCGGCATCCAGTATCCAACTTGGTTTGTTTTTCAGAATCCTGAAGGAGAAAATGGCAATGAGTTCTACGGCTTCCCGGAAGTGGCCTGGGATCGTCCCGGGTACATCCGTGTAGCATCCGACTTCGTCATTCAGCCTCTCACTTCGCCGGCGCAACGCACATCCGTTCCCAACCCCAAAGAACTGGCTTACACCGCAACGTGGGTGAAAGACCACATGACCGGGCTGCAACCGGTGCCGGAGTTCACCTCCACTTGTCTCGTGGCTCTGAGCAAGATTCCCAACAAGGAGTTGCTGATAGACTTCGCTCCAGACTATGTGCCCAACCATAAACGCATCGTGATCTATGCCACAGGATGGGCCGGAAAATTCGTCCCGCTTCTCGGCAGAATTCTGTCAGATTTGACCCTCGACGGACACACTTCCTTTGATGTTTCGCACTTCGCATTGGGCAGCACCTATTTCAGGCGGCTAAAAAAGGCCCGTTAATCCAAGCCCTTCGCACCCCTATGAAACAGAAAACCTATTCAATATTCGGCGCTGGCGCCGCCGGGCTTTATACAGCATGGCGGCTGCTCGATGGCAAAGCCAAAGCCGCGAAGGACGAGGCAAAACAACTCGCTAAAGGGGATGTCCTCGAGCTGTATGACTGGGGACGATACGATTTCTCCAAGGCACACGCCGGGAGTCGTGAACCGGGCGCCCGCGTTTGTACCTGGCATTATAAGAACGACAAGACCAAGTCCTATGTTGAGTTGGGGGGCATGCGCTATTCCGCATGGGACACGAAACCGTCAAAGCTGTTTCCAAACCCTAATGATGGTAAAGCACCCGGACATCGCCTGGTCACGACGGTCATTTCACGCCTTGATCTCGAGAAATATTCGGTGCCGTTCAACGAATCGACCAACCCCTTGTTTTACCTGCGCACGAAGAACCTGTATCTGGCTGACATTTCCTCAAGCAACCCGGCCCCTTATAATGTCGATCATTTTGGCGCTGCAGCTTCACCGGACCAGGGTTTCGCAATTGTGGAAAACCTCGCCGTGACGGGTACCACAGGCCCGCAAACGCGTGCCGAATGGAATGCGTTTTATCGGAATGGCCGCATCACTTTGGAACTCCCCGAAACCTCGGTCTTTCAGCAAGGCGATTTCCTGAAGGATATCGGCTACTGGAATCTGATGTATGACCAGCTCGGTTCGGACGGTTACAGCTATTGCTCCGACGGAAACGGATACACCTCAAACGTCATCAATTGGAATTCGGCCGTAGCCTTTGACACAAACAATGAGTTCACGCCTGGGAATCAGTACAATACGCTCACCACTGGCTATTCAGGCATGTTCAATGCGCTCTTTGATGCCATCGAGAAGCTTGCGCAAAAGAAGGGTGTGATTTTTAAATATGTTCCCAACACCCGCCTCCATTCAGTTCTCGAAAAGAATGGAGTGATTCATTACACGTATGCCACGCGCGCGAAGCCCTGGAAAAAAGCAGGGTCAAAGACCGCCGACGCCGCCTGGCTGGCCATGCCGCGCCACGCCCTTGAGCTCGTGGCGCAGTCGACCCGCTTTGAGCAAGCTGGCCTGGACGTTTTGAATCATCAGAAGGTAAGATTGTATTTGGAGTCCGCGGTTATGCAGCCTTCCTATAAAGTAGGGATGTTTTTCGACAGTCCGTGGTGGACCGCTCAGGGAAATCCGGTCCCCACTTACCCCGCTCAACTCACCGGCTATGTGGTTACCAAAAGCGTGATCCTGGCGCTGGAGAAATCTGGTTTTCCAAAGAAATATCTTAAGACGTTTCCCGAGATCGCCGGGATCCCCTACACTTCAGGCGTTGACATTATCAACTCGGTTCAAGAGCTCACTCAGGAACGGCTTACCGTAAAACAGGAAGAGCAGTTGCTGACCGCGGCCCAGCGCAACACCATCGGGCCTAGCGTGACCGACACGCCTATTCGTCAGGTCGTTTACTTCGGAAATAATGCGCGGGATCAAAGCGGAGAGCCCGTGTACGGAATGCTCGCCAGTTATGACGACGAGCAATTCACCAGCTTCTGGCAGGGGTTGGAGCTGGGGCCGGGAGAAGAGCGGCACATTCCGATCTCGGAAGACACGCAGCCCTTGAAAGGTCCCCGTAAAGTGCCGCCCAGAATGATTAAGATGCTGCGCCGGCAACTGGCCGAATTGCATTTCGGGCCAAACTCAGACTACAGCAATGTGCCGGAACCTAAAGAAGCGGCCTACATGGATTGGTCGTTGCCGCCTTTCAATGCGGGATACCATGCCTGGGCGGCGCACTATGACATCGCGGATGTTCAACAGAAAATCAGGAAACCATCCCAATTGATCGAAGGAGCGGACGCAAACATTTTCATCGTGGGCGAAGCGTATTCCAACGATCAGGCCTGGGTTGAGGGGGCCTACTGCACGGCCGAGTCGGTGTTGAATGATTTTTTTGGCATTACGCCAATTATCGACAACAAGGAATATCCGTTCATTTGTTCCAGTCGGTAGCGACTGCCTGGACGGTTGAGAAGGAGAGCCAGGTCACACTGCCGGGGTGGCGTACCAAACCTCTCGAAACAGTCCTGCGACGGCTATGCACCGCCCACCGGCTCTTCCCCTGCGCCCTGCACAATCTGGGCGAAGCTGCGCGGATCGAGGCTTGCGCCGCCGACGAGCGCGCCATCGATGTCGGGCTGGGACATGAGAGTGCGGGCGTTGTCGGGCTTCACGCTGCCGCCATATTGGATGCGGATTTTATCGGCGGTCGCTTCATCGCAGATTCCTCCGAGGGTCTGTCGGATAAACGCGTGCGCTTCCTGGGCCTGCTCGGCCGAGGCTGTCTTGCCAGTGCCGATGGCCCAGACCGGCTCATAGGCAATCACCGTTTCCTGCAATTCCTTCGCGCC
Organism: Chthoniobacterales bacterium; assembly: GCA_035630155.1. Classification (GTDB taxonomy): domain Bacteria; phylum Verrucomicrobiota; class Verrucomicrobiia; order Chthoniobacterales; family UBA10450; genus AV80. The sequence goes on from DASQLH010000255.1 coordinate 7,644, forward strand.
TAATTCCGCGAGGCTGCCGCGAAGTTGCGTGCCCAGGACTTTCTCTACGTCGCCGCGCTCGCGTTGCTCGAGAGTTTCGCCGACACAAACGATCGGGCGCAACATCGCTTCATGCGCGGCGCGCACCTTTCGATTCACGATTTCATCCGTTTCGCCGAAAAGCGTGCGGCGCTCGCTGTGGCCGAGGACGACATAACGCACAAAGAGATCGCGCAGCATCGCGGGGCTGATCTCGCCGGTAAAAGCGCCCGCCCGTTCCCAATGCATGTTTTGCGCGCCGACCTTGATGTGCTGGGCCTGTCCCAGCGCTGTGTTTACCGCCGCGATGGCGGTGAACGGCGGGACGATGACGATCTCGACGTCGGTTGATTCGTTGACCTCAACCAGAAACGTCTCCACGAAACTGGCGGCCTCCGCCTGGGTCAGGTTCATCTTCCAATTCGCGGCGATGATTTTTTTGCGCATGGCTTGGAGGGTTGCTAAAACTGGAAGTAAATAAACGGCGCGTAGTGCGGGGGAATAAATAAGAGCACGATGGCCGCGGCGCAACCGTAGCCTGCCGCGAAAGCCGGAGCCGGCAGCCGGCGCCACCACTGCGAAAACCAACCGGCTGAATTGAGCCAGTGCACGAGCCCAAGCGCGGCGACGATCCAAAGCATCCATGTGCCGAGATCTTCCGTGCCCGGGCTTTGGAAAAGGACGAAGCTTTGCAGTGCCGGAATGGCGTGTTTCAGATCAACCGCGCGGAAGAATATCCAGGCGACACAAACCCAATAGATCGTTAGCGGCCAGGCCAGCCAGCGCATGAGGACGCGCGCCGCAGGCCGATGCGCCATCGAGCGGGCCCATTCGCGATGGACGATCAGCGCCAGGCCATGCAGCCCGCCCCAGATCACGAAAGTCCACGCACCGCCGTGCCAGAGCCCGCCGAGGAGCATCGTGATCATGATGTTGCGATAGACAAACCAGCCCGGCCCGCGGTTTCCGCCGAGCGGAATGTAAAGGTAATCGCGCAGCCAGGTGGAGAGGCTGATGTGCCAGCGATGCCAGAAATCGGAGATGTTTCGCGCGAAATAGGGAAAGCGGAAATTAACCGGGAGCTCATAGCCGAGCAGTTGGGCGGAGGCGATCGCCATGTCGGTGTAACCGGAAAAATCGCAGTAGATCTGGATTGCGTAAAAGAGCACGCCGACCCAGGCGCTGCCTGCGGTGAAATTCCAGGGCGCCTCGAAATAGCGATCCACAAAGGGCGCGACCGCGTCGGCGATGCAGGCTTTCTTGATGAAGCCGCCGAGAAACAAGATGAGCGCGCCGCGCACATCGACGTCGGCAAATCTTCGCGACGTTCGCAGTTGCGGCAGAAACGCGAAGGCGCGGACAATGGGGCCGGCCACCATCTGGGGGAAGAAGCCGATGAAGCAAGCCAGATCGAGGATGTTGGTGACCGGGCGCAGTTTGCCGCGATACACATCGATCGTGTAGCTCATCGAGTGAAACGTGTAGAAGCTCACGCCGACCGGGATGATGATGTTCAGCGTGTGCACGCTCGCGGGCAGACCGAGCCATTCGAGAAGCGCCGCGGCTGAGGTGACGAAAAAATTGTAGTACTTGAAGAACGCGATCGTGCCGAGATTGGCGACCAGGCTCAGAATCAGCCAACCGCGCCGGGCCCGCGCGTCCGTCGTCCGCGCCAGGGCCGCGCCCACGAAATAGTCGAGCGCGGTGGAGGCCATGATGAGGAAAAGGAATTTCCAATTCCAGCAGGCGTAGAAAAAATAGCTCGAGATCAGCAGCCAGAATTTTCGCGAGTCGTTCCGGCGCAGCGACCAATAGACGGCGAAGACCGCGAGGAAAAACCAGAAGAAGCGAAACTCGACGAAAAGCATGCGCTTTACGGTTGGCGCACGCGCCGGACAAATTCCTGGGCCAGGAGGCGCGTGAACTCTTCCGCGCCTTCTTTGGTCAGGTGCGCATCATCGATGCGGAACTGGGTGTCGAAGAGCATCGGATAGGCCCTGACGTCGTTGAATGAGAGCAGCGGTCCCGGCGCCGGGGGAGGCTCGCGGAAGCCCACGGGCGATTGAAAAATCAGCGGCGGGACCACAAAAAGCGGCGTGGCGCCGATTGCGCGGATGCGTTGCGCGTAATCGCGATACGCCTCGTCGGCCACAGGATCGAGAGGCTTCGGCCGCGCCTGGGCGATTTCCTGGGCGAGCTGCTTCTCGAAACTGGCGGCCTGCTCTGCCGACATCGCGTGGCCGGCCAGCCGGTAGCCGTCGCGCCTGGGTCCCAGCTCCAGCTCCGCCTCATTCGTCCGATCGTTCTTCTTGGGAAAAATCAGTTCCATCCCTCGGCCGGCGCAAACGAATCGCTGCGCAAAAAGCTTCAGATGCGCGGTGAGATCGCGCCGCGCCACCCAGAGCCGCGAAATCCTGATGTACCACCTGGCGTCGCCGCGCGGATTGAGCGCCTTGCGCAAGGCGAGCTTGGTGCGCGGCCAGTCATGCCAGTAAACGGCCCGTTCGGTGCCGAGCACCTTGTGCAATTTTGTTTCGATGTCGGCTGTTTCGAGAAAGACCCATTTCAGATTGCGCGGTTGCGTCCTCAGGATCTGGTCGAGCACATAGAAATTTTCGGGCGGATGCATGGCATCGATCCCGAAATTGAAAGCGCGTGTCGGCAGGCCGCTCTCATTCGTTGTCCGATCGAAAATCTCGGGCGAGACCGAGTAATAAATGCTGCTGGTCCCGACCAGAAGAGTGTCGAACGCGTCTTTGTTTTGGGCGAAGAATTCCAGCTTCGCCGCCACCCCCTTGGGAATGATCGGCGGCAAAAGGGCGTGGAAGAGGGCGCTTGTCGCAACAAAGGCGGCAAGGGCCATCGCTGCGCAGAAGAAGTAATTAAGGAGTGTTTTCCTCACCTGGCTCGTAATCGTGCTCGTGCTCCTGCTCGTGATCGATCTTTCAGCCGACTCTTTCGAGCACGATCACGAGCATGAGCACGATTACGATTGGAAACTACTTGTCCCTCAGCGCCGCGATGCCGGGCAGCTCTTTCCCCTCGATCAATTCGAGCGAAGCGCCCCCGCCCGTGGAAATGAAGGTCATCTTCTCCGCCAGCCCCGCCTGTTTCACGGCCGTGACGGAATCGCCGCCACCGATGATCGTGGTCGCTTTCGAACGCGCGAGAGCTTCCGCGATCGCGATCGTGCCCGTGGCGAACGCCGGAATTTCGAAAACGCCGACCGGCCCGTTCCACAGGATCGTCTTCGCTTTGGCAATCTCATCTTCGTAAAGGGCGACCGTGGCGTGGCCAATATCGACGGCCTGCCAGCCATCCGTGATCGCATGCGTTGGCGTGACCCGGCTGGTGTTGCGGAACGGAGCGCCGGCTTCGACTTTCTGCGCTTCCACCGCGTCGACCGGCAGCAGCAATCGCACGCTTTTTTGCTTCGCGAGATCCACGATCTCGCGCGCCAGGTCGAGCTTGTCTGCTTCGACGCGGCTGGCCCCAATGGGAACGTCCTGCGCTTTCCAGAACGTGTTCGCCATGGCGCCGCCGATCAAAATGGCGTCGGCCTTTTCCATAAGCGCTTTGATCACGCCAATTTTGTCCGAGACCTTGGAGCCCCCAAGAATGACCACAAACGGCTTCGCCGGTTTCGCGAGCTCATGGGAAAGATACTGGATCTCCTTTTCCATGAGGAATCCCATGGCCGATTGCTTGACGAACTTCGTGATCCCCGCCGTGCTGGCATGGGCCCGATGCGCCGCGCCAAAGGCGTCGTTCACGTAGAGATCGCCAAGCCTGGCGAGCGCTTCGGCGAAGGCGGGATCGTTGGCTTCCTCACCCGAGTGAAAGCGAACATTCTCGAGGAGCGTGACATCGCCCTCGTTCATGTGCGCGATGATTTCTTCCGGAATTTCCCCGATCGTGTCGTGGCTGAAACCGACCGGATGGTTGATGAGAGTGTGTAAATAATCGCCGACTGGCCGGAGCGAAAATTTCTCGACCGGCTTCCCTTTCGGCCGCCCGAAGTGCGCCATCAGGATCGTCTTCGCTCCGTTTTCCCGGAGGTAATTGATGGTCGGCAGACTCTCGCGGATGCGAGTGTCGTCCGTGATGGCGATCTGGCCGTCGCGCTCTTCCGTGGGCACGTTGAAATCGACGCGGACCAGCACGCGTTGCCCACGCACTTCGAGATCGCGGAGGGTGAGCTTATTCATGCTTTCCCCTCCTGCTCATGATCCTGATCATGCTCCTGATCCTGATCATGCTCCTGATCCTGTTGATACCCGTAGGAGCCACCTTCTTCGTGGAGCACATCCGCCCGCTCCGAGAATCGCTTTAGTAAGCCGATCATCATCCGAACGATCACTGCTAGGTCCGCCTTCGCGCCCGCAATTTGTTCGAAAGTTGCGAGTTTTCGAGCAACGAGAACATCCAGACACGCCGCACATTCGAGCGCTGAACCTTGAGCCATTTCCAAAAATCGGGCCCGATCCTTAACCGAAAACTTTCCATTTCCTTCGGCAATGTTCAGCGGAATGCTGGTCGAGGCGCGATCAAGCTGGTCTTTCGCGGCCGTCTTCTGCGTGATTGACGGCAGGAAATCACCCACCCACGCACAAAAGGCGATGGAGTTGCGGTAAACGTCGAGTTTCTCGTGATCGAAATATGGTGGAGGGGTCATATCAAAGGATCATGAGCAGGATCATGATCAAGAGCACGAGTGGAATTACTTTCCAAGTAATTCCAGCATTTGGACGCAGCGGTTGCTGTAGCCCCATTCGTTGTCGTACCAGCCGACGATCTTCACGAACTTGCCGCCGTGGGTCATCGTCAGTTTGCTGTCGAAAATGCAGGAGTGCGGGTTGCCGACGATGTCGATCGAGACCAGCGGCTCGTCGCTGTATTCGAGAATGTTTTTGTAACGCTTGCTCGCGGCCGCTTCCTGGAAGGCGCTGTTGATCGAATCAACCGTGGCGTCCTTCTCCAGGATCGCGGTGAAATCGGTCACGGAGCCGTCCGGCGTGGGAACGCGAAAGGCGCCGCCGTTCAGCTTCCCGTTCAATGCCGGAATCACTTCGCCGATCGCCTTCGCCGCTCCGGTGCTCGACGGGATAATGCTCACCGCGCCCGCCCGCGCGCGGCGCAAATCTTCATGCGGCAAATCGAGGATGCGCTGGTCGTTCGTGTAACTGTGGATCGTGCTCATGAATCCGTTCACGATGCCGAAATTGTCGTGCAACACCTTGGCCAGGGAGGCGAGGCAGTTCGTGGTGCAGCTGGCGTTTGAGATGACGAAATGCTTGCTGCCATCGTAGAGCTCGTCGTTGATGCCCATGCACAAGGTCAGGTCCGGGTTTTTCGCCGGCGCGCTGATGAGGACGCGTTTCGCGCCGCCTTTGCTCAAATGCAGCTCGGCCTTATCGCGGCTGGTGAAAAATCCGGTGGACTCCAGGACGACATCCACGCCGAGATCTTTCCAGGGCAAATTGCCGGGGTCGCGTTCCTTCAGGACCTTAATCTTGTGCCCGCGCACGATGATGTTTTCGGCATCGTGGCCGATCTCGCCGTCGAATTTGCCGTGGACCGAATCCCATTTGAGCAAATGCGCCAGGGTGAGCGTGTCCGTGAGATCGTTGATCGCCGCGATGCGTTTGACGTCGCTTTGGTCCATCGCGCGGAGGACGTTGCGTCCAATTCTGCCGAAGCCGTTGATGCCGTAATTAGCCATAGAAAGGGTGGTTGAGTTGATCCGCGCCGTTGCGGAGCGGGTAAGTTACTAATTGCGGCGAAACGGGAACGCAAATGGGAAACGGGCCGCGAGTCGAATGCACGCTGATTGAACAAGCGAACCAGTGTCCTCGCCTGAAGTCTGCCGCATCCCGCCTTGAGCCTCTCCTCAAATCCGTTGCCGAGAAAGCGCTTGGCACAGCGGAGTCTATCGTCATACTGGGCGACAACGATTCGACCCCCGTGACCCCGTCGCAAGCCAAGCTCATTCCCGGAAACCTGCCCCCTGGAGCAGCGGACGCCCCCAATTCATTTTCACTTCATCCGCAACATCCCGTCCCATCATTGAAATTTGCACTGCCATGAAAATCGTCCGCCCCGGTGACCCCGGTTACAACGACGATCGCATCAACTCGAATGCGCGCTTCGATTACCGCCCCTGGGCGATCTATTACTGCGCGAATGCCCGGGACGTCAAGCGGGCCATCGCCGATGCGCGCGCCAACGGCGTGGGCGTGCGGATTCGATCCGGCGGCCATCAGCATGAGGGCATGTGCAGCGCCAACGGCGTGCTCCTCATCGATGTCTCCGCCATCCGCTCGTATCAATTCGTGGGAGGGAATCCGGGGATCGCCTGGATCGGCGCGGGGGCGGCGCTGGCCGATGTGTACGTCGAGTTGTGGCGGCGCGGCTACTACTTTCCGGGGGGCGCGTGCGGCGACGTGCATGTCGGCGGACTGACGCAGGGGGGCGGCTGGGGTTTCGGATTGCGTCAGTTCGGTCTGACGTGCGACAGCCTGATCGGCGCCGAGATCGTCACTGCGGGCGGCGAAATTCACGAGATCCCCCGGCCGGGACACCCCGAGGACCAGCGCCTGCTCCAGGCGTTGCGCGGCGGCGGCGGCGGCAACTTCTGCGTGGTCACGCAATTCTGCTTCCGCCCCCATCGGATGACGTACGGGTACGTTGACGTGTCCGTCACGTGGGGCGATGCCCAGCTCCCCGGGGACAGCCTCGATCGCCTCCTGAAGCGCTGGATGACCGTCTTCCCGCGCGACGAGGACCACAGGCTGACCACCTTCATGCGTCTGCTCGTAGCGCCTTCCGGCACCAACGATCGCCTGCTCCTCGCCGGACGATATCTCGGCAGCATTCTCAACGCGCAGCGCACGTTGGACAAGCTCCTGAAGGGACAACCGCCGCCACGTGTCATCACGTACACGCTGACTCCTCCCCGGCCTCCCAAGCGGAAGGTCGCCCTTCGGCTCGACCGGCGCGAGCGGGAGCGATTGCGCGAACACCTGGGGACGCACCCCGGGTACCAACCGGGTCCGGTGCTCTCTGACGCCGCGGCCGGCGCCCTGACCAGCACCTGTGCGGGGGTTCCGTTTCGGCACAAGATCTCCTCGGCCTTCGTTCGCCGGCAGGTGAACCCGAACCTCGTTCCGGCGCTGAACGCTGTCATTCGGAAAACCACGCCCGTGCTGCCCTCCAATGTCGCCCGCCAGTATGTGAGTCTGCACTGCCTCGGCGGCGCCGCCTTCGACGAGCGGCTGCCCAGCGCCTACGCGTTTCGCGATCGCGCCGTCCTCTTGCAGTACCAGGCGTGGTGGCAGGCAGGCGACACGCGTCACGACAAGCCGTGCATCGCCTGGATCGAGAACTTCCGCAAAACCATGACGCCGTACACCGACGGCGCGTTTATCAACTTCGTCGATCGCGACATCCCGCTCGCGGAGTACTACAAAGACAAGCTGCCGCTCCTCGTCGAGGTGAAGCGGCAGTGGGACCCCGGGGATTTTTTCAAGTTCGAGATGAGCATCCCGCTGCAGTAGCGCCGTTTCCGCCGCCCGCTGTCGCTCGCGACGCGATGCGACGGCTCACTTTGCTCCCGCCGCCTCACCGGATTCGGAAAGGGCGGGTCAGTGTTTCTTAACGGGGGGGTTTGGCCGGTGTCCCTTCGCCGGTGTCTGCATTAATGCGTCACACTCTGCCGAGAACGTGCTTGGCAGAGTAGAGCTTACCGTCATACTCGAAAACAACCACCGCCCTCACATCCTCCTGCGAGTATGAGCATTCACGCGAACGTCAATCCTGTCTTCCACGGGCTGGGGCTCCAGTACGACCACGGCGAGACGCCGGCCGTCGCCATCACCCGGCTCGGTAGAGTGGTCGAGGTGCACCGCAACGAGGCGGGCTACCGGCTCTACCACCGCGTCGGCGACCTGAAGGAAGCGACGATCATCTGGAAGCAGAGCATCCTGTACGGCACCGGCATGACACCGCACGTCGCGGCGAACAACCACAACGTCGCCGTGGAGGTCCACAAGAACGAGGCGACCGGCCGCACCCTCTACTACACCGTCGGCAGGCTGACCCACGACCGGGTCGACTGGGGGCAGCCGCGGCGGACGTTCAAGTACGACACGGGGATCAGGCCCTCCGTCGCGCTCAACGACAGCGGCGTCGTGGTCGAGGTGCACGAAGCGCAATACTACAACGACCTCTGGTACAAGCTTGGAAAAGTACAGGGGAACACAGTGATATGGGAGGGCGGGACGAAGATCGGAGGTGGTGTCTCACCGGGCGTGGCCATGAATAACGCCGGCGTCGTCGTCGAGGTGCACCAGTCGAGCCGGACGGCGATCGCGTACCGCGTCGGAAACATCGTCGGAACGAAGATCGTCTGGGGCAAGAATCTCCGGATCACCAGCGGCCGCGATCCCTCGGTGGCGCTCACGGACGACGGTACCGTGATCATCACCTACGAGCACGCCAGAACGAACCTCTGCCGATGGACGGGTACCGTCAAAGGCGAGCAGATCGATTGGTCCGGCGAACCGCTCAAGTTCGATGACGGCGAGCGCTCGTCCGTCGCGGCATCGTCCACGAAGATGTCTGTCGAGGTCCATGAAGGGGACATTCTGGCGAGGCTGTGGTTCTCCACATCGCTCTTCACGAACCGCGCTTCATGGATGGAGGACCGGCTCCCCACCCTCGGCAATACGAAGCTCCGCGACCTCGTCCTCCCGGCCTCACACGACTCCGGCATGTACCTTCCCGGAATCGCCGCGCTCGGAAAAACGCAGCAACTGTCCCTCTACGGGCAGTTGACCGCCGGCGTGCGCTATTTCGACCTTCGGATCATGGGAAATGGCCGATCACGCCCGTTCGTGATCTACCACGGTCCGATCATCGGTCCCTTTCTCTCGACAGTCCTCCAGGACATCCAACGTTATGTGAAAGAGCCGAAAGGGAACAAAGAGCCGAAAGGGCGCAAGGAGCCGAAAGGGCGCAAGGAGCTTATCATCCTGACGCTGTACTTCCCGCAACGCACCGCCGCCGAGTACGAGCTGCTCGTCACCCAGATCTCGAACTCCCTCGGCAGCTGGCTTGTGAAATCGAAGCCGCCCGGCAAGCGCCTGGCCGACATGACGCTCAACGATTACATCGCCAAAGGGCCGGCGATCCTGATCGCCGTCTATGACGACTATGCTCTCAACGCGAAACACCCCGGCTTCTGGGTCTACCGCCGCTGGGATTCGCACACTCCTGCTTGCGGCGACCTGCGCGTCTTCGACCAATACTCGGGCACGGTGAGTTTCGAAGACATGCAGAAAGACCAATTCGGGAACTTCGAGCGTTACACCGGGAAGATGGCGCATGACAAGAACCTGCCGTGCGACCTCTTTCTCCTTTCCTGGACACTGACACCGGCCACCGGCGTCTGGTTTGCGGCGCAGGCGGCAAACCGCCGTCTCGGCGAGTACATCCTGAAGACGCCCCCCCGCAATCGGTACGGGCAGATGATCAACCTGTTGTTCGTCGATTACGCGGAGTACGCCCGCGTCACCGACGTCGCCCTCTTCCGGAACGGCGAGCGCGTCACGGCGAGCGAACCACGTCGTCTGAAGAAGGTACGCTAACCGCAACCCTTACGATTCTTCTTTCCCAAGTTGCACTTGGGAACGCCCTTGTCCCAGAAGCTGTCCCAGCCCGGGTCCGTCTGTGGCTTATGCAGTTTTTCACGCGGAAGCGAGGGATCGGAGCGCGGCGAATTCGACCTTGTCTCCGACAATAGCCCATCGTTTCAACGCTGGACTATTGCCATCGAATTCAACCAATGCTGAACGCAACTGCGAACTCGGCCTGGTTTTGAACGGAAAGGGCGCGGGACCGTCCAAAGAGTTTCCATGAAATTCACTTCACTCATCGGCCCGCTCGTCGCGCTCCTCGGGCTGGCGCCATTCCAAACCGCGCCGGCAGCCAAACGCGATAGTTCGAAAGTGATCACCATCGTGGCTCTCGGAGACAGCTTGACCTCGGGCCACGGCCTTTCGCGCAAGCAGGCGTATCCGGCCCTCATCGCGGAGAAAATGCGCGACGCAGGCTATGAATTTGAGGTGGTCAACGCCGGCTGGAGCGGCGACACAACGGCAGGCGGGCTCCGCCGGTTGCCTGAGGTGCTGCGCCGCAAAAAGATCGATGTCTTTATTCTCGAGCTTGGGATCAACGACGCTTTTCGCGGCGTCACCATTGAGCAAATGCGGGCGAACCTGCAAGCGATCATCGACCAGACCCGCGCTCGCCATCCTGGTGTCGCAATCATTATCGCCGGCATGCAGCTGCCGCTTTATTCCAGCGACGATTACGTGAGCGCGTTCGGCCAAATGTTTCGCGCCCTGGCGGAAAAGAACCGCGCCGGGTTCATTCCGTATTTACTGGAAGGCGTCGGCGGAAATCCGGAGATGAACCAGCCCGACCGCGTGCATCCCAATGCCGCGGGGCAGCGGGTGCTCGCCGATAATGTCTGGCGCGTTTTAGAGCCGATGCTGCGAAAAGCTGCACCTGCGATCGCAGACTGAGCATCAAGGAGCGGCGGTTTACAAACCGCCGACCAACTTAGAACGGCGGTCTGGAGACCGCCGCTCCTTGGGGCACGGACGCCGTTCACACCGCCGGTTGTTGCTGCGTCAGGCAAGGCGACCGGTGTCCTCGCCTTCCGCCTCTCCTCAAACACGCTGCCAGAAAGTGATTGGCAGAGCACAGCTTATGGTCATAATCGAAAACAACGATCGCCCCCGTGACCCCCGTCACAACCAACGCTCACCCCCTGAAACCTGCCTCTTGGAGCAGCCTGGACGCCCAAACTCATTTTTCCCACCCATCCGCAACCTCCCGTCCCATCATTGAAATTGCACAGCCATGAAAAAAAGCACGCGCCCCACGCTCCGCCCCAATGAACCAATCATTGATTGGCAAGAACGGTACGCCAAGTCACTTGGCTTTCAGGCGTATGTCTATGGCTTTCCATGGATCTATCTCTCATTCCTTCGCTGGCTCTGGACGACGCCGGGGGGCAAAAAGCTGGGAGCCAAGAGCGGCCAAAAAGTATCGGCTCCGATAAACTTCTTTTTCAACGCCCAGCAGACGGCAACACCTGCAAATGCGACGGGAGGATCACCCAATCCGAATCTGCTTTACTCGGTAGCCTGGCTGGATCTCGGTCCGGAGCCAATCGTGCTGCATGTGCCGGAGATTACCGACCGCTATTACTGCATGCAGATGGTGTGCATGGATTCGGACAACTTTGCCTACGTGGGCACCTATGCCACAGGCACCGCCGCGGGCGATTACCTGATCGCGGGCCCCGGCTGGGCCGGAAAAGTACCGGAGGGTGTGCAGGATGTCCTGCCCCGGTCCCGCACACCCGTCGTGCTGATTTTTGGCCGGACAAAAGTGAAGTCCGGCGATACAGCAGACTTGAAACTGGCCAATGAGATTCAAGCGCAATATGGGTTGACCCCCTTGTCCGATTGGCCCGTTTTCCCGCCGACAAATCCACTGCCGCCTCTCAAAAGAGACCCGCATGAGTTTCTCAACCCCACGGAAAACTGGGAGGGGGCCTGGCTAGAGATGAACCGGGCCATGGAGGAAAATCCGCCGGGGGTGCCGCCCGGAATCGATCAATCGGAATTGCTGCGGCTGTTTGCCACCGTTGGTGTCGGTCCTGGTCAAAGCTGGTTCGACCAATCAGAAGCAACCAAGAAGGGATTGGCGGAGGCCGCTCATGAAGGGCTGAAGTTTCTCCCCGAAATGGCCCAGGGCCGGGGCAAGACGGTGCGGTACTGGACCTTCCCGCCGAACTACATCGGCCGCAGCGGCCAACACAGTGACTTCATCACGCGCGCAGCGGTTCAGGCGCTGGCCGGGATCGCCGCCCATGACGCCTGCCAGGCGGTCTACATCAATACGGCTCTCGACTGCACTGGCGCGCGACTCGTCCCCGAAACGAAGTACATGATCTCCTTCGGCGAGAATGATTTCCCAGCCTTTGACCCGACCTACCACGGCTATTGGTCTCTCACGCTCTATCAGGTTCCAGGATACAATCTGGTCAGCGGCGCGACGAACTACACCGTGAGCAGCGATGATCCGACGAAGAGCGACGGTACAATGGTCATCTACCTGCAGAACGAAAATCCCCTGCCGCTTCCGACGGGAGAGTATTGGCTGCAGACACCGGACCCAAACAACCCAGACAACAAGGACATAACGGGCTTGTACCTGCTCCTTCGCGTCTATGTGCCGGGCCCCGATGTCTGGTACACGCAGACGTGGCTGCCGCCGGAGATCGTGCCGCAAGTTACAACAACGCCCTGACCCCCACCGACATTATGAATAAGTCTCCATCCTCTCCCGCTCCAATCATTGAAACTCTTATATCCAAGGCAAAGGCGTCCGGTAATCCGACCCCGGAGCACGGCTTCAGCGCTGGCGCTGCGGGAGTGAAGGAGTGGGAGAAATACGCACCCACCCAGATGACCTCTAGTAGTCAGCTCAATCAGCCACTAGGGCAGGCAAGGGCCGACGAGATTGCCGCGTATTTAAACCTTAAAAAGAGTTTGTGCCTTACGACAGACCAGTGCGCGACGTTTATAAGCGGTAATAGCAAGGATGGCAGCGTCAACCCGGCTTATGCGAGCCTGATAATCCAAAGCCTCGCAAGCTTTACGAACTCGAAGCCCAATCCATGCCTCTGCGATATCAATGGTCAGCGAACCGAAATCGTTCTGGGAAGCTATGGCCTCACAGTTAATCCATATGGGTTGCTGGAAAGCCTGGCAAATGTCAACGCTCCCACGAGGCAAGTAAATGAGGTTCTCAAACCAGGCAGCTATCTGGGAAAATGGGCTGAAGCTAATGATGCAGAAAAAACGCTGAAAATGCTCTACGAATCACACTATACAAGGCAACTGCCCCATGGAATTGCGGCGCAACATGAAGGGACGGGTGCTGGATTGGCTCTCTATCTAAACGGAGCCGAGAGCGCGGTCGTAGGTCTATCGATGGTCCCGTCGCTCTGGGAGATTAACTTCTGTCTGATCTATGCGTTGAACCCGACGCTGGCGGCTGGCATGCCTGCTTATTGGGCTCCCATTCCTCCCAACGTTGTCGAGGCCCTCGAGAAATCGGCCCTTGAGACACACGGCAAAGACTTTGTGGACATTCCCGGCCAGGTCAGCGGCGGCATGGTGCCCTTCAGTGACTATGCGTCAGAGTTTAACTACTCGCCGGATTGACTGAATTTGACCTTCGGCTATGCGGAACATTGCCCCAGCGATCGCAGATTGAGGCATCAAGGAGCGGCGGTTTACAAACCGCCGACCAATTTAAAACGGCGGGCTGGAGACCGCCGCTCCTTGAGGCGCGGACGCCGTTCACACGGCCGGTTGCTGCTGCGTGAGGCAATGAAATGCGCCGAGGCCCCAGATCAGTTCGGTGCAATCGATGGGCACGATGCGGCGACCCGGGAAAACTTTGGCGAGAGTTGATTCGGCGATGGCGTCATTCGGGTCGGCGAAGGTGGGCAGCAGGACGCACTCGTTTGCGATGTAGAAATTCGCGTAGCTGGCGGGCAATCGCAGATCTTCGCGATCGATCCGGGCGGGCATCGGCAGGGTGACCACTTCAAACGGAGCGTCCTTCCATTTCATCGCCCGCAGGCGCGCCAGGTTTTCCTGGAGCGGTTCGTAGTTCGGATCGTCGCGATTTCCCTCGAGCACGGTGACGATCGTTCGTTCGCCGACAAAACGGGCGAGATCGTCCACGTGTCCGTCGGTGTCGTCGCCTTCGATGCCTTCACCGAGCCAGAGAATGTCGGTCACGCCGAGGTAATCGCGGAGACGCTCCTCGATCTGCGCGCGCGCAAGCGCAGGGTTGCGGTTCGGATTCAAAAGACAGCCTTCCGAAGTGAGCAACGCGCCGGCGCCGTTCAAATCGATGGAACCGCCCTCCAGGATCATGCGCGGATAAAAAACCGGCACGCCCAGTATCTCCGCGACACGCGTCGGCACGACTTCGTCGAGGTCGCAGGGGGGATATTTGCCGCCCCAGGCGTTGTAATCCCAATCGACGACGGCCAGCCGCGGATCTTCCTGGCGCGTCAAGAAAATCGGGCCGTGATCGCGGCACCACGGTTCGTTCGTCGGAATGCGATAAAAGGTGAGCCGCTCCTGAAGCAAGCCCTCGAGCACCGCGAGCGCCTCGGCTTCGTGCGCGCCGTTGCAGACATTGATGCAAACCGGCTCGGAACTTAGCAGCGCCTCCACCATCCGGCGGAGCGTGGGCAGAACGCGATCGAAAGCGCCGGGAAAACTGATCCCTTCACGCCGGGGCCAGGAGAGCCAGGTGGCGGCGTGCGGTTCCCATTCGGCCGGCATGCGGTAACCGAGCCCGGCTGGCTTTTGGTCGGGTAGCGCCATGTGCGAAGGCATAGCACGCGATGATGAAACGTCGATGGCGAATCCTGCAAAATCATGGCGCCCGCGGAAAATCGACCTGTTTTTTTCTTCAAAAAAAAGCAGTCGGAAAGCGGGTCGAAACCGAAGGCATGGTATGAAAGCAAAATTTCTCTCTCTGGCCTTGGTGGCTCTTTTTTCGATGACGACCGCGGTCGTCGCGGCGCCGACAATCAAGCAGGCGATTGCCAATATTAATGCCGACGCCGCCAAGCCGGGCGGTCCGGCAAAGGTAGTGCAATCCATCTCCAAGAGCACCGGTGTTGCCGCCGCCACCCTGGAGCAGCAAAAGACCAGCACCGGTATGACCTACGGCGACATTTTCGCAGCCCACTCTATCGCGAAAGCTTCGGGCAAGAATTTCGCCGAGATCGCCGCGCTCAAGAAAAAGGGGCAGACCTGGGACCAAATCGCCGAAGCCAACGGCGTAGACATCGGTGGCAAGAAGACGGCCACCGCAAAGAATCAACCGCAGGCCAAACCAAGCGCGACTGCTCCGCAGAAGACGTTGCAGCAGATACAGCGCGAGCGTTATCAGTAACGCGTCCCCAGCGGACTTCGTGCTGGTAGAATCTACACGCCGGCAAAAAGCCGCCGCTGTTGCGAAGCCAGCAGTGGCGGGAAATCGACCGCCGCCGGCGAAGTCGTGCTGCCGATAAGATGCGCGGCGACCTTTTGCAGGGCGCCCCAGCGTTCCCAATCGAGGGCCGGCGCGCCGACGATGTGGCGTAGCAGGCTCCGCCATTCCATGAGGGCGCGCTCGATGTCGCCGTGGCGGAGCGATTCGTTCGTCATCCGGTAACGGGCGGAAGGGTTCGTGACGAGCTCGCGGATCACTTCGGATGCACCCGAGCCGTACTGCACCGGCACACCCATCTCGAGGTAGCCGGGGTGATCTGCGCGACCATAAATTTGCTGGCAAAGAATCCCGAGACGCCCGCCAAGAAGCGCCTCTTCCCCGGCGAAACGCGGACCCGCCCGGATGTTCGCCAGATCGAAAACGAGATCGTCGATCGGATACGTCTCATCCTCGAGCGCGGCGGCGAGGGCGAGACCTTCGCCCGCTTGGAAAAAGGAAAAGAGAACCCCGCGCCGGGTCGGGATGCCCGCTTCGGTGACCAAACCAAGTTGCCGCCACGCGTAGGCGGGCGAAGCCGTAATCGCCGTGGTGAGATCGTGCTGCAATTCGGAGCATCCGCGGCAGACCAGCGGGATCGCTTCGCGCTCGGGTGGATCGAGCAGCGCGCTTCCGCCCGAATCGACCAAGGCTGAAATCAGCGCTTCAGAAAAATCGATGCGCGCGTAGATCGTGCCGCCGCGGGTCGCAATCTCGGCAACCTTGCCGCCGGTGATTTCAGGCAGCAACGGAAGGACGGTCGTGTCGAAAAGAGTTCGGGACAGCGGCGCTCCGGAAGAGAGCCTCTTCCTCAGCCACTTCACCGGCGCAATCGCGTCGTCTCCCACCATGGTCGCGAGCGGAATTTCGCGGCCGTAAATTCCCTGGTCGCGCAGCTTGCAGAGATTGCCGAAGCCGCGGCCATCGAGCATCCGCGGCACCGCGAGCGCGCGGACCCAGGAATCATTCTCGCGCACGAAGAGCCGGCGTAACTGGACCTCTTCCGCCTTCACCGGCTTCGGCTCCCATTCGCCGGCCGAGTTCAGCATTTCCGTGATCGGCCGCCGGACGAAGCGGGCGCGCTCGGCATCCACCCAGAGACCGCACGGTTTTTCTCCGGTCGAAAGCGAATGCTCGGAACCGATCGGCACGTTTTGCGTGCTGAAAAGCGAGCGGCTCAATTCGACCGCGGCGGCGAACGGTTGCTCGCCGCGCTCGGCGGCGCCGCGCATGACGCTGATCAGGCTCGGCCAATCGACTTGGGTGGCGCGTTTCAGCTTTCGCGGGCGCGCGTCGCCGAGCCGCGGAATATCCGGCAGCATGAGGACGTAACCGGTCTCGTCCAAACCGCGGCGGCCCGCGCGACCGAACATTTGCAGCAGCTCATCCTGCTCGACGTGGCGCTCGAAGTTTCCCGCTTTGTAGCGGGTGTCGGTGATGAGAACGGAGCGCATCGAAAAATTGATCCCGGCGGCCAGACCCATGGTCGCGACGACGACGTTTAGCTGGCCGGCTTTCGCGAGCGGCTCGATCAGACCCGCGCGGGCGGCGTAGCTCAATCCGCTGTGATGATAGACAACGCGGCTTCGCAATAATTTCGCGAGCCGCTTCCCGGCGAGCGCTTCCTGTTCGGCGGAGAGCGGCAAGGGATCGCGCGGCGAAACGGCGGAGGCGATGGCCTGCGCCATTTCTTCGGCGGCGTTCCGGCGCGGCGCGAAGACCAGCACCGGCGCCAGCTCCGCGCGCAACGCTTTGCCAATCATGCGCGGCCAGAAATTTCTCGATTGGACGAACTGCGACTCCGGCAGGACGCGCAGATCGATTTCCTCGAGCGGGACCGGTCGCTCGTCATGCGAGATCAGGACTGGATCGCGTCCGATGCGCTGAAACCAGGCGACGACGTCCTGGGGATTCTGGACGCTGCCGCTGAGAAGAAGCAGTTGGGTTTCCGGCGGCGCGAGCGCGAGGGCCAGCTCGTAATGCACGCCGCGAACCGGATCGGCGATCATCTGATATTCATCGACCACGAGAAGCTTCGGGCCGTCGCGCCGCAGAAAACGGGCGCGCTGAGTTTCCAAAGTGGCCACGAGAACTCTCGCGCCAAGATTCAGCGCCAAATCGCCCGTCGCGATGCCGACATCCCAGCCGCGCGCCCGCCATTCCGCGAGCTTGTCATTCGCCAGCGCGCGCGTCGGCACCGTGAAAATGGCCTGCCCTTTCAACGACGGATAGAGGAGCTCGAAGATATAAGTTTTCCCCGAACCGGTCGGGGCCTGGACGACCACGTCTTTTCCGTCGCGGAGCGCGCGCACCGCTTCCTGTTGCCAGAGATCGGGGACAACGAGATTGATTTCGAGTCCCGGCGGCATCGGCAAAAGTAGCACAGGCATCCTGTTCGCCACCGGACGAACTCGCTGCGGCGAGCCTGTGGGGCAAGTAGGCGTCTCGCCCGCTGTTTCATTACGGAACGGGCGGGACGCCCGTTCGCCCCACACGCAGGATGCCTGTGCTACCGCAACTACTGCTCAGACGTAAAATTATCGTGCCTTCCAAAAGTCCCCCGCTATCTTTCGGCGCAGATGAAGAAAAAGGCGGGACGCCAACGCGGGAGAAGCGCAACGGGAATCAGCGGATTGGACGATATTCTCGGCGGCGGGCTGCCTTCGAACCGGCTTTATTTGCTCGAAGGCAAACCCGGAACCGGGAAGACGACCCTGGCGCTCGAATACCTTCTCACCGGGGCACAGGCGGGCGAGAAGGTGCTTTACATCACGTTGTCCGAGACACGGGATGAGCTTCAGGAAGTGGCCGACTCGCACGGCTGGGCGCTGGATGGAATCGACGTTGTCGAGCTCTCCGCGATCGGGGCGCAACTCGAGGCGGCGGCGCAGAACACGCTTTTCCATTCGTCGGAAGTCGAGCTGACACAGACGACGAAAATGCTGCTCGACGAAATAGAACGCGTGCAGCCATCGCGGGTCGTTTTCGATTCCATCTCGGAGCTGCGCCTGCTGTCGCAATCGCCCTTGCGCTATCGGCGCCAGATCCTGGCCTTGAAACAATATTTCTCCGGCCGCAAATGCACGACGCTGCTGCTGGATGACGGAAGCGCGGAGGAGGATCCGCAATTGAAGAGCCTGGCCCACGGGATCCTGATGCTCGAACAACTTGCGCCGGAGTACGGCTCGGAGCGCCGCCGCCTCATGGTCCTCAAGATTCGCGGCAGCAAATATCGCGGCGGTTATCACGATTTCAGCATCGAAACGGGCGGCATCTCGGTGTTCCCGCGATTGATCGCCGCGGAACATCGGCGCGATTTCGAGCACGAGAGCATTTCCAGCGGAATCAAGGGCCTCGACGATTTGCTGGGCGGCGGATTAACGCGCGGAACGAGCAACCTCTTCATCGGGCCGGCCGGCTCGGGCAAATCGACCATCGCCATGAAATTCCTCCTCGAGGCGGCGAAGCGCGGCGAAAAAAGCGTGGTCTATTCCTTTGACGAAACTCTCGGGACAGTGATGGCGCGCGCGAACAAGCTCGGCCTCGAATTGCAGCAGCGCGTCGATGAAGACCTCATCCAGGTCCATCAGGTGGATCCGGCGGAGATGTCGCCGGGCGAGTTCGCCTTCGCCATCAAATCCGCCGTCGAGCGCGACGACATTGGGATTGTCCAGATCGACAGCCTGAATGGATTCCTGCACGCCATGGGCGACGAGCGCTTCCTGAACTTGCAGTTGCACGAACTCGTCACCTACCTCAACCAGCAAGGCATCGTCACCATCATGATGCTCGCGCCGCACGGGATGCTCGGCCAGATGCGCACCCCGCTCGACGTGACATATCTCGCTGACACGGTGGTCGCGTTACGTTATTACGAGGCGAGCGGTTCGGTGCACAAAGCCATTTCGGTCATCAAAAAACGAACCGGTAAACATGAACGGACCATTCGCGAAGTGAACATGGATCGCGGCAAAATCAGCGTCGGCCGGCCTTTGACGAAATTCCGCGGCATCTTCACCGGGACCCCCCAGACGGAATCCTCCTCGCGCGCAAAACGCGATCATGAAAGTGTCTGAAAACTCTGGCGGGCCGGTCCTGATTCTCACCCCGACGGGACGGGACGCGACGCTGGCCGCGGAAGCGCTGACGGAAGCGGGAATCGCGTGTGAGATTTGCCGCGATCTGGCTCAGCTTTCCGCGCGAATCGGCGAAGAGGTCGCCGCTGTGCTTCTCGCGGAGGAAGCGCTCTCGGCGGCTGAGTTGCCGCAGTTGCTGGAACGTCTGCGCGCCCAGCCCACATGGTCCGACCTTCCGTTTCTGATTTTAACCAGCGCCGGCCAGCGGGAAGATACCGCCAGCGTCGAGATTCTGAAACTTTTCGGACCCAGCGGGAACGTGACTTTGCTGGAGCGCCCGCTCCGCAGTGTGGTCCTCGTGAGCATGGTGCAGGTGGCGTTGCGCGCCCGGCGCCGCCAGCACGAAGTGCGCAACCTGATCGAGGAACGGGAGACGGTCCTCGCCAGCATCAGCGACGCGTTCTCAGCGCTCGATCGCGATTGGCGCTACACCCACGTGAACGACAAGGTCGCGGAACTGGCCGGCTGGCCGAAGGAAAAAATGCTCGGGCGCGTCATCTGGGAAATCTTTCCTGAAGCAGTGGGGACAGAGTTTTACGAGCACGCACACCACGTCATGAACACAGGCGAGCCGCGCCACGGCGAATTTTATTATGGGCCCTGGAACCGCTGGCTCGACACGCGGATGTATCCGACCAAGGACGGCATCGTGATTTTCCGCGCCGATATCACCGCGCGGAAAAAACAGGAAAAGCTGGCGGAGGAACGCGAAGCCAAATTACGGGAGAGCCAGGACCGGTTGCGGCTGGCCACTGAAGCAGCCGACATCGGGACGTTCGATTTCTATCCGAGCACCGGCGAACTGCAATTCTCCGAGCGCAGCCGCCAACTCTTCGGAATCCCACCGGAGGTGGAAGTGACCTATGAAACTTATCTTGCCGGGGTGCATCCCGACGACCGCCATATCATTTACGAGACGGTGAACCGCGCGCGAAAGCAGGGAAGCTCCGGCCGATTCGATATTGAATATCGCGTCATCGGCCTGGCCGACCGGAAAGAACGCTGGGTGGCGGAACGCGGCCGCGCCGTGCGCGATGAGTCGGGCGACATATCTCGCTTCATCGGGACGATGCTCGACATTACCGACGAGAAAAATGCCGAGATCGTTTTGCAACGCGCAAAAAATGAGGCCGAAGAAGCGAACCGCGCGAA
>DASQLH010000256.1:0-7729 GCA_035630155.1 Chthoniobacterales bacterium
CGATCGGGTCTTCTCCAAACCAATCGCGCGCCAGATAAATCGCGTGCCAGCCGTGATCCATCAACACGCCGCCGCCGGCCATGGCCGGATCGAGCCGCCAATTGGGATGATTCGGGTCGGCGGCCGCGCAATCATGAATCCGCAACGTCTCGATCTCGAGGCGGTGCAGCGGCCCGATCGCGCCTGAGCGCAACAACTTTGTCGCCTGCAGGATGATCGGCGCGTATTTCCAGTTGTGGACCGGGACGACAGCCCGCCCGCTCTCATGCGCCAGGCCGCGGACCTTCTCCAACTCCACGGGATCGAGCAGAAGCGGCTTTTCGCAAAGGACATTCCATCCGCGCGCCACCGCATCGAGCATCGGGCCGCCATGAAACGCCGGCGGCGTGCATATATCGACGAAATCAATCTCAACGCTTTCAGCGAGCTGCTCGATGGTGGGAAATAGTTCCACGCCAGGCAGGCACTCACACGCCACCTTGCGGCGCTCCTCCATGGGATCCACCACAGCAACGATCTTCGCTTCGTTCGACGCCGCGTACGCCGGTGCGTGTCCATGCCGGGCAACTCCGCCGAAACCGATGATCGCACCGCTTAACACGCTTCGAATCGCTCCAGGACGCGGTCGATGATCGTCAATGCAGTTGTCGCCTGTTCGGAGGAAAGAATGAGCGGCGGATGAATGCGGACCCGCGGCGTGTATCCCATCATGATCAGGCCATCCGCGAGGCAGCCCTTGAAGAACTCGACGCATCTTTCCTTCGGCAGAAGAGCCTTGGTTTCCAAGTCGGAAACGAGATCGAATCCGATGAGCAAGCCCTCTCCGCGAACATCGGCGAGAGAGTGGTGGCTGGCGGAAAGTGTTTGCAGCCCATCGCGCAGCTGACGGCCCACGTTGGCGGAATTCTCGACCAGTTTATCCGACAGAATAGTTTGGATCGTGATCAAAGCCGCCGCCGCCGCCAGCGGATTGCCGCCATAACTGGATGACGACGCGCTCGGCAGCGAGAAAGGTTTCGCGGCCATGATCTCTTCCGTGGAAACCACCGCACTGACCGGGAATCCGGAGGCCATTCCTTTGCCGAGCGTCATGATGTCGGGCACAACGGCGTCATGATCGGAACCAAACAGGCGCCCGGTGCGGCCGAAGCCGGTGATCATTTCATCCGCGATCAACAGCGCCCCGTACTCGTGCGCCACTTCGTGCACCTCGCGCAGGAATCCTGGAGGCGGCATGATGTTGCCGGCCGTTCCCTGGATCGGTTCGATCACGATCGCCGCGGGTCGTCCCGCCACCTCCTTCTCAATTACGCGCCGAAGCTCCTGGATCGCATGCTCCCGGCATTCCGTTTCGGAACCTGCGAATCTCGTCGGATCCGCGTAGGGCGCGAGATGATGACCGGTGGGCAGGGGACCGATGAGCGTTTTCCAATCGACATCGGAGAGCGGAAGAACCCCGGCTGTCTTGCCATGGAACCCACCGGTGAATCCAACAATGTCGGTCCGCTTCGTGTAGGAACGGGCGAGACGGATCGCCGCTTCGACCGCTTCCGCGCCACCGCTAAAGAATTGAGTGCGCGATAGCTCGCCCGGCGCCAGCTCCGCAATCAGCTTTACAAGCTCGGCGCGCGGCTGCGAAGTGAAGCTGCCAACCGAAACCTTTTCCAGCTGCGCCGTGAGCGCCGCCACGTAGCGCGGATGAGCGTGGCCGAGGCTGGCCACGGAAACACCCGCGTTCAGATCGAGATAGGTTTTTCCATCAAGGTCCGTCAGGGTCGCTCCCTCGCCCCGCTCGATCGCCAGGCCGGATAACAATGCAATCGTCTGCAATCCGGGCGCGATGAATCGATGCTCTTCCTCGAAGAGCGCTCTCGTTCGCGTCTGGGAATGGGTGTGCGTTTCAGGCGGCATGGACACGTCTCGTAATGAAATCCGCGATGGCATACGAGGCCCGCTCTCGGCAGGGCGCGAAGGAGGGCCAATCGTTTAGATCGATCAGGGTCAGTTCCCCCGCAGTCGAAACGATCACGTCACCACCGAAGATATCGAGCCCCGCGGCGGTGGCTGCCTGGCGCGCGAGAGTTTCGAGTTGGGCAAAACTGAACGGATATTTCTCCGCCTCGCCTGAATAGAACCAGTGAAAAAATCCGTCCGCCACGCCGTAGAATTTGATCTCGTCGCCGGCACGATGCGCCTGCAACGCGGCCATCTCGATACCGCGCTGCGAGAAGTCAGCCAGGCCGGCCTCGAGCCGCTCGGGTGAATCGACCCATTGCACGTCCGCCGTGACGGAGGCGTGCACGTCGCCGCGCTTCAGCCAAATTCCAGCATTCAGATCGAGCGAATGAAGATTCGCTGTTCCGCGCGTGCCGACCAAATAGGTTTGCGGGAACGAGACGGCGGCCTCGAACATCAGGGCGGGGAGACGATCCCGGTGGGTATTCAAGGCGGCGCGGGGACTGTTGATGATGCGGACGCCGTCGCGCTCCCATCCCGCGAGGTCCTCCAGGGCCGCTCTTCCCTGGCACATGGAGAAAACTATCGCCGCATCGGTGCGATGACCGTTTGCTTCCGCGAGGGTCATCAGGTCGACCGCGAATTCTCGCTCGCGCAGGCGATGCGCGATCTGGTCGAGGAGGAGGACATCATTCGATTGGTGGCGGCCGGGCGAATATTGCTTTTCCCGGTATAATCCCAGGAGCCGCTTCATACCGGCGCGCTCCGGAGAAATGCTTCAGCCGTTTCGATGTCGGCCGGGCGATCGACATCGATCGCTTCCGCAATTGGAATACCGGCGAGGTGGTAACCGCGATCCAGCAGCCGCCCGAGAAAGGTTCGCAGGGCATCGACCCCATCGCGCCGGGCTTCATCGGCTTCGCGCAAAATCGTGGCGTGCACGGCGTAAACTCCCGCTGTCACGTAATTGGATGGCGCAGCCGTGTCACCCAGGGCGACGATCCGCGAGTCTCCCGGTGCCAGCCGCACGAAGAGCGGCTTCTCATCGTCGCCCGGTGAAGTGAGGGCAAGCGTGACCGCCGCTTGTTCGAGTTGCCGCGCCGCTGCTATAAATCGGGCGTAGGTCTGCGGGCCCGCCACGGTGTCGACCGTGGAAAGGAGGAACGGTCCCGCGTCTGCATCGGCCGCGAGCGTTTCGACAAGGCGAAGGAAACTGTGCATTGAAGTGGGCGTGGTCTCGACGACCCAGCGCAGCCTAAATGGCCACGCTCGAGCGGCGACGTGATCCCGCACGGCGAGAGAATCCTCGTTAATGATCACAACAACCTCCGAGGCGCCGGCGTCCGCCATCGCATGGAGGACATGCTCGATCAAAGTCTCGCTGCCCACTTTGATGAGCGGCTTCAATTGGTTCGCCTCTCCGCGCAATCGTTCACCCCGGCCCGCGGCCAGCACGCCGGCTTTCAATGGAAACTTGCTGGGAGCACTCATGCGAAAGCAGGTGAAGCGGCGGACAAGGCGGCGGGAAGATCGGCGAGCCGGCGCAGACGAAGATCGACCAGGGAGGAATCGGGACATTCGCGAGGTGACGGGCCTTCGAGCCATGCGGTTTTCAGGCCGGCTTTTTTCGCCGGCACCACGTCGCGCTCAAACGAATCGCCAACCATTATAATGGTAGCGGGGTCGCCGCCCAATTTTTCGAGGGCGTGGAGGAAGATTGCCGGGTCGGGTTTGAAAAGTCCCACGCGCTGCGAGTCCACAATGACGGAGAGAAAAGGCGTGTAACCAAAATCCGCGCAGAGCTTCTCGACATTGCCGCAGCCATTGGAGACAACGCCCAGCTCAAAGCCGCGGCCGGCGAGGGTCGCGAGCAGCTGGGCGTTATTGGCTGCCGCTTTCCGAACGGGCTCGATGAAACCTTCCACGAGATGTTGCTTCAGATCCGGATTGGATAATCCAAGATGCGCGAGCTGCCATTGCACATGAAGCTCGATCATCTCTGCGAGATTCGAGGGCGCGATGGTTTCATCCAGCCCTGATTTCCGTTCTGCTTCGTCGAAAGCGTCGCGAATCGTTTCGCGGGGGAGTTCCACGCCGAAGCTTTTGTAGAGCGCAAGAAAGCGCTCGAGCCAATGCACGCCGTCGCCATCGAGGGTGCCGCCCATGTCGAAAAGAATCGCGCGGATCATGACTCTCTGGGGAGCGCACGCGCCCCCGCGTGCCGGCGATGGCGCCCCCGCCATCGCGAACTTTTGGTTGAGGTCATCGGAAAAGGTCTTGGCCGCCCATCCGAGAAATTCGTTTCGGCGGGGGCGCCGAAACCAGCACGCGAGGGCGCGTGCGCTCCCCAGATGTTTTCAGCTCCGTGTTTCATTCTAAAAATGGGCGAGGATCTCATCGGATCAGAGGCTGGCGAGAAACCGTTGGTCGGCGCGCCGTTGCCAGAGCCAAGTAGCGACGCAGGCCAGATTCATGGGCAACAGGATAAACGCGAAATAGAGATCGATGCGATGGAACCACGCCAGGGCGCCGATGGCGTAGAAGCGGGTGTTGTCTCCGAGGAAATTCCACCCGCGCACCGGCGCGTAAAAATGGTTGCGATACCTGATGCGGTCCTCGTCAGTCACTGCGCCGGCAATTGCGCGGCGCGAGAGGGCCGCCTCCACTTCGCCGTGCCGGCCGCTTAACCATCGTTGCATGAGCAAGTATCCGCGATAAAGCCCGCGAAGCCATGGCGCCACCCTGGACGGCTCCTGGCGCGGCACCTGCCCCTTTTCCACGATCGAACAGTATGCCGTCCGATGGTATTCGTACATTTGCGCGTGGGCGGCGGTCGCGATTCCGGCCAGCGCCATCCAAAGGATGACTACGCTGCTGCCGCCGCGATCAAGCATTCCCGCGGCGATCGCCAGGTAGATCGCCGCGTGCGTGACATATCCCGCCCCGCCATCGAGCACTTTGCCCAGTTCCGTGGTTCGTCCAGTTAGCCGCGCAAGCTGCCCATCGGCGGAATCGATGATTCCGTGAAGGATCAAAATCGCGAAAGCCAGAAGGCCGAGGCGTTCATCATAAAGGAGGGCACCGCCCGCTACGCCGATCAATCCACCGATGACGGTGACCTGGGTCGGGCTCATCCGAAGCGCGGCGGCCAGCCCAGCGACTTTGGCCCCGAGCGGATGGAAAAAATAAACGTCCGCCAGTTCCGCGATTTCAGAAGACTTGGCTGCTCGAGGCGTCACAAGGCCGTTGCTAGTACTCGGTTTCGAAATGGCCGCAAGCCCCAAGGAGCGGCGATTTGCCCCGCAACTGCCGGACGGCTTTTAATTGGTCGGCGGTTTCAAACCGCCGCTCCTTGATGCTGGCAGACGTGCGGCGCTCAAGACAAGATTGGCCTGTGGGAGAAATCCAGATCACTCCGGTCCAGTCTCGCGCGGAACGCGACGCGTTCATCAAATTTCCGTGGCGCATTTATGCGAACGATCCGGCCTGGGTGCCGCCCCTTTTGGTCGAGCGGAGAGAATTTCTCGATCGCGCCAGACATCCGTTTTACGAACATGGGGACGCGGCGCTTTTTCTGGCGTGTCAGAACGGCGAAATCGTGGGCCGGATCATGGC
Organism: Chthoniobacterales bacterium; assembly: GCA_035630155.1. Classification (GTDB taxonomy): domain Bacteria; phylum Verrucomicrobiota; class Verrucomicrobiia; order Chthoniobacterales; family UBA10450; genus AV80. The sequence continues at coordinate 5,572 of DASQLH010000256.1, forward strand.
CAGCGACGATCCGAACTACAACGCGCTCCATCAAACGAATGTCGGCTGCTTCGGGATGTTCGAGTCGATTGATGACCAGGGAGTCGCCAACACGTTGTTTGGCGCTGCGGCGGAGTGGCTTCGTGGAAAGGGCCGGGACGAGATCATGGGGCCGATCGATTATTCGACCAACTACCTCTGCAGTCTGCTCATCGACGGCTTTCAGTTTCCGCCGACGGTCCTGACGCCGCACAATCCTCCTTATTACCGCGCGTTGATCGAAGGCTGGCGCTTCGAGAAAGCCACGGATCTGTATGCCTGGCGGCTTATGAATCCGACTCACGCTGCGAGCCGTCTGCGCCGGCTGGCTGGGGCGCTGAAGAATCGGCAGAACGTCACTTTGCGCCACGGGAATCTCGGCGACATCGTGGGCGAAGGGCGCAAGCTGCGGCAGATCTACAACGAGGCGTGGCGGAACAACTGGGGCTTCGTGCCGTTCAGCGAAAAGGAATTCGAATTCATGACCCGGGAGCTGAAGCCGATCCTCGTGCCCGAGTTTGTCTGGCTGGCGGAAGTCGAGGGCGAGCCGGTCGCGTTCAGCCTCTGCGTTCCGGACATCAACGTTGCCCTGAAAAAAATCAACGGCCGCCTGACGACTTTCGGCCTGCCGATCGGGCTGGCGAAATTGCTCTATCACAAGAGCCGGCTCAAAACGGTGCGGCTCGTGGCCTTGGGAGTGTTGCCGAAATTTCGGCGGCATGGCCTCGCCGAAATGCTCGTGCTGCGCAGTATCGAGGAGGCGATGATCAAAAAAGGCTGCAGCGGCGAAGCCAGTCTGATCCTGGAAAACAACCTGATGATGAACCGCTTTCTCGAAGCCATCGGCCTCGAGAAATACAAGACGTATCGGATTTATCGCAAACCGTTGGCGGGCTGAGCGACCGCAAGCGGAGCTTCAACGGCTGGAGAGGGCGCGGGGGAGAGATCGCGAATGCGCTTTGGGCCGCTGCGTCGCTTCCTCGAGACGCGGTTCGCGATCCTGTTCCCGACTTCGCGGCCCAGGTATCGCATCGGATGATTGACGAACATCGAGGTGTCCACGGTGCAGTAAACCCCGCACCGGCCCTGGCAATCCTTTTTCTTGTTGTAGCTGAGCAGATCTTCCTTCGTGATGTCGAGGATGTGGCGCTCCGTGCGCACCTGGCTGCAAAGCCAGAACTTCCCGGTCGATGAAACGAAGAAATATTTGTAGCCGGCGACGCACGTCCAATCGACCGGTTCTTTGCGCAGCATCTTTTTCTGATAATCGAAAAGGTTCCAGCTCGTGTGGATTTTCTCCCCGCTCCGCTTCAGGGCCTCCTGCTTCTCGATAAAGTCAAGGAGCGGCTGGCTCGCGTTTGGATCGCGCAACGCCCGGTCGTGGACGAGGTCGTCGTGGACCGCGCGCGCCTGGACCGCCACGCCGAGATCGAGGCAGGTGTCCACCACCTGTCCCATCTCATCGAGCGTCTCTTTAAAAAGGACGCCGCTGACGTTGAGCCTGATTTTAGATTCCTTGAACCAGGAGAGCTTGTGCAGAATCGACTTCATCGATTTGCGCGTGCTCGCGATGGGCGTCATCCGGTCCACGGAAATGTGGATGCTGTCGAGACCGGCGGTTTCGAGGGCTGCGATCAGCTCGCGGGTAAGCATAAATCCGTTCGTGGACATGCTCACCCTGACAAAGCCGAGCGACTTCGCGTAACGGACCACCTCAACGATGTCGGGATGCTTGAGCGGTTCGCCTCCCTGCAAACCGAGACGGGCGACGCCGAGATTTCGCATGTGGTCCATCCACTTCTTGAGATCGGCGAGGGCCGGATGCGGGAGCGAATTGTTGTACTCGTTGCAGTAATGGCAATCGAGGTTGCACTGCTCCGTCACGTACAAGTGCGCGGCCCACGGCTTCGTATCGAAAATCCGGATGGCCTGCTGGAGGTCCTCGAACATTCGTTCCCTTATCGCAGTCGAGCAGATAGAGTCAAGCTCCGGGGAGCGCACGCGCCTCGCGTGCTGGCGATGGCGCCTCGCCATCGCGAACTTTTCTCTCCCTCCACCTAATTTCATTCGCGCTTTCCGATAAAGTTCGTTTCGGCGAGGGCGCCGAAACCGGCACGCGAGGCGCGTGCGCTCCCCAGAT
>DASQLH010000257.1:0-2737 GCA_035630155.1 Chthoniobacterales bacterium
GAATTTCCAGGCGCCCAATTGCCGGCGCCCTGGATTTCGCCCGGCTCGATCGGCCCGTCGCTGACTGCCGCCCCGGGAAGATAGCCGTGCATGAACGCGACCGTGTAAACGAATGGCTTGAAGGACGACCCGATCTGCCGGTTCGCGGGCGGCAGGGCGCGATTGAATTTGCTTTGCTGGTAATCGCGGCCGCCGACCAGGGCGCGGATTCCGCCGCTCGCGTTGTCGATCGCCACGAGCGCTCCTTGCAGATAAGGCATGGAAGAATCTTCGCCCTCCGCGGGCGCGCGGTAATTGGACTTCAGCGGATGCCGGAAGTTCGATTGATTTTCGACCTTGCTGAGCTGCGTCTCGACGGCCTGGGCGGCGGCGTTTTGCACCGCTGGATCGAGCGTGGTGTAAATGAAAAGGCCTCCGTTATCGATCTGGTCCGGCGTGAGCAGCAGATTCAAATCACGCTGCACCGCATCCATCGCGTAGTTTTCCTGGATTTGCTGCATCCGCTTCGGATTCGACGTGATCCTGGCGAGCCTCGCTTCCTGCGCCTGGCTGGCGCTGATCTTTTTCAGGTTGAGCATCCGGTCGAGCACTGCGTCGCGCTGCACGGCGGCGCCTTCCGGATTTCGCAACGGCGAAAAACGGTTGGGACTGCGAATCAAACCAGCCAGGATTGCCGATTCGGAAAGATTCAATTTGGAAGCGTCTTTGCCGAAGTAGGCGAGCGACGCGGTTTGCACGCCGTAATTCCCCGAGCCGAAATAGATGCGGTTAACGTAGAGCTCGAGGATCTGCTGTTTGGTGAAATCCTTTTCGATCCGGAGCGCCACCATCGCTTCCAAGAGTTTGCGGCTCAGGGTGCGCCCACCGAGGGGAAGACTGTTGCGGGCGAGCTGCTGGGTGATGCTGCTCGCGCCTTCCTTGGCCGACGCGCTCATGATGTCGCGATAAAGTGCGCGCGCGATGCCGCGAAAATCGATTCCGCCATGGTCGAAGAAGCGCGTGTCTTCGCGAACCAGCAAAGCGTCGATGAAGAATGGCGAGACCTCGTTCAGCGCGACGTTAATGCGATTCGCGCCGGCCAGACGGCTGTAGATTTTGCCGTCCACGTCGAAGACGGTGTTCCGTTCCGGCATTTCGCCGACCTTTTTCAGGTCGTACGTCTGGGCCCAGAGCGCGTAGAAAAAGAGCACGCCGAAGACCGCCACGATTGGCAGGCCGAGGAGGGCCAGCTTCCACGGGACGCGGACCTTGCGGCCGCTCCGTCGTTTTGGGGAAGCGCGAGCGAGAAGCTTCATTGTTGAGAAAGTAAAGCGTTGAGGCGTTGAAGAGTTGCAGCGTTAGACAGTACAACGCTGCAACCGTTTAACGCTCCAATGCTTCAACGTTTCTCAAAGGCGCATCTTCACCGCGCTGTCAGGCTGTTCATGAGCGCAAGGCGCGTTGGTCGGAACCCCGGCCTCGGCCTCGTTGGCCTGCACGAGCTGCTGGCTGAGCAGATACTCTTCCACTTCGTCGCCGCTCACGTCGGCTAGCATCTTGTCGTTGATCTCGACACAGGGCGAGAGGGGCTGGCCCGTCTTGCTCTCCATTTCCCAGCGGAAAGCCGGGTTCTGGATGATGTCTTTTTCCGTGTAGGGAAGATTGTATTTGGCGAGCACGGCGCGCACGCCGGCGCTCCAGCCGCAGGTGGTCTTCAGGTAGGCGGTGATCTTGGGCGTTTCCATTGTCGGCTAACTTAGCATGCGCGGCGCGGTTTGCATTCGCTCTTCGCGGCGCTAAGGAGTGAGCATGAGCTTTACCCTGCAAATCGGCGACCGCGCCCCCGATTTTCGGTTACCGGCGACGGATGGAAAAACGTATGCTTTGGATGATTTCAAGAGCGACCCGGTCCTGGTCGTTTTCTTCACGTGTAATCATTGCCCTTACGTCACCGGCTCGGACGAAGCGACGCGGAAGACCGCCGGGAAGTTTGCGCCGCGCGGCGTGCGGTTTGTCGGGATCAATTCGAACAGCGCCAACACTTACGCCGAGGATGATTTTCCGCATATGATCGAGCGCATGCGCGAACACAAATTTCCGTGGCTCTATCTACACGACGAATCGCAGGAGATCGCGCGTGCTTATGGGGCGCTGCGCACCCCGCATTTCTACGTCTTCGACCGCGACCGGCGCCTCATTTACACCGGCCGCGCGGTGGACAGTCCCCGCCAGGCCGAGAAAGCGAAGACAGCCGATCTCGAGCGCGCGCTCGAGGAGCATCTCGCCGGCAAGCCCGTTAGCGTTCCCGTCACGAACCCGATCGGTTGCAATGTGAAATGGGAAGGCCGGGATGCTCATTGGATGCCAGCGGATGCGTGCGACCTGGTCTAAGACTCGGCGACTTCTTTCATGCTCATGCTCCTGATCATGATCCTAATCCTGGTCTGATGGCGGCGACTCAGAAAAGGATTATGAGTATGATCATGAGCAGGAGTTGAGGCGCCCTGCCGGAGTCCCGAAAACACCCCAAAAACCCCTTTGGAACTCCGGCGCCCTAAACGTTAGCGCTGGCTAGGTTTTGTGCCGCAGCGGCCGGACGCACTGCGTGAGCTTCCGTAACCCAAGCTGAAGCCGCGTCTTGACGGTGCCCAGCGGCGTCCGCGTGGTCGCCGCGATCTCGCGCTGGCTCAGCCCCTTGAAATACGCCAGCTCCACCGCTTCGCGCTGGACGCGCGGAAGCGTTTCCAGTTGCTGCCCG
>DASQLH010000258.1:0-11794 GCA_035630155.1 Chthoniobacterales bacterium
GATTCCGAGACCGCGCTGCGCTTTCCCAATGATATCGGAAACATTGTCTTCGAGCGGAATAGCCATGGCTCAAATGAAGATCACTTAGGCGCGGCGTCCAGCACTGAAGCTTCCTGCGTTCGCAACTCGCCGATCCGCCGCTGCGCAGTTTCTTCCACTACCGAGGCGACTTCCAAAACGGAGCGATCTGCTGCGGTCTCCCTTTCAATCGAAGTCATCGTCACGTTCGCGATGCCGCAGGGCACGATGTGATCGAAGGGCTTGAGGTCGCCACACACGTTCAGCGCGAATCCGTGCATGGTGATCCAATGCCGGACGCCCACGCCGATCGAGGCAATCTTGCGGTCTTCAACCCAGACGCCGGTCAAACCTTGCCGGGTCGCGGCGGCGATCCCGACTTCAGCCAGGGTTTCAATCAAGAGTTCTTCCAGCCACCTCAGATAGCGATGGAGGTCCTGCCCCTGTTTGCGCAAATCGATAATCGGATATCCGATCAACTGGCCAGGCCCGTGGTAAGTGGCCTGGCCCCCGCGATTGATCGGGAAAAGCGGATGCGGCAGATGGCTTTCGCCGCGCAGACTCGATTGATTGGGGGTGCGACCGATCGTGTAAACGGGTTCATGTTCCAATAACAGCAGCTGGTCGGCTAAACCACCATCGGTGCGCTTCTCCGCGACCAGCGTCTCCTGCAACTGGAGTGCGTCGGCAAAGCTGACGCGTCCAAGCCAGCGAGTGGCTAACTCGCCGCGACTCATATCTGCGCTCCACCCGGCACGCCGAGACGCGCCGCCTCCTGTGAACGCAAGTGCGTCAAGCCGATGGCCAGCGCGTCGGCCTCGTCTGGTCCTGGCGTCTCCGTTAATCCAAGCAGTGCGCGAATCATGAACGCGACCTGGCTCTTGTCCGCGCTGCCGCGGCCGACAGTCGCTTGCTTGATCCGCGTCGGCGCGTATTCGAAAACAGGCAGCCCCCGCTCCGCCGCCGCCAGGATGGCCGCACCGCGGGCAGCACCCAGCGCGATCGCGGTCTTGTAGCTCTGGACATAAATGACTGATTCGAGCGCACAACAATCCGGCTCATGCTTATGGATCAATTCCGCGAGCCGATCGCGAATCGCGACAAGGCAGGAAGAAGGGCGAAGCGTATTGGCGTTATGAATGACGCCAAAATAAAGCGCGCGCGGTTTCCCTCCGTTGGCATCGACTACGGCCACGCCCGTGTTCCTCAAGGAAGCGTCAATCGAGAGCACACGGATTGACGCAGTTTTCATTACCTCAGGTTAGGTTTCGGAAACGGCCATTCAAGGTGGAAGTCTCGCAACCTGTAGCCGATTCGCTGTGCGAAGCGGGAGAGAAGACGTTGCCGGAATCCCGCGCCGCCACAGGGCGGCGGCTACAGAATCAGGTTCAGATCGCCGAACTCGTGCCAGAGGTATCGTTGCTGAATCGCTTCGTTATAGGCGGCATGAATTTTTTCCGCTGGCGCGAATGCGCTGAGGAGGTCGAGATGGCTCGCCTTCGGTTCGTGCAGGCCGGTGAGAAGTCCATCGACCGCTTTGAGTTCGTGTCCCTCGGCAATATGTAATCGCGTGTAGCCATGCGCAGGGAGGACGCGGCCATTGGCGTCAGCGATCGATTCGAGGGCTCGCACGACCGTTGTGCCCACAGCAATCACCCGATCGCCGCACTCGCGGGTGGCGTTGATCTTTCCGCCAGCCGCTTCGCTCAAGAAATATTCCTCCTCCGAGGCGGGCTGCGTGCGATCGAGCTCATCGTCCAGATACGAAGAGAGGCCGGTGTGCAAAATGAGGTAGGCGAAATCAATCCCCCGGCGGCGAAGGTCGAAGAGCGATTTCCAGGTGAAAGCTCGCCCGGCTGACGGCATCTCGGCCGAGCCCGGTTCCTTCGCGTAAACAGTCTGGTAATAACTCAGGTCCCAGGGCGCCGAAACGTATTCGTATCGGACCGGTTCACCGATGCGATAAATCAAATCGATCAATTCAGTCCCCGTTTTGGAAAAGCGGATTTTCCAGAGCCGAGGAATTCGGGCATCGCGATCGAAGACTTCACCGGCGAGATCATCCGTAAACTCCAGCTGCATGCCAGATCGCAGGCCGCAGCCGAATGGGTCGCCGGCCTTGCAAACAAGAAGGGCGAGCCAGGAGTCATCCGGTAGATGCTGGGCGAGGCGCACCTGAATGCAGGGCCCGTGTTTGGTGCAACACGCTTCCAGCGCAGCGGGCAGCGTGCGACTGGAATTGAATACCAGCAGATCGCCCGTCCGCAGAAACTCTCCGAGCTGTTCGAATTTGGCATGGCTGACGACGTCGCTTTTTCGTTCGATGACGAGCAGCCGAACCTGGTCACGCCCCAACCCGCGACGTTCCGGCGGCTCCTTCGCGCTCAACTCATCCGGTAACGTGAAAGTGAATGGCGGCATGATGTCCTGCCTACTCTGTCATCCTGAGCGAAGTTTTGCAGAGCAAAACGCAGTAGCTTCAGGTCCTTCGACTTCATTGCGCTCCGCTCAGGATGACAAGGAAAGAGTATGCACCGTCATGCGCGCACATTCACGACAACGCGACCGCCTTCCAATCCTCCTGCGCCTGAAAACGCTTGCCGGTGACTCCCTTCGATTCGTCGCTGGCCAGAAAAACAAAAACGTCCGTGACCTCGCCGGGATTTGTCCATTGGCTCGGATCTTCCTCGGGTTCGGCGGCGCGGTGCATCGCCGTGTTCATGTTTCCGGGATCGACCCAGTTCACCCGCACCTCCGTATCCTCCAGCTCAGACGCCCACGTCTGCGACATTCCCTCCACGCCGAATTTGGAAATGCCGTAGGCGCCCCACCCCGGATAGCCGGTCGAGCCCGCGTCGCTCGATACGTTAATGATCGATCCACCATTCTCAATCATCGCCGGCAACGTGCCTTTCGTGATCAGAAACGGCCCGATCAGATTCGTGTCGAGCACATTTCGGAAATCCTCCAGCGGGTAATCGAGCAGGTACGGCATCGGCGACGGGCCGATGGTCGAGGCGTTGTTAACGAGCACATCGAGCCGCCCGCCAAACGCATCCAGCGTCGTCGCGATCAAACGCTCGATGTCCTTCGGCTTGCTCACGTCCGCTTCGATCGAGACCACTCTTGTGTCGGGCGCGATTTTGCAAAGTTCGTCTCGAACCCTCCCGAGCGCATCGGCGTGCCGAGCCACCAGCGAGAGCGCCGCGGCGCCTTCGCGCGCAAAACGCAGCGCGAGCTCACGGCCCAGGCCCTGGGACGCGCCGGTAATCAAAATGTTTTTCCCACGCACCTTGTCCATCGTGTTTTCAAGCTAGCCGAAAAACCTGAATTTGCCGGGCGAAAAGCAGTTCATTCTTCCCTGAATTGAGCGCGCCAGATAGCGTCTGACGGACGCCTGCAAGAGCCGTGCGACTGAACGTCTCTCAGTCAGCGCCGTAAAGGACGCACCCTATATGCTCAATGTTTTGTGGCTCTTGATTCGCCCGTTCGCCTGGCTGGCACGGTGGTTGAGAAAGATTTTTCGCACGGCCTTTGGCCAGCTCTCCTGGAAACCACCCTATTGGCTGCAACGCGGATTCGCGCGCGTCGTGCTCTTCCGCCGGGGACATCCTCTGCTCGCCGCAGTCATTGTGTTTCTGGCGTTCGTGATCGCGGGGACTTCGGTCCGAACCTGGCGTTGGTATCAAAGCCGGCCGAAGCCGCACATGGTCACCGCGCAGGTCGCGCCCATTCCCGTTACGCCGCTCGACAAGGAACTGAAGTTTCCTCCGCTCACGATCGATTTTAGCGAATCGGCGGCGCGCCTGGAGGACCTGAAAAATCCAACGCTTCAGCGTGTCCGGCTCGATCCGCCCGCAGCCGGCGCGTGGAAGTGGATCAACGATCGGAAGCTTTCGTTCGCGCCCGCGCAGGATTGGCCGGCGGAGCGCAAGTTCCGCATCATTTTCGACAGGGAGTTTTTCCCCGCGCAAGTGCGCATGGAGAAGCTTGAATACGACGTGAGCACGCCGCCGTTCAAGGCGGAACTGAAAGACCTGACGCTCAACGAGGACGCGAAAGAGCCGGGCGTGCAGCGCGTCCTCGCCACGATCGTCCTGAGCCATCCAGTGGAGCCGGGCCAGCTCGAAAAATTTGTGGCCCTCAGCATGGTGGGCGGCTCGAGTGTGTTCCCGCCGGGCGATTCGGCACCGCATTTCGCCATCACCTACGGCCTCCACAACCGGCAGGCTTTCGTGCGCAGCTCCCCCATTGTTCTTCCGGCCGAGGAAGACTGGATGCGGTTGACTCTGCGGGACGGGCTCCGCCCGGCCCAGGGCGGCGCGGAGCTGCATGACACCGTCGAGCAGAAAACGCAGATCCCTTCGAAAGCCACCGCGTTTCAAATCGGAACCATCGACAGCAGCATTGTGCGCAACAAAGAGGGCGAGCCGGACCAGATTCTCAACATCGTAACCAGCAGCGACATCAGCACCCCGGAGCTGGCCAAGGCGCTGCACGTTTACCTTTTGCCCAAACGCGAGCCGGCAACGAACGAGACTTCGGAGGAAGAAGAATCGAGCTCCGAAGAGAGCACGGAGGAATCTTCCTCGGAGGACGACAGTGAAAGAACGGATGGCGAGGAAAGTGACAGTGAAGGAGAAAGCGAATCCACCGAGAAGAAACCGGAAATCAAGTGGGCCAATGCCGACGAAATCACGGAGGAAATTCTGGAGAAGGCGACCATCGTCAAAGTCACGCCGATCCCGACCGAGAAAGAGTTTGATCGCAATCACCATTTCAAATTCCGGCTCGAAGGCGACGGGCAGCTTTATGTGCGCGTCGATAAGGGCTTAAAGGCGCGCAGCGGTTACGAGCTGGCCGAAAACCACGCGAACATCGTCATACCCGCCGAGCTGCCCCAGGAGGTGGAAATCCAGGGCGACGGCGGCCTGCTGGCGCTCGGTGGCGAGCGCAAACTTTCGATTCGGTCGCGCGGCGTTGCCGTGATCAAGTTCGAGATCGATCGTGTCCTCTCGACGCAAATCAATCACCTCGTCAGCCAGACGGAAGGCGAATTCCAGGCGCCGGAATTCAAGAACGCTTCCTTCGATCAGGACAACATTTCGCGCATCGCGCGCGAAGACCAAGCAATCGCGCTGCAAAACAAATGGAAGGCCAACTATTCGGCCTTCGATTTCGCGCAGTATCTGCAAAAACCGGCCGACGGTGGCAGCGAGCGAGGCCTGTTCTTCCTGACCGCGCGCGCCTGGGATCCGGTGGCGAAGAAGTTCATCAAGAACGTCACCGCCACCCGGTTCATCCTGGTCAGCGATCTTGGCTTGCTCGTGAAGAAGAACGCGGACCAGACGAGCGACGTTTTCGTGGTCTCGATCAAAACCGGGCAGCCGATCGGTGGCGTGACCGTGGAGATTCTCGGCCGCAACGGGATCCCGGTGCAAAGCGCGAAGACCTCGCCGGACGGGCGCGCCAGCTTCGCCTCCGTCGAGAAAAACGAGCACGAGAAGAAGGCGGTCGCTTACGTCGCGCGGCTCGGCGAGGACATCAGCTTCATTCCGTACGCGCGCGATGATCGGATGCTGAATTTCTCCCGCTTCGATATCGACGGCGTGGAGAAAGTCCTGGCGGAAGACCTGGACGCTTTCGTTTTCACGGATCGCGGCGTTTACCGCCCGGGCGACGAAATGCACATCGGGCTGGTCATTAAGCAGCGCAATTGGTCAGGCCGTCTCGCCGGTTTGCCGATCGAGACTGAAGTGGTCGATGCGCGCGATCTCAAAGTGCAGACCAAGAAGCTCGCGCTGCCGGCGGTCGGTTTCACGGAGGTCAATTACAAGACCGCGTATGAATCACCGACCGGCGAATACACGATCAACGTCTATTTGGTGAAGAACGATAAGCGATCCACGCTGCTCGGCTCGACCACTGTCAACGTGAAGGAGTTCCTCCCCGACCGGATGAAGATCGAGACGCGGCTTTCCAAGACTTCGCCGCGGGGCTGGGTTGATCCGAAAGAAATGAAAGCGTCGATTGCCCTGGCTAATCTCTACGGCACGCCGGCGAGCGACCGGCGAATCAAAAGCAAAGTCGAGCTTTCGCCGGCGTCGTTTTCGTTCCCGGAATTCAAAGAGTACAGCTTTTACGATCCGCTCCTGGATGAGAAGGAGGCGAGGCAGGCAGAATCGGTCGATCTCGGCGAACAGAATACCGATGAGGAGGGGCATGCGGAGCTCGACCTGCAGCTCGACCGGTTTGCCGACGCAACCTACTCGATGCGCTTCTTTGCCGAGGCCTTCGAGGGAGAAGGCGGACGAAGCATCACCGGCCAGGCCTCTGCGCTGGTCTCCGCGTTGCCTTACGTGGTCGGATATAAAAGCGACGGCGATCTGCGTTACATCAACGCGACCACGCCGCGGGCGGTCGATCTCCTCGCGGTCGATCCGCAGCTCAAGAAGATTCCCCTGGAGGACGTGACGCTGAATGTCATTGCGCAGGAATACGTCTCGGTCGTCACGAAAAAGGAAAACGGCAGTTATGGCTACGAATCGGTGTTGAAGGAGCGGGTCGCGAAAACCGAGAAGATCGCGATCGGCGCAGACGGGTTGCGCTACCAACTGCCGACGGAGGAGCCGGGCGATTATGTCGTCGAGTTGCGCGATAAAGGTGACCGCAGGATAAGCCGAGTCCGCTTTTCCGTGGTGGGCCGCGGCATCGTCAAACGCGCGCTCGACAAAAACTCGGAACTGCAGGTGAAGCTCGCGCGCACCCAATACAACACGGGCGAGGAAGTCGAGATCAGCATCACCGCGCCCTACGCCGGAAGCGGCCTCATCACCATCGAGCGCGACAAGGTTTACGCGCAACACTGGTTCAAAACCGACGCGGCCAGCAGTGTGCAACGGATCAAAGTGCCGGATGGCTTCGAGGGCAGCGGCTACATCAACGTGGCGCTCATACGCGCGCTCGATTCGAAGGAAATCTTCACAAGCCCGCTCAGTTACGGAGTGGTGCCGTTCATGGCGAACATCGAGAAACGGCGGCTGAAGGTCGAACTTGAGACCGCCAAGATGGCGAAGCCGGGAGAGCCGCTTCACATCAAATACAAGACTGACCGGCCCTCGAAGATCGCGATCTTCGCGGTCGACCAGGGCATCCTTCAGGTGAGCGATTACAAGCTGCCGGATCCCCTCGGGTTCTTCTTCCGGAAATGCGCGCTCGGCGTCGAGACCGCGCAGATCGTGGACTTGATCATGCCCGAGTTCTCGAATCTTCGCTCGGTTTCTGCGTTCGGCGGCGATGGCGAAAACGCGAAGCAATTGAATCCGTTCAAGCGCGTCACCGAGAAGCCGGTGGTGTTCTGGTCGGGAATCATCGATGCCGACCAGACGCAGCGCGAAGTCGTTTACGACGTGCCCGATTACTTCAGCGGCACGTTGACGGTAATGGCCGTGGCGGTGGCTGACGACGCAACCGGCGCGGCAGAGCAGAACCCGATCATTCGCGGTCCATTCGTGATCACCCCGAGCGTGCCGGTCCTCGCGGCGCCGGGCGATGAATTTGAAGTAGGCGTGACCGTCGCCAACAATGTCGATGGCTCCGGCGAAAACGCCGAGATACAGATTCGCGTGGAAAGCTCGGAGCATTTGCAGATCGAGAAGACTCCCTCGCAAACTCTGAAGATCGCGGAAGGACGCGAGCAAACCACCACGTTCTCAGTCCGGGTGAATGACAAGCTCGGCTCAGGCGCGGTCACCTTCGTCGCGAGCACCGGCGGCCAGGAAACACGGCTGCGCTCTACCATTAGCGTCCGCCCGCCGATGACCTATATGACGCAGGTCCGGAGCAGCAGTTTCACCAAGACCAACGCGGAGGTTTCCGTGACGCGCGAGATGTATCCGGAGTTCCGCAAGCTCACGGCCGCGGTCTCGGCGCTGCCTCTCGGCCTGGCGCACGGCCTGGACGTGTATCTGAAGGACTTCCCGCACGGTTGCAGCGAGCAAATCACCAGCGCCGCGTTTTGCCGGCTCGTCCTGGCCGACGAAGCCGACTTCGGATTGCCCAGGAACGAGGTGAACGCGCAGCTCGAGAATGTCTTCGCGATTCTGCGCCGGCGGCAAAACGACCAGGGCAACTTTGGTTATTGGGCGCCGGAAAAGGGCCAGGCGATTAGCTTTATGTCGGTTTATGCGATGCATTTTCTGGTGGAGGCGAAGGCGGCCGGGTTCGCGCCGCCGGCAGAGATGTCGGCAAGCGGCCTGCGCAATTTGCAGGCGATGGTGGCGAAGGAGCCGTCGGGTCTGGACGACGCTCGCACGATCGCCTACGCCATTTACCTCCTCAGCCGGGAAGGTGTCGTCACGACGAATTACATTCTCAACCTCCGCGAATACCTCGACAAAAATTTCGCGAAGGAATGGCCGGCCGAGCTGACTGGGGTGTATCTCGCCGGCGCGCTCCATATTTTGCGCAAGGAAGACGAGGCGCTGAAGTTGATTGCGTCATATCGCATCGGTCAGCATGACAAAGCGAGCGTGACGGATTTCTACCAGCCACTTGGCGCCGACGCCCAATACATCGCCGTTCTCGCGCGCGAGTTTCCGGAGCGGCTGAAGAAGCTTTCGGCGGCGGAGTTTGAGAACATCCTGCGTCCCATCAGCGAAGGCGGCTTCAATACGCTCTCGGCTGCCTACGCGGTGCTCGCGCTGAAATCGTATTCGCGCGTCATCGCGCAAAATCCGCCGGAGCTGACCATCGCGGAGATCGACAAGGCCAAAAAAGAGGTGGTCCTGGGCAGCGGGAAAAAGCTATTGCAACGCGCGAATTTTTCGGGCGAAGCCGCGGGGCTTCGATTCCGCAGCAATCCGGCGTTGAATCCGCTCGGCGCATTTTACCAGGTCGTGGAAGCCGGGTTCGATCGCCAGATTTCGAACAAAGCGATCACGGATGGCTTGGAAGTTTATCGCGAGCTGTTGGACAAATCGAACAAGCCGGTCACGACGACGCCGTTGGGCGAAGTGGTAACCGTCAAACTGCGCATCCGCAGCTTGCGGCCCGAATCGATTACCAATGTCGCCCTGGTCGACCTGCTGCCGGGTGGCTTTGAAGTTGTCAGCACGTCCTTGGCGCCGGGCATCTCGTCCATTAACGGCGTCGATTATGTCGAAGTGCGCGAGGATCGCGCTGTCTTTTACGCGACGGTGCCGACCGAGACGCTGGAGATCACTTATCAGATCAAGTCGTGTAATCGCGGCAATTTCGTCGTGCCGCCCGTCTTCGCGGAATCGATGTACGACCGGAATGTGAAGGGACGCGGCCTCGGCGGAAAGATCAGCGTGACGAAGTGAAGAAGTTCGCGGCAGGCAAAGCATCAAGGAGCGGCGATTTCGAAATCGCCGACCTATTTAAATCGGCGGTCTGGAGACCGCCGCTCCTTGGTTGGCTGCGTCGTCTTATGTTCTTTGCGATGGCGCTCGCAGCCGTCTGGCTCGCTCTTCCAAAGCCGCCTTTGCTCGAGGGGATCGATTTTTCGACTCGGGTCCGGGATCGAAATGGCAACGTCCTTCGCATCACCCTGACGGCCGACCAGAAATACCGGATCTGGACACCGCTGAAGGAGATTTCGCCCGCGCTGATCGACGCGACGGTGCGTTTTGAAGACAAATATTACGAAAAACATCCCGGAGTTAATCCAGTGTCGCTTGTCCGAGCGGCCTGGAATTTCGCCGTCTCCAAAGGCACACGCGCCGGCGCTTCAACGATCACGATGCAACTGGCGCGGCTCCGCTACCATCTGCATACGCGCACGGTTACCGGCAAGCTTCGCCAAATCATGTATGCGCTGGAGCTCGAGCGTCATTATTCGAAGGCGCAAATCCTCGAAGCGTATCTCAACCTGGCTCCCTATGGCCGGAACATCGAAGGCGTCGGCGCCGCCAGTGAAATCTATTTCTCAAAAACGGCCGCGCGCATCAGTGGACCGGAAGCGGTGGCCTTGAGCGTCATTCCGCAAAGCCCGACGAGGCGAGCCCTGACCAGTGGCCGTGAAAACGAACGGCTGACCGCCGCGCAACAGCGGTGGTACTCTCGAGCGGGAGAACAGGAGACGCCGGCGCTGACTTTTCGCGCGGAAGCTCGCACACGGGCGCCGCTCACCGCGCCGCACTTCGTTCAGAGCGTTCTTGAACTCAAGACCACCGGATCGGAATTGCTGACCACGCTCGACCTTTCGCTGCAACAAATGCTGGAGAAGCGAGTAGCCGATTACGTTGCGCAAAACCGCCAGCGCGGAATCGAAAACGCCTCGGCGTTGCTGATCGATTTCAAGACGATGGAGGTCCTGGCCCAGGCCGGCTCCTCCGATTTTTCCAAGCCGGAAATCCAGGGCCAGGTCGACGGAACCCGCCGGCCGCGCTCGCCCGGTTCCACGTTGAAACCGTTCGTTTACGCGCTCGCGCTCGATCAGGGGCGAATTCATCCCCTCACCCTGCTCAAGGACGCGCCCCACAGCTTCGGAGATTACAATCCGGAGAATTTCGATCGGGATTTCCTCGGGCCGATTCGAGCGTCCGACGCGCTCGCGCGTAGCCGCAATGTCCCCGCGGTGACGCTCGCGTCGGAATTAGCGCATCCGACGTTCTACGAATTTCTTCGCAACGCCAATGTCTCTCTGCCGAAGCCCGCATCGCACTACGGGCTCTCGCTGCCTCTCGGCGGAGCGGAAGTGACGATGGAAGACCTGGTGCGTTTGTATGCGGCGCTGGCCAATGGCGGACTGCTCCAATCGCTTCGCCGTCTTGTCAACGAACCCACACCGCCGACAAGTCTCCGGCTGGTCAGTCCCGAAGCTGCCTTCCTTACCCTCGACATGCTCGGGAAAATTCCGCGTCCGGGAATGACCGACTCCGATTCCGCTCGGTACTCGCAGGTCTTCTGGAAGACGGGCACGTCGCACGGATTCCGCGATGCCTGGTCGATCGCCGTCTTCGATCGTTACGTGCTCGCGTTTTGGATCGGGAATTTCGACGGGAAGCGAAACTCGGCCTTCATCGGACGTACGGCTGCCGCGCCCCTGCTCTTTCAAATGATCGATGGCTTACGCGCAACTCGGCCGTCCCGCGCCGAGCCTCACCTGCCCGCGCCGGGATTGAACCTGAAACGCGTCGAGTTTTGCGCCGTCTCCGGTCAATTGCCGACTGCGTCCTGCCCTCATCGCACCGAGAGCTGGTTTGTTCCCGGAATTTCACCGATCGCCAACTGTGACGTGCATCGCGAAATTCTGGTGGATGCGACGACTGGCCTGCGTGTCGCGCAGGATGATGGATTGCGCGCCTTGAAGCGCGAAGTCTACGAATTTTGGCCATCGGATTTGCTGGGTCTTTTTGAGCGCGCCGGAGTCCCGCGTCGCGTGCCGCCGCCATTTCTGCCGACGATGGAGAACGACCTCCTCGCGCGCGGCGGGCACGCCCCGAAAATCACATTGCCCGCGAGCGTAATGACCCTCTCCCATTCTTCCGCGAATACTGCCGGCATCCCTCTTCGCGCCGAAACCGAGAGCGGCGTTCGGAAGCTCTACTGGTTTGCCGATAAAACCTTCCTCGGCGCCTGCGACGCGCGTGAAGTTCTCTGCTGGAAACCTACGCCCGGCGTCTACCAGCTCACCGCTCTGGACGATCACGGCCGGTCCGCCTCGCGCTCGGTCACGTTGCGGTGAAACGGATCGTTGCCGCTCAGGAAACGATTTCGACGCCGTATTGCTGAAAATGTGGATCAATTGTTA
>DASQLH010000259.1:0-2853 GCA_035630155.1 Chthoniobacterales bacterium
GATTCCGAGACCGCGCTGCGCTTTCCCAATGATATCGGAAACATTGTCTTCGAGCGGAATAGCCATGGCTCAAATGAAGATCACTTAGGCGCGGCGTCCAGCACTGAAGCTTCCTGCGTTCGCAACTCGCCGATCCGCCGCCGCGCAATTTCTTCCACTACCGAGGCGACTTCCAAAACGGATCGATTTGTTGCGGTCTCTCTTTCAATCGAGGTCATCGTCACGTTCGCGATGCCGCACGGCACTATGTGGTCGAAGGGCGTGAGGTCTCCGCCAACGTTCAACGCGAATCCGTGCATGGTGATCCAATGCCGGACGCCCACGCCGATCGAGGCAATCTTGCGGTCTTCAACCCAGACGCCGGTCAAACCTTGCCGGGTCGCGGCGGCGATCCCGACCACAGCCAAGGTTTCAATCAAGAGCTCTTCCAGCCACCTCAGATAGCGATGGAGGTCCTGCCCGTATTTGCGCAGGTCGATAATTGGATAGCCGATCAACTGGCCAGGTCCGTGGAAAGTGGCCTGTCCTCCGCGATTGATTGGGAAAAGCGGATGCGGCAGATGGCTTTCGCCGCGCAAACTCGATTGATCGGGGGTGCGACCGATCGTGTAAACAGGTTCGTGTTCCAATAACAGCAGCTGGTCGGCTAACCCACCATCGGTGCGCTTCTCCGCGACCAGCGTCTCCTGCAATTGGAGCGCGTCGGCAAAGCTGACGCGTCCAAGCCAGCGAATGGCTAACTCGCCGCGACTCATATCTGCGTTCCGCCCGGCACGCCGAGGCGCGCCGCCTCCTGTGAACGCAAGTGCGTCAACCCGATCGCGAGCGCATCCGCTTCATCGGGTCCCGGCGTTTCGGTTAATCCAAGCAGCGCGCGAATCATGAATGCTACCTGGCTCTTGTCCGCGCTGCCGCGGCCGACTGTCGCCTGCTTGATCCGCGTCGGCGCGTATTCAAAAACAGGCAGGCCCCGCTCCGCCGCGGCAAGAATGGCGGCGCCTCGCGCAGCCCCGAGCGCAATCGCGGTCTTGTAACTCTGGACGTAGATGACCGATTCGAGCGCACAACAATCCGGCTCATGCTTATGGATCAATTCCGCGAGCCGATCGCGGATCGCGACGAGGCAGGAAGAAGGGCGAAGCGTATTGGCGTTATGAATGACGCCAAAATAAAGCGCGCGCGGTTTCCCTCCGTTGGCATCGACTACGGCCACGCCCGTGTTCCGTAAGGAAGCGTCAATCGAGAGCACACGGATTGACGCTGTTTTCATCACCTCAGGTTAGGTTTCGCATACGGTCATTCAAGGTGGAAGTCGAGCTGCCGCCCCTCCGCTTCGCTGTGCGAAGCGTGAGAGCAGACGCTGCGGGAAATCGCGCCGCCCACCCGCCTTCGCGTCGCTTCGGCGTGGCAGGCACGGCGCGCGGCTACAGGAAAGCAGTTCATTCTTCCATGAATTGAGCCAGCCAGATAGCGTCTGACGGACGCCTGCAAGAGCCGTGCGACTGAACGTCTCTCAGTCAGCGCCGTAAAGGACGCACCCTATATGCTCAATGTTTTGTGGCTCGTGATTCGCCCGTTCGCCTGGCTGGCCCGGTGGCTGAGAAAGATTTTTCGCACGGCCTTTGGCCAGCTTTCCTGGAAACCACCCTACTGGCTGCAACGCGGATTCGCGCGCGTGGTGCTCTTCCGCCGGGGACATCCTCTTCTCGCCGCGGTCATCGTGTTTCTGGCCTTCGTGATCGCCGGGACTTCGGTCCGAACCTGGCGTTGGTATCAAAGCCGGCCGAAGCCGCACATGGTCACCGCGCAAGTCGCGCCCATTCCCGTTACGCCGCTCGACAAGGAACTGAAGTTTCCCCCGCTCACGATCGATTTCAGCGAATCCGCGGCGCGCCTGGAAGACCTGAAAAATCCAACACTCCAGCGTGTCCGGCTCGATCCGCCGGCCGCCGGCGCGTGGAAGTGGATCAACGATCGCAAGCTTTCGTTCGCGCCCGCGCAGGATTGGCCGGCAGAGCGCAAGTTCCGCATCATTTTCGACAGGGAATTTTTTCCCGCGCAGGTGCGCATGGAGAAGCTTGAATACGACGTGAGCACGCCGCCGTTCAAGGCGGAGCTGAAGGACTTGACGCTCAACGAAGACGCGAAAGAGCCGGGCGTGCAGCGGGTCCTCGCCACCATCGTCCTGAGCCATCCAGTGGAGCCGGGCCAGCTGGAGAAATTCGTGGCCCTCAGCATGGTGGGCGGCTCGAATGTGTTCCCGACGGGCGATCCAGCTCCGCATTTCGCCATCACCTACGGCCTCCACAACCGGCAGGCTTTCGTGCGCAGCTCCCCCATCGTTCTTCCGGCCGAGGAAGATTGGATGCGGCTAACGCTGCGGGACGGGCTCCGTCCGGCCCAGGGCGGCGCGGAATTGCATGACACGGTGGAGCAGAAAACCCAGATCCCCTCGAAAGCGACCGCGTTTCAAATCGGAACCATCGACAGCAGCATTGTGCGCAACAAGGAGGGCGAGCCGGACCAGATCCTCAACATCGTAACCAGCAGCGACATCAGCACCGCGGAGCTGGCCAAGGCGCTGCACGTTTACCTTCTCCCCAAGCGGGAACCGGCCAAGAGCGAGACGTCGGCGGAAGAGGAATCATCCTCGGAGGAGAGCACGGAGGAATCCTCCTCGGAAGGCGATAACGAAAGGACTGATGGGGAGGAAAGCGAGAGTGAGGAAGAAGGCGAAACCACGGACCAGAAACCAGAGATCAAATGGGCAAACGCAGATGAAATCTCGGATGAAATCCTGGAGCAGGCCACCGTGGTCAAGTTTACGCCGATTCCGACTGAGAAGGAATTTGA
>DASQLH010000260.1:0-7171 GCA_035630155.1 Chthoniobacterales bacterium
TTCCGCAACGCGGCAATGAATTCCTTAGTCGTCATGATGTTTTCCTTTGTCTTCCTTTTGTCTTGTCGTTTTGGCAGCAAACTTTTCCGAGCCGTCCCCGTTCCGAATTCAAGCGCGGATGCTGACGCATCCAGGCGCGCAGTCCCTCGAGGACGTTGCGGACGAGCGGATCGCCGTGACGGGCGAGGCGGTAGTGCATCCATTTCCCGTCTCGCTCCGCATCCACCAGGCCGGCTCGCCGCAACTGGGCGAGATGGCGCGAGACCTTCGGTTGATCGAGCCCAAGGGTGCCATGGAGATCGCAGACGCAGACCTCGTCGTCGGCGAGCAGGTTCAGCAGGCGGAGCCGGGTGGGATCCGACAGCGTCTTAAAGAGCAATTCCGGCTGGACAGGATTCGTTTTCTTCACCGGACAACATATACGTAAGCGCGCATATGTATGTCAAGATCTTATTTGTCAGGGCGTATATATGATCTGGGGAGCGCAGGCCGCCAGCCTGCCGAGGCGCCGTAGCAACTCCGTCTTGCTCTCGTTCCCAAACTCTGTTTGGGAACGCACTTGGTTTTCGAAACTCTGTTTCGCGACGAGGAGCAACAGAGTTGCCAAGACATCGGCATTCCCAAACAGAGTTTGGGAACGAGGAGCAAACTGTAGCCGGCAGGCTGCCGACTAGTGCAGGCTGGCAGCCTGCGCTCCCCAACACTTACTTCTTCGCCTGGCGCGGGTCGTCCGCGGGATTGACGTACTTAATCTCGAACGGGCCCATGGCGTGGACTTGCAGGACGCATCCGGTTTTCGTATGGGCGAAATGCTGCATTCCAGCCGGCATGGCGGCGAAGGAGCCTGCGGTCATTTCGTGCGTGGCGGTTTCGTCGAACTTCGGGCCGGACCCGAGATTAAGCGTCCCGGAAATGACCGTGACATGTTCCGCGACGGGATGTGTGTGGGGCGGGACTTTGAATCCGGCGGGAAACTCCAGACGGATGGTAAACAATCCCGCTTTTGTCCGGTCTCCGGAGACCACCGCGATTTTCGCGCCGGCCGGCAGGCCCGCCGGGCCGTCACTCCACTTCAGGTCGCCGGGGGCGATCATGACGTGCTCGGCACTGGCGGCGGCGTGATCCTTTGGTTTTTCGTCGGCGGCAAACGCAAATGAGCCAAGCGCCGCGACAGCGGCGAGGAGTGCAACGGAGGTGGTCTTTTTCATACGATATCGAAGGTTGAGATTCAGAAGCCTGAGACGCTTCGCCGCGACAAGATTGGCGAATCTCGGCAGATGGGGTCAAGGCCGTATTGCGGTGAGGTGCGCTGGCGAGAGAGAATTGCGCTACAGTGCCGGGAAACGATGAAAGTTCTTAGTTGGATTTCGCTCATTTTGCTTCCAGCCGCGCTCACGGCCGAGGAGGCGGCTCCGAAGTTCGACGCGGCGGCGGCGGAACGTTTCGCGAATCTCGCGCTCGGCTGTGTCGGCAAGGAATATCCGAACAAGATCAGCCACGTCTTGAACAGCGACGCCGATGTCGCGCCCCCGCGAAAATTGACGCCGGCTTTCTCCGGCTGCTACGACTGGCATTCGTCCGTGCATGGGCACTGGCTGCTGGTCCGTTTGGCGAAGACTTTCCCCGAGGCGCCGTTTGCCAAACCGGCGCGCGAAGCATTGCGCAAGAGTCTCACGGCGGAAAACCTGAAGCAGGAAGCGGCCTATCTGCGCGGGACCGGCCGGGCCAGCTTTGAGCGGCCTTACGGGCTGGCGTGGCTTCTCCAACTGATCGCCGAGCTGCGCGAATGGGATAACGAGCAAGCGCGGGAGATGCTGGCGAGTTTGCGTCCGCTGGAAGATGCGACGCTCGAGCGGTTGAAGACCTGGCTGCCGAAGCTTTCGCACCCGGTGCGGATCGGCGAGCATAATCAATCCGCCTTCGCGCTCGGCCTGATGCTCGATTATGCGCGCGTCACCGGCAACGAAGAGTTCGCCAAACTGCTCACCGCGAAGACGCGGCAATTCTATCTCGGGGACAAAGATTGTGCGCTCAACTACGAGCCCTCCGGCGAAGATTTCCTTTCGCCCTGTCTCGGTGAAGCGGACGCAACGCGCCGCGTCCTGCCGCCGGCGGAATTTGCGAAATGGTTGCGCGATTTTATGCCGAAAATTCCATCCACGGCCAGGGCCGATTGGCTGGCGGTCGCCGTTTCACCCGACCCAAGCGATCCAAAGCTGGCCCATCTCGACGGATTGAATCTGAGCCGGGCCTGGATGCTTGAAGGCATCGTCTCCGGCCTTCCCGCGGACGACGCGCGCCGGCCCGCGCTGGTGGCGGCAGCCGACGCGCATCGCCGCGCCGGCCTGGCGGCTGTGACCGGCGCCCACTACGAGGGCGGACATTGGCTCGGCAGCTTCGCCGTTTATTTGGTCACGCAACGCGGCATTCCGCGCGACAAGCTCCGCTAAATTTTCTCTGCCATGCGCCGATCTCGTCTCGCTTCGAATCTTTTCGTTTTCTTCTTTGCGCTCATCTTTTCGCTGAACGCCGTCGCGCAGGAAAAGGACCTGGCTCCGCTGGAAATTTTCGACCGCGCCTTAAGCTCCTTCGACGCCCAGCGCGCCGCCTTGCGCGACTGGCAATATTATCAAACGCTCACGACCCATCAGTTGGACAGCGCTGGCAAGGTCGTGGCGCGCGGGACCTGGCAATCGATCGTGCGTCCAGGGGATTCCCGGCCGCTCGAATACACCGCCGAGCGCATGGAAGGAAAGCTCTCCTTCTTCAAAGCCGAAAGCTCTTCCTCTCCCGCTTCTTCTTCCTCTGCGAGCCCGTCGGCGAAGTCGAAATCCCGGGAGGAAGAAAAAAACCAGGCCGAGTCCGCGGTGGAAGCGGTGCGGAAATACAACCTGCGGGACCGCTACAATTGGAAGCGGCTGCCGGATGAAAACGTGGCGGGCGAGGGCGCCTACGTGCTCGCCTTTCAGCCGAAGCCGCGACAAAACACAAGGTCGCGCGAAGAGCGTTTCTTCGGTCTGCTCGCTGGGAAAATCTGGGTGAGCCGGAGCGACTTCATCATCCTGAAGGCGGAAGCGGCGTTGCAATCGCCCTGCCAGTTGTTTTGGGTGCTGGCGCGCGTCACCACGTTTCAGTTCACCTACATTCTCGAGCCCTCGAAGGGGCCGCGGCTGCTGCGCTTGAGCAGGGCGACAGCGAGAACGGTGGTCGCCTTTCCGTTCTACGCCGTCCGGCAAAAGCATTGGCTCAGCGTCGATAAATTCGAACCGCGCACTGCGCGGGGCCTCGCTCCGAAGAATCCGCGCCCGAGTTTGTCTCCGAGAGGAGAAGGGCCGTGATGCAGGGTTCTGTCGGTAGGGACGGCGCGCTGCGCCGTCCGACGGGTTTCAGCGCAATATGCTGGGTCAGCGCTCGGAGGCGGACGCCGCAGCGCGGCGTCCCTACCCCACCGATTTACATAGCCACATGATCCACATTCTGGACACCCAGCATCTTGGCCGGCGCGGCATCATCGCCGCGACTGTGCTCGAGAACGATGATGGCCTGATTCTTTTCGACACCGGGCCGGAGTCGACTTTCGAAACTGTGGCCGCGCAACTTCCCGAGAGAGGTTTCAGTCTCCAGGATGTCCGCCACGTTTTCCTCAGCCACATTCATTTCGATCATGCCGGCGCGGCCTGGCGTTTCGCGCAGCTGGGCGCGACGATCTACGTCCACCCGCGCGGCGCGCCGCACCTGATCGATCCGGCCAGGCTGGTCGCTTCCGCCACCCGGCTTTACGGCGACCAAATGGAGCGGCTTTGGGGAAAGATCGACGCGGTGCCGGCAGAGCGCGTTCGAGTTTTGGAGGACAATGACGTGGTCCGCGCCGGCCAGTTTGATATTCGCGCGCTCGCGACTCCGGGCCACGCCAGTCATCATCATATCTATCACTGGGGCGACACCGTTTTCGGTGGCGACGTAGCGGGAGTGCGGCTGGGCGGCGGTCCACCCATTCCGCCGTTCGTTCCGCCAGAGTTGGACATCGAAGCGTGGCTGGAATCGATAGCCAGAATCCGCGCCTTGAATCC
The DNA here is from genome assembly GCA_035630155.1 of Chthoniobacterales bacterium. Classification (GTDB taxonomy): domain Bacteria; phylum Verrucomicrobiota; class Verrucomicrobiia; order Chthoniobacterales; family UBA10450; genus AV80. Next base: position 4,071 of record DASQLH010000260.1, read on the forward strand.
CGCGAAGCTCTATCTGCCGCATTTCGGCCTTGTCGAAGGCGAGATCGCCCCGCATCTCGACGCTCTCGAGGAGCGCGTGCGCCGTTGGCCGATCTGGTTCCGCGATCGCCTCCGCGCCGGCGACGACGAAGAAAAATTGAAGCCCGCTTTTGCCGGCTTCGTCGCCAATGAGCTGCGCAGCGCCGGCGCCGCCGAAGAAGAACTGATCGACTACGAGCAGGCCGACCCGAGCTTCATGGCCGTGAGCGCGGCGATCCGCTACTGGCGGAAGCGTCAGCCCGAGGAATACAGGCGTTTATTTTGACATGAGTTGCTAATAACGATCCGTTCCGATATTTCCTGTGAAGGGTCAGCGCAATCTCGAATCGGCCTACCTAGAATGGACCCCCATGACTTCTTCGACCAGCTCAGGCGGCGCAACGTCTATAGGGTTGCCACGGCATACGCCGTTGTCGCGTGGTTGATCATCCAAATCGCGACGCAGTTACTCCCGATTTTCGAGATTCCGCACTGGGTCGCGCGAGCTGTGATTCTCTTGCTCCTGCTCGGATTTCCGATTGCGCTAGTTTTAGCTTGGGCATTCGAGCTGACGCCTGAAGGCCTCAAACGAACGGACGAGATTTCCTCTACGGAACCGCGTCCGCCCACGACGGGTCAGCGTTGGAGGCTTGGAGCAATCGCAGTTACTCTTCTAAACGTCGCTCTCCAAATTAGCGACTATAAGAACCCCACGCTCGCGATAATCTTGGTAGTGGTTGCGATATGTCTTTTCATTCCTTCGTTGAGAGGAAAGGGGGCGACCGCATGGAGGGCTGGAAAACGTAGCTGGCAGGAATATGTCGAGCGAAATCCTGTTCAATTATTGATCAATGCCATTCTGATCGGCATGATTTTTGGCGCGATTCTTTTTGGTGTCGTTTGGTCGGCAATTAGATCAGACCTGCCAATAAGCCAAAGCACCGCCGACTTTTCGCCGAGTCCGAGCCAAGCACCGGTGCCAACTCGGCATATTAATAGACACACGCCCAAGCAGATTTACGATATCCTCTCGAAGGAGCATTCATTCCATAAAGACGAGGTTGCCAGAGAATTCGAAAATGGTCGAGTCGATTGGATGCTAATATTTACCTCTGCGCAAAAGCTGCGCGAGGCCCCAGTCGCATAATTGTTAGCTTCAATCCAGAAGGGGCGGTACCGCCATCGGTAAGGTGCGAGGCACCACTTAGAGGCAATGAATATTTAGGTCGAATGGAGGGTGGCGTTTTTGTGTTTCAGGTAAAAGGAGTCATTAAAGAAATCGATTGGGAAATAACCGAATCAATTTGATCGAAGCTTCCTTTTATCAGTTACCCGGTGCAACTCCTCCTCCTTAACTCGCAACGCCCTCGCACGAGAAAGAGTTTATCCATCGACGACCTGCAGTTTTGATTAATACACTTCTAGCGATAGACTCGATGCAGTGAATATCGCGAGCATGCCAACACCTGATCCGATCCAAACTATAGCCACGAACGCCGTGGAGACCGCGCGCAAAGAGATTCCAGAGAGCATGCTTTTCAGAATTTCAATTGCAGATCAGGTCCAACGACAAGTCGATTTGGCAAATCAAATTCAGAAGCAGCTGGCATCGGCCGTTCGTATTCAAAGTCATTTCATAATTGCTGACGCAACTCACGAGATTTCACAGCGGCTGCTTTCCGTAACGATTGCCGCTGGGCAAATGGTTCGGCCGTTTCAAGCAACAACGCAGCGAGTGATAGAGTCGCTAGTTGAGAACCTGCGTAACGCAAACGCGATAGCAACGGCCTTCGCAGAAATGCTGCCGGTTTGGCAGGAACACATTCGCTCGATTATCGAGCAGACTTCGGATGATTTGTTCGAAGACGTGGAACTGCATCTTATTAACGAAGGCTGGTATGTCTCTCACGAAGTGCCAGCCGGTCTTATGCTGAAACTCGCTGATCTATACGACGCAGGAGACCTTACGGCGATTGAAAACCTGCTCAAGCAGTTCTACAGCGAAAGCGTTGATGAAATCGAAAAAATACTTAAATCGAATTTTCCAAATCGGAGGCGCATCTTGACTGCCGCATTCGCTGCACATAAGTCCGAAGCATTCGCGGTTAGTATTCCGACCTTTTTTGCTCAGGCAGATGGCATCTCTCAGGAAATTTGGGAAGAAAACTTTTTTAGGACGGCGAAGAGTAATCGCCGCCTCTTCGGACGGTCAAAGTCACAACTCGGGTCAATGTCACCGACCGTCAGGCGCCACCTGAAAGAGAAGGGAGCGCTTCGAGCAGATTTCAAGTCAGATGAGCCAGTTGCAAGGCTCAATCGCCATGCCGTGCTACATGGCACAAGCGTTGATTACGATACGGAGGCCAACAGTTTACGATGCATCGCGCTTCTCCACTTTCTTACATGGCTTAAGGAGCTTTTTATCACAGCTGATTCGTGCGTCTCGCTCGGAGCTCCGAGCGATCGACGAAGTTGAATTGCTAAGCACGAGGTTTTTCGATACGTCTTAGGGCGTATGGCGGAAAAGGTGGGACCGCCGTTCTCAGATGCAGCCCAGGAACTTCTTCGCCGAGCTCAAGCGGCGCAATGTTTACAAGGCGGCCGTGGCCTACGCCGTCGTCTCGTGGCTGATCGTCCAGATCGCGACCCAGATTTTTCCGGTCTTCTCCATTCCTTCCTGGGCGGTGCGGTTGGTAATCCTTTGCCTCATCCTCGGCTTGCCCGTCGTGCTGGTGGTCTCCTGGATCTTCGAGCTCACCCCGGAAGGCTTGAAACGCACGGATGAGGTCGCGCTCCACGAATCGATGGCCCGCCGCACCGGTCGCAAGCTGGATTTCCTCATCATCGCCGTGCTTCTCGTCGTCATCACTCTTCTCGTCCTCGACCGTCGCGCCTCGGCTCCGTCCAGGTCCCACGCCCCCGCGTTCGAGAAAAGCATTGCGGTTTTACCCTTCGAAAATATGAGCGACGCGAAAGAGAACGCCTTCTTTGCCGATGGCGTGCAGGACGACATCCTCACGGCGCTGGCGAAAGTGGCCGACCTGCGGGTGATCTCCCGGACAAGCGTGATGGGATACCTCGCG
>DASQLH010000261.1:0-35341 GCA_035630155.1 Chthoniobacterales bacterium
TTGCTGGCGGTGAGCTTCGACGGGAAAATGATCGGCTGGATGTTTGGCTTTTCGACGTTGTCGAGGGTAAGGCGAATCATCTGCATCTCTTCGCCCTGGCGCGCGAGACGTTCCGTGGCCCGCGTCTCCTTGCGCAGTTTGTCTTCGTTCAATTCAGAGCGCCGCACATCTTCATTCAGCGAGATCCGGTTTTCATCCAGGCGCTTCCGGAGCCGATCCATGTCTTCCATGACATAGCGGAATTCCTGGTTTTCCTGGACGCGAGCCTGCGAGCGGCGCTTCAATTCATCGACGAACAGGCCCCGGCCGTCCGACCACTTGGCGAACCTGGCTTTCGGCACCTCGTCATAGGGCAGGCAATTCTTTAGCGCGCCTTCACCGAATTCCGGAAGATCGCTCAAAGTTGGCAGGACGATATCCGACGCCACGCCATGAAGCTGGGTCGAGCCACCGGCCACGCGATAAAATTTCTGGATGGTCAATTTCAGCGCGCCATCTTCCTGGGAACGGCTGCCGAGCAGCGAAGTGAATCGCCCGATCTCGAGGATTGTTTGCACGGTGCCTTTGCCGAAAGTGTTCTTATCGCCCACGATCAACGCCCGTCCGTAATCCTGGAGGGCGGCCGCAAAAATCTCACTGGCCGAGGCGCTTTGCCGGCTGGTCAACACGATCATCGGGCCGTTGTAGGCGATGCTGGGGTCCGGGTCGCTCGAGACCACGATGTTGCCGTTGGAGCCCTTCGTTTGCACGATCGGTCCTGATTTTAAAAACAGTCCGGTGAGCGCGATCGCTTCCTCGAGCGAGCCGCCGCCATTCCGGCGTAAATCCACCACAAGTCCGCCGATGTTTTCTTTCTTCAGCCGCTTGAGCAAAGCGAGCACGTCCTTGGTCGTGCTCTTCTGGTGCTTGTCCATGTCCGCGTAAAACGAGGGCAGCGTGATCCAGCCCAGCTTCACCGGCTCGCCGTTTTCGTCTTTCTTAATGATGACGTCGGCGCGCGCCTCCTGGTCTTTCAGCTTAATTTCATCGCGCACCAGCTCGACCGTTTTGCGCTTCGAGGGATCGGGAGAATCAGCCGGGATGACGAGAAGGCGGACTTTGGTTCCCTTCTTGCCGCGGATCTGCTCGACCACTTTGTCGAGGCGCATGTCGCGCACGTCGACAAATTCGGCGGAACCCTGCGCCACCGCGGTAATTCGGTCGCCGACTTTCAAACGGCCGTCAGTCTGCGCGGGACCGCCCGGCACCAGGCTCTCGATCTTCGCGTAGCCGTCTTCGGTCCGCAGCATGGCGCCAATGCCGACCAGCGAGAGACCCATGTTGATGCTGAAATTTTTCAGGTCGGCCTTGCTGAGATATTCGGAGTGCGGGTCGTAAGCCTGGGCGAGGGCGTCGAGGAAAAGCTTCACCTGTTCCTCCTTGTCCTGCTCATGGACGTTGCGCGCGAGGCGCTCGTAACGGCGGGCAATCAATTTCGGCCCGGGCTCGATGGGATGTTCGCTCAAATGTTCCTGGAGCAGCTCGCTCGCGATCCGTCCGCGCCAAATGGCGTCCGCCTCGGCTTCATCTTTGGGCCACGCCGCTTTCTGGCGGCTCAGCTCGATTGTCGCATCATTCTTGAAATCGACCGGCTCGTTGAGCTGCTGCTTGATTTTCGCCACGCGATCGTCCACGCGCTTGAGGTAAAGCTCGAAAATTTCGTAAGCCGGCTTCACGTTCTGAAGCAGAATGTCATCATCGAGCGAGGTGGCGAACTTCGCGGTCAGCATGTCGACATCCTTCTGGGTGAAGAAGAGATGGCTGAAATCGAGCAGCTCCAGATAGGTCTTAAGGAATTTCTTCGAGACTTCGTCGTTGAGGGGTTGCCGGGTGTAATGGCCCTCCTCGAGAAGCCGACCCACGGAGTTAGCAACGCTTCCTGACTCGGACTTCGCATGAAGCGGGGCAGCCGGCAGGGCGACGGCCAAAAGGAGTGCGGGCAGGGCAAAAAGAGTGCGGAAAGGGTGCTTCATTCGGAAAAAAAGGTTTTGGAAAGTCGCAGAAACGCCGCTGAACGCAAGGAAACCACGAGGGCGAAGATCATTTGTAAGGTAGTGAGACAATCGATGAGCCGGAACATTCAAAAGAACGAGCGGCAGTGAGGCGCTTTGCACGCAGCTTTCATTCCCCTGCGAGGCGCTTCGTCTGGAGCCAGGGCGGTGGATCCCGCCCACCGAAAATTTGATGGCGCGATATCTTCGGGGTGATTTCTGGCCGGGCTCGCCGACCCCGGCTACATTGTAGCCAATGCGATACGAGACCTTTTGTGGCGGCATTTTTGAGACGAATTGCTACCTGATTGAGGCGCCGGAGGGGCCGATTTTGTTCGATGCGCCCGACGGCGCGTGCGATTGGCTTGCGTCGAGAGGCGTAACGCCCAGGCTTCTCCTGCTGACCCACGGGCATTTCGACCACGTGCCAGATATCGCGAAGATCCAGAAGCAATTCGGCTGTCAGGTCGGGTGCCATGCCGAGACGGCGCCGATGATATCCGACCCGGATTTTTTTCGCAGGGTGGGGTTCGAACTGGAAATCGAGCCAGTCGAACCGGATTTCCTGATCGAGTCCACGCCGGCGCGCGATTTTCTCGGGATCGAGATGGAGGTGCTGGAAGTGCCCGGCCATTGCCCGGGCAGTCTCTGCTTCTTGTTGGGGAAGGATAAGCTCCTCATTGGCGGGGATGTCTTGTTCGCCAGCGGGGTGGGGCGCTGGGATTTGCCGGGGGGCGATGGCGATCTGCTGTTTCGCGGAATCAAGGAGAAGCTTTATCCGCTCGGCGATGAAGTCACGGTCCTGCCGGGCCATGGACCGCCGACGACCATCGGCGCCGAGCGGAAGACGAATCCGTTTGTGCGGTAGCCTGTAGCCGCGGCCGTGCCTGCCACGCCGAAGCAAGGCGAAGGCTGGGTGGGCCGCATGAGATAGACGCCGCACCGATCGCAACGCGTCGCACAGCGACGCGGCTACAGGGCGAATGCCTTCTCCACGGCTTCCGCTTCGCGGATCTTTTTCAGATAAGCGGCGAGCGCGCCTGCTTCCGCCTGGCGTTGAAAGAGGGCGACGTGGCCATCCGGACGAACCAGATAAAGAAATGGGCCCTGCGCGCCGTAGAGACGCGCGAAGTCCGCATACAGATCTTCCAGGTATTGATCCGGCAGCGTGCCGGCGCTTTGCGTGGAAACGATGAAGGAACGGATGCGCAACGCGGCGAGCGCTGCGTTCATCCGATGGACATTCTGCCCCGGCCCGAACAACGCGAGCATTCCAAACGTTCCGATCAACCGAAAGAGCGTAACCTTTTCGTCGCCCCGCTTGAAAAGAACATCGGGCACGCGATCGCCGGCGCGGACCCGAGCCCGCGAAAGCTTCTGGTCGAAATGGGCAGCGAGACTTCGCCCGCGATAAGTCACTTCGAGCTGGGAGGCGTTGCCGATGAGCCGGCGCTGGACAATACCCGTGCGCAAAATCGGGAAGACCAGGCGCTCGCGCACAAAGCGGAGGACCGGGTTCATGGCGAAAATGAGATGCGATGCGGCGCTGGTCCCGCGCAGCACCGTGCGCGCGATCGGCTTCCGTTCTTCATCGTAAGTATCGAGCAACGCGTCGGGTGCTCCTTCACGCAAACAAGCCGCCAGTTTCCAGGCGAGATTCGTGGCATCCTGAATTCCGGTGGCGATTCCCTGGCCCCCCAATGGACTGTGAATGTGAGCGGCGTCCCCCGCGACGAAGAGACGCCGGTCGCGAAAACGATCGACCATCCGGGCGTTGATCCGGAAATCGCTCAACCAGATCGGATCGCGGATGCGGATATCTTTTTTGAGTGTCCGCTCGATCGCCAGTTGCTGCACCAGCGCGAGCGTCACCTCTTCCGCGGCCTCGTCGGGAGTCTCGGCGCGCTCGACGATCAAGCGCCACTTTTGCGCGCCGAACGGAAGAGCGCCGAAGACACCGTCGCGGTGAAACCAGACCTGGACTTCATTCGACGGCAGGTCCCAATCGATCGTGACATCGGCAAGCAGGAAACGGAGCGGCATGGTGGTGCCGGTGAAGGAAAACCCGGCCTGTTTGCGGACGAGGCTGTGCGCGCCTTCGCAACTAACGAGAAACTGGGCGCGAATTGTTTCCTGCGAACCATCATCATTTCGCACCACGGCGTTCACGCCGCCGGCGTCCTGTTCGAGGCCGGCAAATTCCCGGCGCCGTTCGACGGCGTGTCCGCGTTCCTGCAGCGTGGTCTCGAGAATTTCTTCCGTGACGCTTTGCGGTATGACGAACATGCGCGGCTGGCAGGCTTCGCGCCCGGCTTGGTTAGCAGGTGGACGAACCGTGATCGTGAGCAGCTTTTTTGCGCCCGATCGAGCGTTGACCGCGCGGACATCGGAAAACCCGCGCGCGGCGAATTGCTCCGCGATTCCCTGGATCGCAAAGACCTCTGAGAGCCGCGGCTGAAGCCCGAGCGCTTTCGAAGTCGTCGAGCGCTCCGCCTTTTTTTCGACGATGCGAAAACGGATGCCGAACCGTTGCAGCTCGAGGGCCAGCGCGAGGCCCACCGGTCCGGCGCCGGCAATCAAAACCTCGATGTCATCGTCCACCGCGCCATCTCAACAGGATTGCGCGAGGCGGACAACACCGCGCTTAGTAGCGGTGGTAACGATGCGGACGAACGCGCATCCGCACCTCGATTTCGCGGAGCTGGTCGCGGATGCGATCAATTTGCGAATGAATGCGGAGCCGGTCGAGCGGCCGGCGCTGCAGCTCGTAACTCAAACGGTCCCGATCGCGCAACAGGCGCGAATATTCCCAGCGCGTCTGACGGCCGATGCCGGAGAGGCGGAATTGCGATTCCACCCGCGCGAACATGATATTGAGCTGGTTTAGTTCCGCGCGGAGCTGGCGGTAATCGCTGTAGCGTTCGTTGTATTCACGGCGGTCGTCCCGGCGGGGCGCGCCTTGCGCCGAGAGGCCGAAACCGCTGAGCCCCACGAGGGCGAGAGCGATTAAAATCAATTTTTTCATAGCATAGGGTTGGACGAAGGAAATTGGGCCGCATTCAAAATGGAGGGACGGGCTTCGTCCCGTCCTCAAAGAAATGCGACGCCACGCGGGGCGTCCCTCCGGTTCACCTTGCAGGCGCGACAGCAACGGCGAGGAAGGTTAAAATCACGATGTCCTGCCCCAGGTGGATGACGAAGGCCCAGAAAGAGCCGCCCGTTTCGATCATGCTCCGGGCCCAAATCCATCCGGCGAATCCGGCCATGGCCACGCCGGTTAGTCCCGACGGATGGCCGAAATAATGGCCGAGGGCGAAGAATGTCGCGCTGAGCAGGACCGCCTCGGCAGGAGAGAACAGGTTCCGCAGATGAGCGAGGATCAGGTTGCGGAATTGAAACTCCTCGCTGGCGGCGTTGAGCGCGGCGATGGCCAGGATCCAGGGCAAGGCGCGCAGAATGCGATCGCTCACGCCGAATTCCGGATTGACACTGGAATAGAGGAAGGAAGCGAGGACAAGTGAGAAAACGAGGATCACAGCCGGACCAAACCAGGTCCAGGGTATGGGCTTACGCAGACCGAGAAACCCGATCGGTTGGGCCGGAGCGGCGACATCACCCAGGCACAAAAACAAATCGCGCCGCGTGAGTCCGCTGCCGATCAAGGTGAGGCCCGCCAGGAGGGCGCCGGAAAGGGTCGTCATTCGAGTGAAAAACAAACGCGCCCCCCAGTCCGCGCCATTCGTCAACGAGCGAATAAAATCCGTGCCGGCGAGGGCCGGCGCGACGTAGCCCCACGAAAAATCCAATGCGGCCACCGCCAGGAGAAACCTGCTCAAACCGCGCAACCCCGGAAAAGCCCGGACGGCGATGGCGGCAACCACGACGGGGAGCGCCACGCTCGCCGTAAACAGAAGCGACATCCGCTGCCCGGCGTCCCGCCAGATGATGTCCGGGACGGTGCAGAAGACGATGGCGCTCCAGGCAATGAGGCGCGCCCTTGGATCGGGTACTCTGGGGGGACCGGGCTTCATTGCTGCCTCGCGGCCATTGCCGCCGTACTCAAGAGATTTTGTCCAGCGCCTCGCGCAGTTTTTCGAGCTCAGGAATCTCGCCGACGAGCGACCGAAGTGATTGGAGAGCGGCGGGGATGTGATCGAGGAAAGCCTTGTTGCCTTTGACGAGGCCGAGGAAGCCGTAGGCTCCGAGCGCCTGCATGAGACGCTGGATTCCGCACAAGCGGAAAATTGCGCGCGAGTCGGACGCCACGGGATGGCCGGCGGCTTTCCGCTTGGCCTCGTAATCCGCGAGCGACTCCTCGCATTCGGCGCGCGAAAAACTGACGTACGGATCGAAGAACAGGGAAGCCAGATCGTATTCGGCGAGGCCGGGGCGCATTCCCTGAAAATCGATGAGGTGGGCCTGGCCGTTGCGAATGATGATGTTCTGCGATTGGAAATCGCGGTGGACGAGGACGCGCGGGCGTTCGGCCAATTGTTCGGCGATCTGGTCGAGGACCGGCAACGCCGTTAATTCCGCAAGTTGGTCCGGCGCCACGCCGAAGACGCGGCCAAGGCAATTCTCGAAGAAGTAATTCTGTTCCCAGCGATAAAGGGTGGCGTCGAACTCGGCGGGCAGATTCGGTTGGATCGCCTGCATCGCCGCCGGCGGCAGGCAATGCAACTTCACAATCTCAGCCAGGGCTGATTCATAGAAGGCGCGGCGAACGAGCCAGCTTTCTTCGTGGTAGCTCCAGAGATCGGATTTGCCGAGGTCTTCGATCCAGATCAAGCCTTCCGCGGGATCGTGAAAATAAATCTTGGGCGCGCGAATTTTGTGCTCGGCGAGGAACTCCGCGATCTGGACGTAGTGCCGGTTCTCCTCGCGCTCGAGATTATACTTCACCAGGATAATCGTCTGGTCGGGCGAACAGCGCACCCGGTAGAACTTCCGGTCCGAGCCGCCTTTCTCGATCGGCGTGATCTTGATCTTCCCATCCTCGAGCCGGGGGAAATGAATCCGGGTCTGCCGGAGGAGCAGATCGGTCTTTGCGGTTCTAGATGTCGATGTCACTGAGGTCGCCTTCGGCTTTACGTTGGGAGCGGACAATACAGTTACGGAGGTGAGATCGGGAAGCGATTTGTGCGCCTGGCCAAAGAATTGTGTCTTCCAGGGTGGCGTCCGCTCCCACCCGGCAACCGGCGCCAACGGAATAAAAGCCTGAGAGCCGGGAGGTTGAATCGATTTGCGCATCCGCGGCAACGCTGACCGGCCATTCGGGCGCCGTCACGTAGGCGGGCTTCCATTTTTCTTCCCGGATGGCGCGGTGGACCGCCAGATATTCGCGGCGCGAGCCAATGTTGAACCATTTCGCGTCGTTGGAGGGGACGCCGCCGATCTTGCCGCCCTGGCCAATCCATTCCGAAAGAATGGGAATGAAGGAGACGCTTTGGCCCGGGGCAATGCGCTCGAAAATCGCCGGCGACCAGACGGCAATTCCCGCATAATCGAAACGTCCCTCGCGGCCGTAGCGATTCGAGATGTCGACAACGCGGCCCCCCTCGAGCGCCACGTCGCTCCGAAGGCCGCGCTCGCGCAACGCGAGCGTGACGTCGTTGCCAGCGCGGAAATGCTCTTCGAGCAGCGGCTGGAGAGGAGTGTCCGTCAGGAGATCGCCGCTGTAGGAAATGAAGGGCCCATTCCCCAGCAGCGGTTCGACATTCTTGATCCCGCCGCCCGTCCCCAGGATTTGCGGCTCATAAACCAGTTGGACCGGATGGCCGCGATAGCTCCCTTCCGCGAAGAATTCCTGGAACGCCGGCGCGAGATGGTGCGCGTTGACGATGAAAGATTTCACGCCGGCCGAGATGAGATGATCGAGCGCGAAGGTGATGAGCGGTTTCTGAAAAATCGGGATGAGCGGCTTCGGCAGCACTTCGGAGAGCGGCCGCATCCGGAGACCGAGCCCGGCGCCGAGGACAAAGGCTCGGGTGATCATGAGTGCGCCGCACTTGTGCTGCGGCGGTAGTCTGGTAAAACTGGAGCCATGGCGGAAGAAACGATCTGGCGCGGGACATCGTCCCAATTAAAAAATCTCGGCCTCTTTATTTTGTGCGGTCTGTTTTGCTGGCTCATCGTGCCGATCTTTATCGCGCTCACGCGTTATCTCAAAACGAAATACCATGTTTTCGAACTGACGAACGAGCGCTTCAAAATCACCGACGGGATTTTCAGCAAAGTGACTCAAACGCTGGAGCTGTATCGCGTCAAAGACATCGAGGTCCTCCAGCCGTTCTGGTATCGAATCGTCGGGCTGGAAAACATCAAGGTGAGCACGACCGATCTTTCGTCGCCGATGATTATTATCGACGGGATTTCGCAAAGTGCAGGCCTTGCGGACAAACTGCGGGCCCACTCGGAAACGATGCGCATGCAAAAGAAGGTGCGCGAAATCGATATCGAATAAGCAGGGGCGCTCCCGCTCCGAGACGGCCTCGATCAAGACAGGACCCTCATCCTAACCTTCTCCCTCAGGGAGAAGGAACTTTCTCTCCGTGGAGATCGACGGAGCAGGGCTCTTTTTCCCCTGAGGTGCGACGAAGAAAGGAAGTTTCTCTCCCCTTGGGAGAGACGGACGCGAAGCGCCAGTGAGGGTGCAGCCGCAGGACGACTTGGAACCAGGAATGCGACGCGCATGCGAAAGAAGCTGCGCGAAACCGATATCGAATAGCAGGGGCGCTCTCCGAGACCGCCTCGATCAAGAACAGGACCCTCATCCTACCTTCTCCCTCAGGGAGAAGGGACTTTCTCTCCCTGGAGATCGACGGAGCAGGGCTCTTTTCCCTTGAGGTGCGACGAAGAAAGAAGTTTCTCTCCCCTTGGGAGAGACGGACGCGAAGCGCCAGTGAGGGTGCAGCCGAGGCGCCCCTTGTCGCAGCCCCAACGCTTTCGGGGCTCGAAGATTGGCTAACATTGTTCGAACACGCGGCCCAATAGGGCCGCGGCGACAGGGCTCACTTCTTCAGGTAAAGCGTCTTCGTGCCGAAATCGAGGATGCCGTGGTGGCGACGGAGAATTTCGGAGCCGAGCAACCCGGCGACCGGCGGCGACGCATCGAGCAGGCCGCCATGAATCAAGCCCTCGAGGTTAATCACGCCGACATCCTTGTCTCTCATGTTCATCGAGCCGATCGAAAGACGCGAAATGGTGGCCATCTGGACGCCGCGATTCTTCAAGTTTACCCCGGACGACTTGAAAGGGGTGTCGCGCAACGGGATTTTCATGCGCTGCATGAAGCGCGAATGAAGCAGGGTGGCGAACGCGCCGGTGTCCACCATCAGCTTCGCCTTTTTCCCATTCACCGAGCCATCGACGTACAGATTGAAGCCGTCGCTCACGTGCATCGGAATGCTGCGGAACCCGCTGAAATCGAATCCCGGAATCTTCCCGGGGACACTTGGGTTTATTTTTAAAATCAGCAGCTGCCGTTTGCAGTCGAGGAGCGCCTTGGTCGGAAACAAAATATCGGCGCCGAGAATGCCATCGATGTCGTCTTTCTTGCGCGAATTCTTCAGGCCTCCCAGGTCCACCAGCACCATCGGTTCATCGACGAGGTTGAGCGCCCCGAGGCGGAGATTGCGGGCGATGCCGACGGCGTTGAACGCGCCGTTAATGCTGAGCCGCGAAGGCAGGCCGGATTTGCTGCCCACCGGAAGCATGCCGAAATGAGCGCGGCGATTGAGCGCGACCGCGCTGACGGGCGCGCCGGAATCGACGCCGAGGAGCGCGGGTTTGCCGTTGATCTCGGCGCGCACGAGCAAATGGTTTTGGGAGGAGCGAATCAGCGGGAGCGCGACGTATTGCAGGCTGCCCGACTGCAACGGCGGCGTCCTCGCGCCGGCCAGCGCGGGCAGGCAGAGAGCGGCGCCAACCAGGAATGCGATGGTGGTGCGAGCGCGAAAGAAAGCAGATTGGGCAGACACGGGCGGGAGGATAGCACACCTGAATGGCGGGGGCGAAAAACGCTTGCCTCGATTTGCTGGAGCCGGTATGCGGAACGCATGATCCGTTTGCTGCGAGCGATCCTCCTGATCTCCGTTGCGCTTTCAGGAACAACGTTCGCGCAGGAGGATGCCGGCCCCGCGCGCGCGGAAGCGCTCCTCAACGCGATGGGCGGGCGAGCGGCCTGGAGCAAGGTGAAGTTCGTGCATGTCGAGGCGGTGCATGACGACGTGGGCATTCGCGATTCCTACACCAACAAGATCTGGAACGATTTCAGCGCGCCGCGGGTGCGGTTCGAAGCGAAGAACGCGCAGATCGACCGGCGAAGCGCGATCGACGGCGCGGCCGGATGGCGTTGGCGCGACGGCGAGCGCAAGGCGATGACGCCCGAACAATTTGAAGATGAGCGCACCTGGTGGGAGGCGAACATTTACCGCACGCTCCACCGTCTGGCGGTAAAAGATCCGGAGCTGAGCGCGCGAGCCGTCGCCGAAAACCGGCTCGAGATATTTCGGAGTGACGGCAAGCGGTTGAACTGGTTCATCCTGAACCAGCGCGGGGAACCGATGCTGTTCGGCACGTGGGCGAGCGAAGCGGGCACAACCTTCGGTCCACTGGCCAAGAGCGGCGAAATCAAATATCCGAAGTGGGGCGCGCGCCCCGATGGCTCGTGGCGTTACGAAATCGTGAAGCTGGAAGCGGCTGAGAAAGTGCCGGCGTCGATTTCCTTTTCGACGCCGTAAAAATCACGGGCCCTGGCTTTTAGTTCTTGGCCGCGCCGAAGCCTGTAAAAGAGAGAAGCGCAAACAAAAGTCCGAGTACCGCCACCGCCACAGCGAGAAATCTATTTACCATCGCATTAACAAAAGCTGACTTATTATCAACAAAGTCCGTCCGAATTAGGATCTGACCTTTGATACCGGCGAGATCTTGAGCGAAATCCTTCATGCGAAATGTCAAGGTATAGACTCTTTCTGGCTGCGCAAAAAAGGTCCCAAGCAGGCGGGTGGTACTCTCCGCGGTCATAATCGCCGGTCGCCTTGGATCCGAGTTATTGTGGCCTTCCACCACGATGCGGTCGCCCGAATTTATTCGGAACTCCGCCAGGAAGCCGTCTGGCGGCGTTGGATTCTCGAGCGAAAATGGCAACGCCTTCTCCAGCTTAAGCCCGATCAGATAAGTCGTGGCAAGGTCCACCTTGAAATCGCGTCGCACTTCGAATTTCTCTCCGAACAGAACAGGTTCCTCCAACAGATTCCGTTGGTAACGGTGCAAAATTCCCTGGGTCTGAACGAACCACCCGGCTCCTATAAGCAATAGAATGGCACCAACGACCGCCATGCCTCTTCGAAAATACGCCATCACCAGTTTACTCCTCCTTCTTCCACACACGATCGGTTGAGGAATCGAGCACGAATGCTCCATTGACCCCCCTGCGGAAACCCTGCCGGGTTTCCTGGAATCTCACCTGCGGCCACCCAGGCAAGGGGGAAGGGAGCAGTTCTGTGAATCTCGGCAAATTCCATGAGTTCGGCAGGGGCAAGACAAGGCCGGCGGGGGTCGAGGATCATTCTAACAAGAGCTGGCCTTCCGCGGCGAGCGCGATGGCCGATTCACAGATTGACCCATTTTGACCCTTTGCTACATCGCCGTACCCACCCGATGCACGGCCTAATGGGGCGCGTCGGGGTGCCAGCCCCAGGCAGCGAGCATCACGACAAAGCCGATGACATAGGCGACCGCGATCCACCAGCCGTGGCGCAGCCACATCCCGACTGATCTTCCTTCCGGGAACAAGTTGGTGAGCGCCACCCCGGCCGATGATCCAAACCAGATCATCGAGCCGCCGAACCCGACGGCGTAAGCGAGAAAGCCCCAGTCGTGGCCGCCTTGGTTTAAGGCCAGGGCGGTAAGAGGAATGTTGTCGAAGACGGCGGACAAGAAGCCCAGTCCGAACGCGGTTTGCCAGGATGCGGCCGGCAATTGCTCCACGGGCATCATCGAGGCGCACAAGACAAGGGAGAGCAGAAAAATGGAACCCTTAAGCGTCTGCGGCACCACTTCCCAATCGGGCCGGCGCACGGCGACGGTTAGGAGGATCGCCACCCAGACTGCGGCGCCAATAAATGGAAAATGATCGGCGAGGTGAGTGAACTTCATATTCACGGTCACGTTGGTACCGATGGCCAGGACAAGAATCAACGCGACGATTCCGACGCGCATCCAATCGACATGGGTATGCTCGTGGGTCCGCTGCAGGATCGGCGAGTATTTCTGCTGTTGGATCGCGGCCGGAATACCGAAAATGAACAGCGCCACGCTCGACGCGATGATCGCTTCGAACACATCCACCGGTGAGATGCCGGCGATCCACATCATGGTGGTAGTAGTGTCGCCCACCACGCTCCAGGCGCCGCCGGCGTTCGAGGCGGCCACGATCGCGGCGAGATAACCGATGTGGACTTTGCCGCGGAAGAGTTGATGCGCCATCGCGCCGCCGATCAATGCCGCGGCGATGTTGTCGAGAAAGCTGGAAAGAATCCAGACCATCACGAGCAGGACGAAGGCGCCTTTCCAGTCGTGCGGAAGGTATTTCGGCAGGACGACCGGCACATGGCTCTTTTCAAAATGGCGCGAGAGAAGCGCGAAGCCGACGAGCAGACAAAGCAGGTTCGTGAGGATGACCCACTCGTGGCCCAGGTGAGAGACGAAGCCGGGAACCCCGGGACCGGTCTTGAAGCCGGTGAAAGCGATTTTGTAAATGACGATCGCCGCCAGCCCCGTCAGCGCGACGCGCAGGGTGTGGTGATGAAAGAGAGCGACGCCGAGCAGCGTGAGCCCGAAAAGGAAGAAATCGATCGGGATGCCGAACACGCCGGCTTATTCTTTACCGGGTTCGTCAGGCCGTTCCGCGGGCGCGCTCAAGAGACGAATGTAGGCCCAGATCGTCGTCCCCCAAACGAGGGCGAGCGATACCAACATGAATATCCATCCACCGGTGTTCATTATTTACTTTCTCCTGGCAGCAGCCGGCGGCCATCGAGATCCATTCCGGCCGCCCGCCATCTCCGTTCGCCGATCGCGACCATCGCGAGGAGCAGCATTACGACCGCTCCGATAATAATCAGCGTCCAAAGGGCGACCGGATTGCCGGCCATTTCTCCCAACTTTTTCCGCAGGTCAAAATAGGTAAAGCCCGCCAGGACTACGAGCAGATACGCCGGCGCCACGTATTTCATGATGAACAGAAACACGCGCGGAATGCGGATGAGGGCACCCTGGTCTATTTCTCTCGCGCCGTTTTTTACCCCCCAGACCCAGCCGAAACAGATGATCTGCACGGTAGCGAGGACAAAGATGCAAAAGGTGCCGACCCAGAAATCCATCGTGTCGAGTGCGACCATATTTTTGCTGAACCATATCACCCAGAGCGAGCCGAGGCCGCAGATGGCGGAGACCCAGGCTATCGCTTTGCCGGAGGAAATGCCGAGGGCTTCTTCGAAGAACGCCTTGGCCGGTTGCAACATCGAGATCGAGCTGGTGATGGCGGCGAGAAAGAGCAGGAAAAACCAGGCGAAACCAATCCAGCGGCCGATGGCCCCCATTTGTTCGAAAACGACAGGCAGCGTCTGGAATCCAAGACCGAACCCACCGCCGACGCCGCTCGCGCCGAGAAAGACAAACGCGGCCGTGATCGTGATAAGGCCGCCGAAGCCGACCTCAAAAAGCTCGTTTGTCGCGCTCGCGGTAAAACCAGAGAGCGCGATGTCATCCTTTTTCTTGAGATACGACGCGTAGTTCAGAATAACGCCGAAGCCGACCGAAAGGCTGAAAAAAACCTGTCCCGCCGCGGCGAGCCAGGTATCGAAATGGGTCAGTTTGGAAAAATCCGGGTTCCATAAATAGCCGAGTCCGTTCAACACGTTCTGCTCGGGATAGGCCGGGTTGGGGGTGCCGAGAGTAAGGACGCGAATGAGCACGATGACCGCCAGGACCGCCATGGCCGGCAGCGCAAACTGGCAGAACTTTTCGATGCCGCCGCGCAACCCGCGGTAGACCAAAACGATATTCAGCACGACGACGATGAGCCAGAACACGGTGCTCATGTTGAGAACGCCATTTGTGTCGGTGCCGGTCGTCTGGCTGAAAAATGTACCAGCGGTCTTGACCTGCTCGTCGATGGAGCCAGTTAATGCGACACCGCCGACCAGGTATTCCCACGCATATCGAAGGCACCACGCCTCGATGTAGACATAGTACATATAGACCACCATCGGGATGAGCACGGCCAGGATGCCGAAGTAGCGCGCCACGCGGCCCCGGCCGACTACACCCATGATCGCAGGTCCGCTGTGGAAACCTTTTTCGCCGCCGTAGCGCGCCATCGCCCATTCGCACCAGCCGATCGGCAATGCGAGCAAAAGCAGCGCGGCAATGTAGGGGATCATAAAAGCGCCGCCGCCATGCGCCGCCGCCTGCCCGGGAAATCGGAGGAAGTTCCCCAGGCCAACAGCCGATCCCGCCACCGCGAGAATCACTCCCACGCGCGTGCCCCACTGCATTTTTTTCTTATCGGAATTATTCATACGCGAGAAGGACCGCCAGCGATCTGTCGTATTTCGGTGCTTCGCTCCTGGAAGGCGAGCAAATAGTGTTGCGCCATCGGGCGGACTGGTGATTGACTCTGCCCGAATCCGACGGCCCGAACGCAAGCGCATGTCACAACCACCGGCAGCAGAAGACCAAAAATTCGTTCGCGGACTCAGCTTGCTCGACTCGACGATGCTCGTGGCTGGTTCGATGATCGGCTCGGGCATTTTCATCGTCTCATCAATTATCGCGCGGCAGGTCGGCGCGCCCGGCTGGCTGCTCGTGGTCTGGCTGGTGACCGGGGTGCTGACCCTGATGGCGGCGCTCTCCTACGGCGAGCTGGCCGCAATGATGCCGAAGGCCGGCGGCCAATATGTTTACCTGCGCGAAGCCTTCTCGCCGCTCTGGGGTTTCCTTTACGGCTGGACGCTTTTTCTCGTCATCCAGACCGGCACCATCGCAGCCGTGGCCGTTGGGTTCGCGCGCTACACTGGCGTGCTCGTGCCGTGGGTGTCCGAGTCGAACTACCTGATCGAACCGGTCCGTTTTGGCAGCTACGCCTTCTCGCTTTCCACGGCGCAGTTTATCGGGCTGGCCATGATCGCGCTCCTCACCTTCATGAACACGCGCGGGTTGAATCTCGGCAGGCTCGTCCAGAATATTTTCACAACGGCGAAAACGGGCGCGCTAATCGCGCTCATTGTGCTCGGTATTATCGTCGGTCTGAATTCGGGCACGGGCGCGGCGAACTTCAGCGACATGTGGACCGTGCGCGGCGATTTGCAGGATGTCGCCGCCGGCCTGACGGCTGCGACCGCCTTCGGCCTCTTCGTCGGCATCTGCGTGGCGCAGACGAATTCGCTCTTCTCCGCCGACGCCTGGAACAACATCACCTTCACCGCGGGCGAAGTGATAAATCCTCGGCGCAACATTCCGCTCTCGCTCGCGTTCGGCACGATCCTGGTCATCGGACTTTACCTCCTGGCTAATGTCGCCTATCTGGCGGCCCTCCCGTTCTCTGGGATCCAGAATGCGCCGAGCGATCGCGTCGCGTCGGAGACGGCCAACGTCATCTTTCCCGGGGCGGGCGCGACGATCATGGCCATCGCCATCATGATCTCCACCTTCGGTTGCAATAACGGGCTCATCCTGATGGGCGCGCGCGCCTATTACGCGATGGCGCGCGACGGCCTCTTTTTCCGCCGCGTCGGCGAGTTGAACAAAAACCACGTCCCCGCGTGGGGTCTCATCGTCCAGGGCATTTGGGCGGGCGTCCTCGTTCTGCCCCGGACTGTCCGGACCGACGCAGCCGGCAACGTGACCGGCTACGGCAATCTTTACGGCAACCTGCTCGACTACGTCATCTCGGCCGCGCTCATCTTCTACATTCTGACGATCATCGGCATCTTCGTCCTGCGCCGGAAACGGCCCGACGCCGAGCGCCCGTATAAAGCTTTCGGATACCCGATCGTGCCCGCGCTTTACATCATCGGGGCGAGCGTGATTCTCGCCGTGTTGTTTATTTACCAGACCGCCACGACGTGGCCCGGTCTTATCATCGTGCTGACCGGCGTGCCGATTTATTTTCTCTGGAGAAAATCAAATGCAGGTGCGCCGTCAGGCGACCAAAGCAGCTAGCGAAACCGAAACGACTCGCAGACCAACCGCAGTAAACCCAAAAAAGAAAGCGAACGCATGGCCAATCTATTCGCAAGAAAGCCTATCGATAAACTGATGGAAGAGGCCCAGGAGGTCGGCGAGCACAGTCTGAAACGTTCGCTCGGGCCGATCAATCTCATCGCTCTCGGCATTGGCGCGATCATCGGCGCCGGCCTCTTTGTGCGCACGGCGGCCGCGATCGCGGACCGAGCGGGTCCATCGGTCGTGCTCGCGTTCGTCGTCGCCGGCCTGGGCTGCGCGTTTGCGGGTCTCTGTTACGCGGAATTCGCCTCCATGATCCCGCTCGCGGGAAGCGCTTACACCTATTCGTACGCCACCATGGGCGAGCTGGTCGCGTGGATCATCGGGTGGGATTTGATCCTCGAATACGCCGTGGCGGCAGCGACGGTGGCGATCGCCTGGAGCGAGTACGCGAATCGCGTGCTCGATTGGTTCGGGATGAAGATACCATACCAATGGGCGCATTCGCCTTTTGAAACCGACCCCGTCTCCGGTGTTTCCGGACTGATGAACATTCCGTCCGTTCTTATTCTCCTGGTGCTGACGCTTCTGCTGATTCGCGGCACGAAGGAATCTGCCTTCGTCAATGGCCTGATCGTTGTTTTGAAAACAGCTATCGTCCTGCTCTTCATCGGAATTGGCTGGAGCTTCATCAATCCGGCAAACCACACCCCGTTGATCCCCGAGGCGACGACGTACGTGACCCCGCAGGGCATCACGCACGCCTACGGCGGCATCCTCGGCATTCTCGGCGCAGCTGGCGTAGTCTTCTTCGCTTATATCGGCTTCGACGCAGTCTCGACGGCCGCGCAGGAAGCGAGAAATCCGAAACGCGATATGCCGATCGGGATTCTTGGCTCGCTGGTTATTTGCACGATTCTCTACGTATTGTTCGCCTACGTGCTGAGCGGCGTGGCCACGGTGCAGGACTTTCGCTCGGTCGGCCGGGAGGCCTCGGTCGCGTTTGCGATCACCAAATACATGGTGGGCTACGAGTGGCTGTCACGGTCGGTGACGATCGCGATCCTGGCTGGATTCTCCTCGGTCATCCTCGTGTTATTGCTGGGGCAATCGCGCGTTTTCTTTTCGATGAGCCGGGACGGACTTGTGCCGAAGGTTTTCTCGGACGTGCATCCGAAGTTTAGGACACCCCACAAATCGAACCTGCTCTTCTTCGTCTTCACCGGCCTGATCGCAGCCTTCATTCCGGCCGACGTCACCGGTGAGATGACCAGCATCGGAACGCTCTTCGCCTTCATTCTCGTCTGCGCCGGCATCTGGATCCTGCGGGTGCGGCGGCCTGACCTGGAGCGGGGATTCAAGGTGCCCATGGCGCCGGTTGTCTGCACGCTCGGGATCATCACGTGCGGCGCAATGATCTACGGCCTCGGCTGGACGAACTGGATGCGACTGATTATTTGGCTGGCGATTGGTATCGTCATCTACTTCGCCTACGGGAAGAGCCGTAGCCGCCTCAACGCACCGCCGCCGGAAATGCCGGAGGGAATAAGCCTGAGCAAATAGAAATGATGTAGCCACGGCCCTGTGGGCCGTCAGAGTTTTCAGCAACATCCGCAGACGGCCCACAGGGCCGTGGCTACAGTGTTATCGCGAACTGACGCCGTGCGCCGGGCTCGTCGCGCCGAAGCCGAGGATGGATTCGATGCGCTGACGCGTGGCGAAAACGTCCTGGGCATTGCGAAGTCGCGAGCGCTGCGCGGCCGTTCCGGACAGGCCGGATTCCAGCGCGCGGAGAAGCTCGCGTTCGTTCTCGGGGAGCGCCGCGTCCGAATGATCGGCGTGATGCTGTAAGCGGCCGACGATTTCGGCGAGCGCGTCTCCATCGTATTTCGATCCGCGAAACGAATCGACGATGCGCTGAAAACTCAAATGAAACGGGATGGTGGCGACATCGACGGGGCCATTTTCCGCCACGTCATCCGGCGGGGTGATGACGGCTGAGGAGATGGCGACGGAATTCCAGACATCATCCGGCGCGTAATAACCGATCTCGATCCGATAGGAACTGCGGGCGTGCTTCACGGAAATAAGATGGCTGCCCGCGAGCGGCTCGACGGCGGCGGTGGATTCTTCGATGCCTTCGTGCCACAAAGCGCGCAGATGCACCTTGCGATCGGCGGGCGGATTGTCGCCGAAGACTTCGGCCCAATCGATGTCCCAATAAGCGAAGAGAGTGTGAGGATCGCGCGC
Organism: Chthoniobacterales bacterium; assembly: GCA_035630155.1. Taxonomy (GTDB): domain Bacteria; phylum Verrucomicrobiota; class Verrucomicrobiia; order Chthoniobacterales; family UBA10450; genus AV80. The sequence goes on from DASQLH010000261.1 coordinate 18,510, forward strand.
GATGGCGAAGAGGAAGGCGCCGCCATAGGAGCGCGGGAGCTCGCCGAGATTTTCGAAATCCTGAGATGAAGCAGCTCGCCGCTCAAGCTCGACAATCGGCTGGCTGGAAAGAACGAACGTCGCGCCGCCGTCCTCTTCCGTCAGAGCATCCGGATTGTCGATGACGGTTTCATCCGACAAATTTGCGAGATCGTTAGCCGCCATGATTCGACGATACACAAAATTTGTGCGGGCGACAGGGTTGTCGGAGCCGCGCGCAACTAATCACTGATTTCGCCCACTCGCGCTTCGCATAGCGAAGCGGCTACAGAATCCCGAAGCAAATGGCGAAGGCTGCGGGACCTTCGCCATTTGTCCGGAGGTAATGATTGTTATTTACGGCAACGCATAGGCTTCCACCGTGGCGACGCCCATCGCGCCCTTGCCCTCCACAATTGCCGTGTACTGGCCCGGGGCCAGCGTTGCGATCAGCGCGGGCTCTTCGTCGCGGGTGGGTGCAAGCGTCGGGGCCTGCGCCTGAATTGCCGCTTCGTTCGTGCGCCAGTTGTCGTTCGCCTGAATCTGCGCGCCGTTTTGGTCGATCAGCTTAATTGTCGGATCGGGCAGCGCTCCGGCAACTCCGAATGAGCTCAGCGATGGCCCGAGGGAGCGGACGAGAATATTCGCGTTCGCCGGCGAGCCCGCAGGTCCGATAATCACGCCGCCGATGAGAACGTTGTCTCCCGTTCCAACAAACCCGCGCGAACTGAGGTTGGCGAGCGCCGCGCTGGCTGTGGGCGCTACGTCGAAGACCTCGACGAGGCCGAGCCGCGCCGCGCTGGTGTCCTTGTCGCGAACGATGACCGTGTAAGCGCCGGGCGCCAGGTTCTGCACAATGGCGGAGTCCAGCGGACTGCCGGGCGCGAGTCCCGTGGCGCTGATTTCCGTTGCCTGGCTGTCCTGCCAGTTATCGTTGGTGGCGATCGGCCCACTGCCGGGCGTGCTGTTGTAAAGCTCAAGGGTCGGGTCGTGCAATGGATCGGGAATCCCCTGGCCAATCGATGGGCCGCGGCCGCGGACAACGACTCTCTTGGGCGCGTTGCCCGTGATGATAAAGCCGCCGATCAACACCTTGTCGCTCGTGCCAACCTGCGCACGCGTGGAGATGTTTTGCAGTCCGGCAAAGGCGGGACCGACCAAGGCGTAGGTGGCGGCGTTGGCCGTGAAATCGTTGGCCGTGGCGTTCGAGGTGAGGTCGCTCGCATCCGTCGTCCGAATCTGATCTTTCACCGCATTATAAGTCCGGGTCGAGAAATCTCCCAGCAGGTCGCCCTTTCCGGGATTTCCGACTTTGTCCGGGGAGACGGCGATTGTGATCAAGCCTTCGGGAGTGAAACTGCCCGAATCGGCGTCGCCCACCTTGGTTGTGATCGGCACACCGAGGACCAATCCGACTACCCCCGTTGTCACGGTGCCATATTCAAAGGTCACCGCGCCGGCGGCATCTTTGGTCATGCCGACGTAGAAGTGACCTCCGGGTGAGTTCGGAGAAGCCCAGAGCGTCCTCCACATCCGGTTGTTCGGAACCGTGGCAAGGCTCGCGACTTTCAACTGAAAGACCAGTTTGCCTGCATTCGGGCCAGAGGCCGGCTCGGAAACGGAGAGCGTCTGCACGTCGAGATCAGGATCCGCGGGCGCCGTCTTTTGGTCGCCGGTCGGATCGGCCGAGACGGTATATCCCGTGCGCCGATCGCCCACGTACCTGGCCAGCACCTCGTTGTTTCCACAGGAAACGCCCTGAGCGTTCACGGCCTCCACCTTATAATAATAAGTGACGGAAGTATCCGTGGCCGTCGTGTCATCGTAACGCAATTGCGTCCCGGGAACAGTCGCCAGCAGGGCTTCGCCGCCGCTGGTCGTCCCGCGAGAGATGGTGTATTGCGTGATGGGAGAACCGCCATTGTTGGAAGTCGACCACGCGAGATGAACCACGCCGTCATCACGCAAAGCGGTGACGAAGGGCGCGCCTGGCGCAGTCGGCGCATCCGGAAAGAGCGCATCATGCGCGGCGAACAATCCTTTGCCGCCGGTTTGGCGGGCGATGGCCGCGAGAGCGGTGTACGAATTTCCCGTCGCAGTGGCGGGAGCCTGGGAGCATTCCGCACCAGCGCAGCCGTCATTGTAGCCCACCAGGACGCGGCCGCGTTTGTCCACGTCAACGCCCATAAAGTCGAGCATGTTGCGGCAGATATTCGCGCCGCCGCCCAGCCAGATGCAGCCGCGCTGCATGGGATCGTTCGGCGTGGCATCGACCGTCACCCAGGTTTGCCCGCCGTCGTAAGTGTGCGCGACGTAAAGGTGCCAGACGCCGGCAAACTTCGGACCCTGCAACCCGCCCGCTGTCGAGGTGCCATAGAAGGTAAACGCCGCGCGATCGTCATCACCCGCGACCACCGCGGGGAAGGCGACGTTGTTAACTCCAAACACCGCGCCGACATCGAGGGGCTGACTCCAGGTTGCTCCCCGATCATCTGAGGTAGCGACAACAGCGCGATTGTCACCGTCAGCATACCCAAGATAAACGCGTCCGATGGGCGCGCCTCCGACCGCTTCCTTCACTTCGTCGCCCCGGCCAATGCCGACCGCGGCATCGCTTCCACCTTCTGAGCTGCCGGGAACTTCCCGAACCTGCCAGGTGACGCCGTTATTTTCCGAAACAATCACGCCTTGTCCGGTTCCGCAGCCTTTGTTGGGAAGGTAGGCGGTACCGTCGGGGCCGACCTTTATGTGACCATGCAGCCCGCCGCATACGCCACCGCTATCGACTGGAACGGCTGGGCCGTAGGTCGTGCCCCCATCGAGACTCAGGGCACAGGTAGCGGCAGGCAACTGCGAGCAATAATAGATTGCGCCCGGGTAGGCGGGATTAATCAGCGGAGCTTTGAATGGCCCCCCGCCGCCAATCGTCTGATGATCGATTCCAGATCCCGGCCCTGCTCCTGTACTCGGGACCCAGACATCGCCGTCGTTGTCTGTGTAACCGGAGGCGGTCGCGGCAGACCCAGCCGGGAATTCCAATTGGGACACGAGCGTGCGGCCCGTCAGGCGATCCGTAAACAAAATCGGGTCGAACGTCTGCGCCGTCGTGGTGACGAACGATTTGTTCTCCCACAGCGCGCCCGGTGATGTCGGACAACTGTCGTCAAAAGTAATGCGGAGCGTCTGGAGGAGCGCGATGTACATCGAGCGCCCGCCATTGAGGTCGTCGCCTGCGCCGGGAAGGATTCCTTCGGTATTCCAATTGACGCCGATCGATGGCTCAGCCGCGTCCAAACCGAGTGTCGCGGGACCCGCGGCCGGAGGCGTATGGTTCTGATAACGTGGAGCTATTCCCGTCGCCGGAGTAGGCGCGGGGACCGGCGGAAGGCCCGCGCCGATCACGGACGCAGCGCCGCTATATTGGTCTCCGGAAACCGCGGCGAAATAAACGACCCGGACGTGGAACTCGCCCGTGCCAATGCTGGAGCTGGCGGGATTCAGCGCCGTTTCTTCGGAGGCTGAGGCCGCATCGCCAGAAGAAGCGACCACAGGCCCGTCGAGCGATCCTTTGTGGATGTAGAGATCGTAATCATTCGTGTTGGAAAGCCACTGGATGGTCACCTTCACCTGCTTGCCCACCCAATCGGCCGGCGTGCCGGAAAGCGTCAGCACGAAGGTGTCGCAATTCTCGCCCTCCACACAATCAGCCTCGCCTCCCGCCGCTGGCGGAACGCCGGTCGCCGTGCCGGTCCAGGTAATGTTCCCAGCAGTCGAAGGAGTAATCGTTCCCGAAGGAGGATTGGCGGCGAAACTAAACATGGCCAGGCCCCCTCCAAGCGCGCAGAGAATAAAAGCAAACAGGACGCGAACGCTGGAGAACGCGGATTCAGGAGAGGTATGTTTTTTCATCGTGGATGGTTATGGTTTTCGGCGGGAAGCCGGTGGGATGGTGGGAGAAAATTCAAAATTGATTGTGGAAAATGGCTTTCATTCTCGACACCAGTCGTTCCCCGGCACAGATGAATGGAGAATCGGGGACCGGAGTTAATGCGTAGCTATTTTCTTTCGTTATTGGCGTGCCTTTTGGCCGCCTTGTCGGGCTGTTCGAAATCGGAAACGCCTGCGCCGCCAAAGGCCCAAACCGAGGCATCGTCCCCATCTCCGGCCGTCTCATCCGCCAAAACTCCTCTGGATGCGTGCTCGTTGCTGACGAGCGACGAGATAAAAGCGATCCAGGGTGAAGCAGTCGAAAGCACGAAAGCCACGCCAGCAACGGAAGGAGAGGTGACTTCCTCGCAATGCTTTTTTCAGCTGCCCACCTTCATTAATTCCATCAGCCTTCAAGTCACCCAAAAAGCGAGCAAGCCAGGCGCGCCCGAGGTGAAGGAGGCCTGGAGAAAAATGTTTCCTCCCGAAAAACTCGAGGAACGCGAAACCGCCGGAGGCCAAAAGAAAATTCCCGCGCGAAAAATTCCGGACCTTGGGGAAGAGGCGCTCTGGACCGGCGGGCCCACCGGCGGCCTCTACGTATTGCAAGGGAGCTACTTCATTCGCATCAGCGTCGGCGGGGCCGATGACGAAGAAACCAAGATCAAGAAATCGACAGCTCTCGCGGAGCTCGTTTTGAAACGGCACTAGCCCCGGCCGGCAACCCGCCGGCCTGTCGCCATCATCTTTCCTTTTCATCGAATGCTCGAGCCCATGGGCGCTTGGGTGGCTATTGCAGATTATAGATTTCAACCAGGCCGACTCCGCGTGGGTCGCCTTTGCCTCGCACAATTGCCGTATGCGCACCTGCGGCCAGAGCCGGCAGCATTATCGCCGATTCCTTGGGATTCGTGGGGGCCAGGCCCGCCGCCGCGATCGCAGCCGCATCGGGAGATTGTTGCCAGTCATCGTTTGTGATCGGGCTGCCATTCGCGTCGCGAACTTCGAGGGTGGTATCGTCCAGTGCTTCCGGCAACTGCGCTTGCAATGATGGGCCGATGGCGCGCACGATCACGCGCGTTGTCCCGGTACTGCTCGGACCCGCAATGAACCCGCCGATCAACACGTTATCATCCGTGTCGACAAAGGCGCGCGCGCTCAAGTTGCGCAGCACCGCGGGAGAATTCGGCTCGTCGAGATCGTAGATCTCCACCAGCCCAATCCCGACCTCGCCGTTTTTCCCTCTCATGACGGCGGTGTAGTTGCCGGGGTCGAGCGTCATCACGATCGCGGACTCGTTCGGATCGGTGGGCGCGAGATTAGTCTGCTCCACTTCGGTCTTGTTGGTCTGCCAGTTATCGTTCGTGGCGATGGGCACAGAACTGCCTTGCCGGTAAAGCTCCAGCGTCGGATCGGTGAGTCTGCCGGGCACGGCGGCGCCGCCCGACTGGAGCGACGGGCCAATGGCACGCACGATCACTCGCTTCGGCGCATCCCGGGTGATGAATCCACCAATGAGGACGTTATCTCCCGTCAGCACACGGGCGCGGGCCGAGATATTTTGGAGGCGCGCTTCAGGCAACACACCTGAAGCGACCACGGTGGTGACGATGTTGCTAAACGCGCTCGGCAGTGAAGCCCCGCCCACGGAGAAGCTGCTGCGAACGCGGTAGCAATAATTGCCGCTCGGTTTGTGATCTAGAAACGACGTGGCCGTGGTGCTGATCAGGTCCGCCCAGTTGGCGTGATTGAGGGCGACGTTATCCACATACCATCCCAGCGGAGTCGAACCGGGCCGGTTCTCCGGTCCCAGGAAGTAGCGGAAACGCAGGGAAATCGTCTTGCCCCGGTAAGCCGAGAGGTCCACCTCTTTCCGGAAGAGCGGCTCGTCCGCAAACGCAATGGCGGCATCGGGCGCGAGCTCGGAACGCGCCTGCTGAAAAATGCTGGTCCAGGTTCCACCGCCGTCTGACACTTCCACAAAAACGGCGTCCTCTCCTTCGTTCATGCTCCAATCGTCCCAGGTCAGCGTCGTCGTCCCTCCCTCGGGAATGACCAGCGGATTCTTGTAGGTCATGATCGCCGAAGCGTTCGTGACTCCGTCGGTCGCGCGGGCGCGGAAGGTCGCGCTGGCGTGGTTCGGTTTTTCGTTGTTGCTCGCAATCGACCAATTCAGGCCCGCGTAAGTTCCTTCCGTCGTCACCTCCCAATTTCCCAGGCCGCTCTCGGCGTCCTCGGTAAAGTTCGCTCCGCAGATGGTTGCGATCTGAAGCAAGTCCGGTCCAGTGGCCGTGGCGGGGCGCGTCCAGTTTAGCGTGTAGGCGCCATCGGGGTCCGGATTTTGATAATCAGGGCCGAGGGAGAGCACTGGCGGCAGAATCTCGTCGCTACAATTGGGATTCACCTCCGCGATCAGCGTGGCCGTTGCCGGACTCGCCGGCAGGCCCGCTCCTGGCGACATCCCATTCAGCCCGGTGACGGTGAACTTTAGGTTATTCGGAAGAATCCACGGAATCGAGGTGCCCGTGCCGGGCTCCGCGTCATAGTTCTCGATGTGGGTGCAGCCGTTGAACGTAGGCCGCGCCAGGGTGAACGCGGCATCGTCCAGATTCGGTGACCCGTTGCCGGGTTGCGGGTTGGAATCCACCGGTGATTGCGCCGGCGGATCATCGGTCCCGAAGTTGCCGTAGCCATGCGCCTCGTCGGTGTAAATCATGGAGACGCCGCCTTCCCAGGTCGCCGGGCCGCGGTCGCTCTGGCCTTTGCCGTCGAAGTCATTGCTGATGCGATCGCGCAGCTCGAGATAGAAAGCGTGGTCGGCCGGCGAGCCTTCCGCGCTGCTGACGCGGACCCAGCCGTCCGGGAAGATGCGGGTGCGCTCGTCGCTCGCTTCGAAGTCGCTCTTGTAAACGACTGCGCTGTCGGCGGTGATCTCAATGTCGTCGACGAACCACCCTCGCTTGGCCAGGCCGGGATCGGTCGAGTAAGAGAAACGCAGAAGGATATTCTGACCCGCGTAGGCGGAAAGATCGAAGGTCTCTTCCACAAACATCGCGCCGGAATAATCAGCGGTGGCGCGCTTTTCAGTGTCATTGAGCGGGTCGCCATCCGAGACGCCGGTGAAGCCGTTGCCGTAAGTGGTCTGACATCCGTTCGCGTTCGGGTTCACCGCGGCCGGGGTCGTGTTGCCGTTCGCAAGTGACGTCCAGGTTTCGCCGCCATCCGTGGAGACGAGGACAAAGGCATAATCGAAATCCCACTCGATCTCGTAAAGGTGCTTGAACTTCAACGTCACGGCCGAGGCGTTCTCGTGTTCCTGCAGATCGGGGATGAAGAAATCCAGGTTGTGGCCCCCACCATCATTCGGGCAGCCGAAATCGTTGCCCGCCTGAGAGTACCAGGCACGCACGCCCGAGGGCACTTTATCGATGAGGATCCTCGGCGTTAACTGGAGGCGATAAACGTCGGCGTTATGAATGCCGGGACCGGTCAGCGTATAGGGCGTGCCGTCAGGCCGGTTCCAATGAATTTCGCCGGTATCGAACTTCGATTCTTTCATGGTCAGCTGGCCAGTGGTGACCGGGCGGGGAACGACCCAGCCCATATCCTGCCGGGAGAAAACAGTCATGTACTGGAAGTGATCGCTGCCCATCAGCTCCCAGGAGCCGAAGGTGCCGCGAGTCCCTGTTGAATAAAAATCGGGCAGACCTAACGAGTGGCCATATTCGTGGGCGATGACCGAGACGGAGTCGATGGCCGATTCGGGATTAACATTGTAGGGTCCCACGCGCACGAAGACCTTAAGGCCGCTCGCCGGGTCCGTGGTCATTTGCGTGCGGCTGGCGTTCGTCCAGAACATCGGTTGATTGAGCCGGTTCCTAAACTGGTCGTTCGAGACGTAACCAGTCTGGCCGTCCGTGTCCTTGAAGTATTGGCGGAGATCGGAGGAGTGCGGCCAGATATTGTTTAGGCCGGAAGGGGTGGTGGTGCCGTTGCCACCGTCTCCGGCGAACACCAGATTAAAAAAGTCCACCACGCCATCCTTGTCGGTGTCGAAATCGTTATAATCGATGTCCGGGTCGGCCAGCGAGGCGGCGTCATAGGTAATCTTGCCCGTCGGGCCGCAGGCATCGTCGACTCCGAAGAGCAGGCCCTGGCCAGTCAGCGCGCCAGCCAAGGCGTGACCCGTGCGATCTGCGCCGTAATAGCCCTGGGTGCCGGGGAGCAGATACCAGCCGCCCTCAATCCGGTTAAGATGAGGCGGCAGGGGCGCGCCGGTGCCGGTTGGAGGCGCCAGGGTGGTGCCGTTGCAGATCCCATTTGGGTCAAGGGTAGACCACTTATAGACATGCCCTGGCGGCGTCGTCGCGAACGCCGTGTCCGGGCTGTTCGGCGCGGGGCTAACTCTGCCATCAGGATAAAGCTGCCCAAAGGACATGTCTTGAAAGAGCTGCCAGACCGACTTGCCCGAAGTTCGTGAGTTGACGGAGTTATCCAGCGCCGCGGACGTATGATTGCCGGTGCATTCCGGGAAAGGAACCCCGGCGTCGGTGCAGTGCCTGACGTCCTGATATTGGACCATCACCACGGGAAACGGCCGGTCGCCAAAGACCGCGGATTCGAGCGTGGTGACTTTCGGCCCATGAGTCTTGGCGGGAAGGGCCGGCTGGACGCCGGCTGCCAGGGTCACATCGGCGGAAAGATCCTTCCACATGATCTCGGGGTCTTCGGTCTGATTCTTCGCGCGGGCTTCGATCACGATCTGTCCAGTGGCATTCGGGGCGACCAGCGGAAGGGTGTAAACCAAGGGCGAACCCGAGGTGCCATTGCCACTCGAGGCTGCGGGGGTCGATTGCTGAAAAAGCGAGGCGCTGTGCAGCGTGACGGTGATGTTGACGTTGGCTGCGCCGGTTCCGTCGGCCTGATATGTTAAGACCAGCGGGAAAGTTTCGCCAGGGCCCACCTTGCCCCTCGGGCTGAAAACTTTGGCCAGGAGGGTAAGCCCGCCGTTGGTGACTTTGTTTTCCACGACCGGGAATGGCGGCTGCGCGTTCGCACCGCTGGGCGAGAAGGAGCCGGCAAAACTGTAAAAGGCGAGATAGGTGGCCGCCATAAAGAGGCCCATCGCCAGCGCCATTCGAGGAATCAGGAAGCCGTTTTTGAAAGAAGAATGTGAACGCATATGTTGGAGTTTTTGATCCTTTAAGGGAGTTCTGCCATCCCGTGCAGCGATGGGTCGGCAATATTGTTTGCGGAGCACTTGTGGCCTGTCAGGTAAATCGTGGCAGACACCTCTGTTGGTTTGCTGCTGAATAGTTACATCATGGAAATGGCTTCCCGGTCCGAGGCGGGCAGAACGTCTGCCCGCCTCGCGCCGGATAATTATGGAACGTGGTAGACTTCGACGAGCCCGACACCGGTGGTGTTGTTAGCTCCGCGCACGAGCGCGGTATACGGACCCGGCACCAACGTCTTAATGAGGGCCGACTCAGCATCCGAGGTTGGAGCAAGCCCGGCCGCCTGAATTTCAGCCTGCTGGCCATCCTTCCAGTTATCGTTTGCCCCGATAAGAGCGCCGAACTGATCCCGCAACTCGAGCGTCGGATCGTCCAACGCGTTGGGCAGTTGGGTCTTTATCGATGGACCGATTGCGCGGACGACTACCTTCGTGTGCGCAGCGGTATTCGGTCCGGTGAAGAAGCCGCCGATCAGGACATTGTCGCCAGTTCCAACTAGACCGCGCGTACTGATGTTCGCCATTTCCGAAGCGCCGACAGCCTCCAGATCGTATGCTTCAACCAAGGCGATGCCGGTGGTGTTTTGGAACCCTCGCAGGATCACCGTGTAGGCTCCGGGCGCCAGTGTTCTTACAATGGCCGATTCCTTGTCGTGTGTCGGCGGAATGCCGGTCGCTTCCACCTCCGCCTGGTTTTCTTTCCAGTCGTTGTTGGTAGCAAGGACGCCAGTGGCATCGTGCAACTCCAGCGTTGGATCCTCCATCCGGCCCGCGAACGGCCCGCCATCTTTCTGGAGCGATGGGCCAATGCCGCGCATGATGACCTTTTTAGGAGCGCTGCCAGTAATGATGAAGCCCCCGATCAGGACGTTATCACCGGTCCCGACCTGTTCGCGGGTCGAGATATTCAATAACTTGCCGATTTCAATGATACCGCAGAACGCGTTGCCGCGGAGCGAGTATAAGGTTTCCTCCATGACGTCCGAGGCGTTATTGGTCGAACGTTGTCCCGGATCGGGCCGGTTGAAATAGGTTCGGCAAGCCATTCCCGCCAGGTCGAAGCCCACGCCTATGTTCTCGACCTTGTCGTTCGAGACCGTGATCGTGATGACGCCTGTCTCGGCGTTGAACGTCCCCTCATCAGCGTCCCCCACCTTCAAGGGGGTGTTCGCGTTCGGCACGGGTGCGGTCGGATCGAGCGGCGGCCCGAAAGTGCCGTATTCAAAAGAGACCTCGCCAAAGGCATCCGATCTCATCGCCACGTAATTGCGATCGGATCCATCAGCGGTTGGCCCGGTGATGCGATTCCAAATGATGAACCATTGGCTGTTTGGAGGCGCCGTAGTCGCCCCGGGCGAAGGTGCCACCTGCATGGTGAAGACTAGCTTGTTCACCCCAGCGCCGAAGAATGGCTCGCCGACGTAAAGCTGTCTCAGGTTCACCCTTGGATCGGGCGGCGTATTGACGCCGGAGTCCTTGTCCGTTCCATCCCGATTGAAATCGTCCTGCACGAGCAGGCCCGGCAACGCGCACGTATTGGGCGGCACCCCCACGGGACGGAACTCACCGCAGTAAGGCCCTTCGCCGACACCATTAACAGCCGTCACCCGGTAGTAATTGTCCGCTTGCAGCGTGGCATCGGTGTAATTATTCACGGGCACAGTCGCCAGGAGTGTGAATGGGCCGCCGGCCGCCGTCGCGTGATAGACCTTGTAAGCCGTGATCGGCGAGCCGCCATGATCGGGCACAGGCCACGACAAAATTGCCTTTGTCGGCGGCAACACGTCGAAGCCTCCCGTCACCCGTGGCGCTCCCGGAAGAGCCGGCTCCACCGGGTCAAACACGGAAAACATTCGTTTGCCACCTGCCTGACGCGAGATGAACGCCTTGGCCGTGAAGGAATTCGGGCCGCCGTTCACGCAGCTGCCGATGCAGCCATCCTCCCCGGCGATGAGAAGGCGGCCTCGTTTGTCGATCGCCATATCAAAAAAATCGAGCAGGTTGCGGCAGACTCCACCGGTGCAGATTCCGCCGCGCTGGATCGGATCGTCGGGCGTGAGATTTTGCGTCGTCCATGTCGCTCCGCCGTCGAAGGTGGTGGCAAGATAGAGATGCCAGACCCCAGGAAACTCCGGCGCGCTATAGTTCCCGGAGGTGGTGGTGCCAAAGAAGGCAAACGCCGCGCGATCAGGATCGCCCACGGCCACGGCTGGAAAGGCAATGTGTTTCACACCCACTTGAGCGCCGACGTCCACCGGGGGTGTCCAGGTCACGCCTTTGTCATTCGACTTGGCGATTCCGGCGCGGCCATCGGCAAACATAAACCCGAGATAAATCGTATTGCTGCGCGCGGCCTTATCGCACGTGGCTGCCTCTTCAGGCGGGCACCAGGAAACGCCGACCGAAGCATCGTCCACACTGGCCGTGCTCGTCGCGCCGGGAACGGTCCTCACCGACCAGGTCAGGCCGTTGTTCTCCGATACGACGACAGCGGCTTCGCCACCCAAAAGCAACGGAACGCCGGCCGTCGCGCACGCCTTGTCCGGGACATAGGCCGTGCCATCCGGTGCAATCTTGATGTGGCCGTGCAGGCCCGCGCAGTCGCTCGCGGTGAACATGTTGCTCTCGATCGGGAACGTGACGCCGCCATCGACGCTCAGCTCCGAGGTCGCGTTGCTAATACATTGTGACGCGTAGTAAACCGCGTGCGGATAGACCAACCCGGGAGGCAAAGGCTCGTGGAATGCGCCGCCGCCGATCGTCTGGTGATCAACACAGGATGGGCCGGCGCCCTGGCTGGGCTGGAAGGTGTCGCCGTCATCGTCGGTGAAATCTATCGTGCTCCCGACGGGCGTGAGGCCTTCGAGCTGCGCCACGAAGGTGCGACCGGTCAGATGGTCGGTGAAAAGGATTGGATCGCCGAATACGCGCGTGGTTGCCGCCAAAAATATTGGCATTTTTTCAAACGGCGCGATCGCGGGCGAGGCACAATCGTTAAACCTCACCCTCAGCATGTAGGAGAGGAATCCGCCAAAATAATTGGTGGTTCCGCCGTTCGGTATGGCGGGATTCGCGGCGCCGGTGGCGATGTTATTATTGCTGAAGGATTGTTCGCTCTGCCAATTCGAGCCGATCGTCGGCTCCCCCGCATCATCGGCGACTCCCGTTGGTGCGTAATGGTTGTGAAGTCTAGGAGTCCCAGGCGGGATGACAGGCGGCGCCGTGGGCGTGGGTGAGGCGCCCGGAGTCGGAGTTGGTGTCGGAGCTACCGCCGCGGTCACGCTCGCGACCGCGTGATATTGATCGTTGGCTGGAGGCGGTCCGATTCCGGTCTGAGGCGCTACGATAAAATAAACGATGTGAACTGAGAACACCCCCGTGCCGATGGAGGGGACGTTGGGATCGAGATCGATGCTCTCGGTATGCCCCGAAAGGTGGGTGTTAACAGACGAACCGACGATGGGGCCGGTGTTATCCCCTTTATGTACGTAGATGTCATAGTCATTGGCCGCATCGAGCCAATCAAATTGGAGATGCACCTGTTTGCCGGTCCAATCGCTCGGATCGCCCGAAATGGTGAGCGTGAATGTGTCGCAGCTGAAGCCTTCGACACAACTATCCTCGCTCAGTTGTGATGTGCCGCCGGCCGCGGTGCCGTCCCAAACGACATTCGGCCCCATTGGACCGATCGTGCCGTTCGTCGGATTCGCCGATTGCGAACGATCAACAAAAACGAACATCAGGAGGACGAGGGCGCCGGCAATGAGGGTGGCGGCGCTGAACTTTCGACTATTTCTTCGGAGGAGTTTGCTCATGGTGGTGGTGGGTTCGCGGTTGACGGGTGGTGGGAAAAAGAATCAAAACGACCTCGTTCGGTTTGGCCCCGCCGGCGGGAAGGCAGCCGCAAGCCGGGTAGGGACGACTGACCAAAGCGATTTTTCCTGTGAGGTCATCGGGGCCGGTCGGCGCGAGACGCGACGACGTGCTGGCATTGACTACTTCGCGGCAAAAACCTCACCCGGTTCTGCGCGGATGGGTATTTTCACATTACTTTTGTGTAATTGAACGCGACTTTTCTCGGAAACCGCGTGCCCTCAGGTCGTTGCGAAATTGGCCTCTTTCGCCACCGGCACGGAGGCGTGCCCGCTCCAACCTGTAGCCGCGGCCCTGTGGGCCGCGCCAGAGCGGCGTTGCGCCCGCCTTGTCCTGTAGCCCCGGCGCTATGTCGCCGTGTTGAGGTCAGCGCCCCGACATAGCGGCGCGACTACAGCGCAAATCTATCGCGACTTTTACAGTCCCGACCCGACGTATTCCGCCGAATAGCTGTCGATTTTCGTCGTGCTTCCCACCGATGGCGTCTGCGCCACATCGTATGCGTTATTGCTTGCCACCCGTTGCGATTGCGTGTCGTAAATCATCACGGTCTTTTTCGCCTTGGGCGAACTCTTCGCGCCCCGGTGCGTATCGACCGCGATGTAGCGCACCTTCCTCGCCTTCATGTCCGACTTCCGCTTGGCTGACATCCGCGCATAAGACCGGCGGCCGCGCTGCTCGGCCAACTGCCGCTGCCTTTCGTCGGCCTGATGTTTCGCCACGAAATAAATCACTGTCGCCACGACCGCGGCGCGAACGACATGGCGGGCCACATCATGCCGGCCGCCTCCACTAAAAGGCAGGCTCGGAACATAAGGAAATTGAGCGCGGACGGTGCCGACAGAGACGCTCGCGAGAAGCGCTCCTACTGTCACGAGGCAAGCCCCTTTGAACATGCGTGTTTTCATCGTGGATGCGTTTTAAGCAGTCCTCTCTCGCAACGCAAGCGAATACGCATCTCGCCTCCCGCATCTCCTGCCCGCAATGTTTCGCACTCGCCTGTAGCCACGGCGCTATGTCGCCGTGTTGAGGGCCAGCGCCCCGACATAGCGGGGCGACTACAGCGCAAATGCGGGCGGGCGCCACCCTTGCCAGATCGGGAGGAAATTGGTAAGACCTCCCGTGGCTTCGCTTCCGCTCATTTTCATTTCCGCCGTCAGCAAGGAATTGCGGAGCGGCCGGCAGCTCGCAGCCAACACCCTCACTTACCTCGGTTACCAGCCAATCTGGCAGGACATTTTCGGGACGGAAACGGGCGATCTCCGCGCGATGCTGCGCCAGCAGGTCGATCAATGCAAAGGCGTCCTCCAGATTGTCGGCAATTGCTATGGCGCCGAGCCGCCGGAGCCCGATCCGCAATTCGGCCGCGTCAGCTACACCCAATACGAGGCGCTTTATGCCCGCCAGCGCGGCAAGAAAGTCTGGTATCTCTTCATCGACGAAAATTTCCCCATCGATGAATGCCAGGGGGAGCCGGAAGAACTGCGCGCGCTCCAGGCGGCTTATCGCAAGCGGTTGCAATCCGACGCGCATCTCTTCCATCCGCTGAAAAGCCGAGAAGCGCTGGAAGCCAGCGTCCTGAAATTACGCGACGACCTCATCCGGTTGCGGCGCGGGGTGAAACGATGGGCCGCGGCGGTGGCGATCCTGCTCGTCATCAGTGTCGGCCTCGGTCTCTGGCTTCTCTACGGCCAGCGGCAGACCACGCAAAGCATTGCCCAGACGCAGCAGGCCATCGTTAACATGAGCCAGGAAGTGACCAAGCTGCGGGAAGGCGTTCTCAATTATCCGCGCGTCGAAGCGCAGGTGCGCCAGTCGCAACCCGAGGAAAATCCGGCGGCGCTGCAGGAAAGGATTTACGCGGAGCTGGGCAAAAAACTCGGCGTCGATCCCAAGGTGCTGAGCGAAAAACTTCCGCAGGCCGCCGAGGAATTGAAGCGCGAGCCGGACGCTACCAGCTTCGAACGCGCGAACGCGGCTTACGTCGCCAAAGATTATCTCGAAGCCGAACGCCTCGCCTTGCAGGCCGCGGAGGAATTGCAACAGACCGGTTCCGCGAAACCGCTCGAGATCATCCAGGCCTTCGAGCTGGCCGGGTTCTCCGCGCAAAAACGGATCCAGTTCAAAACGGCCATGGAACATTTCCGCGCCGCGGAAAAGTTCACCGATCGCCAGAAAATCCCGGAGCAATGGGCCCGGCTCCACCTCGCTATCGGCGATTTGCTGCTCGATCAAGGCGCTTACCGTGAGGCCGAGGAAGTCCTGCGCAGAGTGGTGGAAACGCGCGAGCAGGCGCTCGGTCCGGAGCACGCCGATACACTGAGAAGCCGCGCGCGCGTTGCTTATGCGCAATATCGCCAGGGCAAATATAACGAAGCCATCGCCGGCATGCGGGGAATCGTGGCCCTGGCGGAAAAGGTCATGGGGCCCGAGCATCCGGACACCCTCCTGGCCCGCAACGGCCTCGCTATTGCGCTCGATAACGGGGGCAAGCCCGCCGACGCGGAAGCGGAACATCGCCGCATCCTCGCGGTCCGGGAAAAAGTACTGGGGCCCGATCACCCCGACACACTCCGGACGCGCAATAATATTGCGCTAACGCTCGATCGCCAGGGCAAGCACGCCGAGGCCGCCAGCGAGTATCAACAAGTCATCGACCTCGAAAACAAAGTGCTCGGCCACGAACACCCCGATACCTTGCGAAGCCGCAGCAGCCTCGCCTATGCGCTCGATCACCAGGGCAAATTTCCCGAAGCCGAGCTGAATCTCCGCGACGTGATCCGTCTCCAGGAACGCGTGCTCGGTCCGGAACATCCCGACACCCTCGTGAGCCGGCTCCGGCTCGACAAAGTCCTCATGAGCCAGGGGAAATTTGCCGAGGCCGAGACCGACTTTCGAAGTCTCATTGGCGTGGAAGAAAAAGTCCTGGGACCCGAGCACCCCGACACGCTTTCGGGCCGCTCCGGTTTAGCCAATGCCCTCCAGGCCCAGGGAAAACACAACGAAGCAGCCGCTCAATATCGCGAGGTCATCGCCTTGGAAGAAAAAGTGCTGGGCGCCGAGCATCCTAACACGCTGATCAATCGCAATAACCTCGCTAACGCGCTCATGGGCGACAAGAACTACCCCGAAGCCGAAGCCATGTTCCGCGATTTGATCGCGGTGGAAGATAAAGCGCTCGGGCCTGAGCACGCGCTCACCATCCGCAGCCATCGCGGCCTGGCTAACGCACTCTTTAACCAGGGCAGATATGCGGCAGCCGAACCCGAATATCGCCGGGTCCTGAAGCTCGTCGAAAAAGTCCGCGGCCCCGAGCACGCCGCCACCCTCGAAGCCTGCTACGATCTCGCCGGCAACCTCGCCCGTCTCGGCAAACTTCCCGAAGCCAAACAACTCGCCCGCCGCGCCGCCGATTCCGCCCGCAAAACCCTCGGCCCAACTCACGCCACCACCCAGAAATACACCACCTTCCTCACCGAGCTCGAAACCAAGAATGCGCTATGATCGCTTTCTGTAGCAGCGTCCCTGTGGGACGCTTCAGCGGGGCCTCTGGACTCTGACCTTCTCTCAATCCAACGGACTCTTCACCCCGATGCCCGGCCTGTTCAGCACGTGGGTATAAATCATCGTTGTGCTCACATCCTTGTGCCCGAGAAGCTCTTGCACCGTCCTAATGTCATAGCCGTTCTCGAGCAAGTGAGTGGCGAAGCTGTGGCGCAAGCTGTGGCAACTCGCCGGCTTCGTAAGCCCACTCTCGCGCACTGCTCGCTTCATTGCG
>DASQLH010000262.1:0-6833 GCA_035630155.1 Chthoniobacterales bacterium
TTCATCGGCGCGCGCCGACTGTCTTCGCTTTTGCGCGCTTCGATCTCGACCTGCACGATCATTTCGCGCGGGCCGAGCCGGTAAACAAAATCGCGTTCCGGCGTGACCCGCAGGGTCACATCGGGCGCGGGTGAAGCGGAGGCTGCTTGCGCGAGCACTGCCGCGAGACTGACTGCCAGTAGTTTTTTCATACCTCAGTTAGACACGAGTCGCGAAACGCTGTGTCAGAGCCCCGTGCGAAGTTTGTAAAAGAAATGTCAGCGAATTTTTAACCGCAGATGACGCGGATGACGCGGATGAACCGAGAACATCCGCATCATTCGCTGGTGGGTTTCGAACGCTTCGGTATCTCCAGCCGGGCCATCTGGTTGCGGGTCTGACCGCCCCAAGGCGGAAATCCGAAATCCCAAACCCCAAATCCCAGGTAATTTCTAAAACGGCAAAAAACCAAAATGAGATAAGCGGAACGTTTGTGCTCCTTGAAGATTTTGGAGTTTTAAAATTTACCTGGGATTTGGAGCCTGGGATTTGGGATTTCCCGAATTGCCAGGGCCTTGTGGCGAACCCTCCGTCGGCTGGGACACAGCCCCTGAGTTCACTTCCAAGTTGCTGCGCGAAAGGCCGTGACCCTCATCCTAGCCTTCTCCCTCAGGGAGAAGGAACTTGCTGTTCGCGGCCACAGGGGCCCAGCTGAGAGTGGCGCCTCCGACTCCCTCTCCCTGAGGGAGAGGGCTGGGGTGAGGGTCATCGGAGAAACGGTGGAACTTTTCGTATGCTAACGTCGCCGTTCCATTCGTGCCGACAGAGCGGCGCGGCTACAGCGCGAAGGGATGGGCACGGAGGAAGCGAAAACGTTCGCTGTAGTTTCAAAGTGGTCGGTATTACGGCGCGAAAGGCCGTGACCCTCATCCTAACCTTCTCCCTCAGGGAGAAGGAACTGGCTTTCTTCATGGCGGCAACGGCCGTTCCATGCGCTGCAGGCTGCGCGGATGAAAACAAAAAACATCCGTGTCATCCGCGTAATCCGCGGTTAAACAAATCGCGATGGCCGAGACGATGATCCGCCGATTGACGGCGCGCGATGCCCGGCTGAGCAGCTTTCGTTATTACGATCTGCTCGTCCACGTTTTCGTGGTGGTGCTGTTGATCTCGAACCTGGTCGGGCAAAAGATCTGCGCGGTCCCGCTCTTCCATTTCAACGGTGAGCTCGTCACCGCGAAAATATCCGGCGCGCAATTGCTTTTCCCGATCACCTATATTTTCGGTGACATCTTCACGGAAGTTTACGGATACGGCGCGTCGCGGCGGGCGATCTGGCTCGGATTTTTTGCCTGCGCCATCCTGTCTGTCTTCGGACTGGTCATCGTGGCGATTCCCGCCGCGCCGGAATGGCCGAACCAGGCGGCGTTCGAGGCGGTCTTTTATACCGTGCCGCGTTTCATCCTGGCGAGCCTGGTCGCTTTCTGGCTCGGCGAATTCAGCAATTCCTACACGCTCGCCAAGATGAAGCTTTGGAGCGATGGCAAATGGCTTTGGACGCGAACGGTCGGCTCGACCGTGGTCGGTCAGCTGGTGGATACGACGGTGCTTATTCTGATCGCGTTCGGCGGGCGGGAATCATGGGGGACGATGTTGAATCTGATCATCTCCGGTTATGTCGGCAAAGTCCTCTACGAAGCGCTCGCCACGCCGGTGACTTATCTGGTGGTCAACAAACTGAAGCGGGCGGAAGGCGTGGACATTTACGATCGGGACACCGATTTCAATCCGTTCGCGCGAAATCGCACGTAATCCTGTAGCCGATTCGCTCTGCGAAGCGCGAGATTGGCGTGGCTTCATCTGCCAAGTAGTTTAATCCCGCGCGGCCCGCCCGCCTTCGCCTGCTTCGGCGAGGCAAGCAGGGCCGCGGCTACAGAAGATGCAAATCGTCCGCGCCAGACCGGAAGACGCCGAAGCGCTCACCGAGATCGCATTCGCGGCCAAACGCCATTGGGGATACCCGGAGCGCTGGATTCAGATTTGGCGGGACGTTCTCACCGTGACGCCCGCGCTGGTGGCCGCGAACCCAACCTTTTCAGCGATCGAAGATGATCGCGTGGTCGGTTTCTCTTCTTTGGCGGCCGAACCGCGCCCTGATCTGACGCATCTCTGGGTTCTGCCGAGCTCCATGGGGCGCGGCTTCGGCCGCGCTTTGTTTGACCGCGCGGTCGAGCAGGGCAGAGCGCTCGGATTCTCCGCCTTCCAAATCGAAGCCGATCCGAATGCGGAACCTTTTTACCTGCACATGGGGGCGAAGAGGGTGGGCATTAGCGTGACCGAGATCGAGGGCGAACGCCGGGAGCTTCCCCTGCTCATTTACGAGCTCTCCTAGCCAGAGTTCGCTGGACAATAAAACAGCGGAAACGCAACCTTGAGCTCCATGACGAACCAGGCCCGCGTTTCCTACCTGGTCCTCGCCGTCACGCTGATTCTGGTTGGGTTTCTCAAGCTCGGGGCGCCGCTCCTGGCAATTCTCTTCTCCTATTTCGTGCTGACGCAGTTGAGCCGGTTCATTCCCAACAAGTGGTTCACGCTCGCCGTTTTCATTCTCCTGGTCGGCGCGATCAGTTACACCGCCATTCATTTTACGCGCGCGGCCATCGTGGCCTTGCCGAAGATCGCGGATAATTCAATTCCCTCGGCCCTCAGCTGGGCGGAGTCGCATAATCTCCAGCTGCCCTTTACCGACTTTGAAAGTCTCAAGGCGCAAACCATCGACGCGGTCAAAGAGCAGGCCCATTACCTCGGTAACGTTGCCAACTTCGCGAGGCACGCCTCGACCACCGTTGTCTTTATCCTCATCGCCGTCGTCTGCGCGGTCAGCATTTTCTTCAACAGCCAGCTCGATCTTTTCCGCGAGACGCACAAGATGCGGAACAATCTTTACTCGGCTTTGTGCGATGAAATCACCGCGCGGTTCACCGAATTTTATCGCAGCTTCGCGACCGTGATGGGCGCGCAGATGACCATCTCCGCCATCAACACCATCTTCACTGCCGTCTTTGTTTTCGCGATGCAGCTCCCATACGCGGCGGTCGTCGTCGGATTGACCTTTCTCTGCGGGCTTTTCCCTATCGTCGGCAATGTGGTCAGCAACACCGTCATCGTCTTCATCGGTTTTCTGGTTTCGCCGAAGGTCGCGATCGGCGCGCTGGTGTTCCTCGTCGTGATCCACAAGCTGGAATATTTTCTGAACAGCAAAATCATCGGGAACCGGATCCGCAATCCGATCTGGATGACCTTGATCGGGCTCATCCTCGGCGAAAGACTGATGGGCGTGCCGGGAATGATCCTTTCGCCCGTGGTCCTCAATTATATCCGCGTCGAGATGTCGAAGATCGAGGTGGCGAGGCAACTCCAGGCGGGCTACCCGGCGATTGATCCGAACGAGCGTTCCAGTTAGAACAACTCTGTGAGCACACCTACAAAAGAAAATCCGTGGATCGAGATTTGTCCCGGCATTCGGCGGCGGACTGTCACCCATGGCGAGACGATGTATCAGATGATCGCGGAGCTGGAAGCGGGCAGCAAAATGCCCGAGCACCAGCACCCGCAGGAGCAGATCATTCACATTCTTTCGGGGCGGATGCGAGTGTTCGCGAATGGCGGCACCCACGAGCTGAGCGCGGGCGAGTCGTACTATCTCGCGAGCAACGTTCCTCATGGCGTCGAGACGCCGGAAGACACCCGAGTGCTCGATACCTTTAGCCCGCCGCGCCACGAGTACATCGCGATGGATGCGGAAGCGGCCGCGCGATAGCGAGTTTGTTGTAGCAGCGGCCCTGTGGGCCGCGGTGGAGCCGGCCTGCCCCCAGGCCGGTGGGATCAGACGTCGCGGCATAACAACGGCACGAGGGCGTGCCGTCTCCAATGCGCGTCCCGCCCGCCTTCGCCTGCTTCGGCGAGGCAAGCAGGGACGCGGCTACAGAAGACATCAGATGTGGAGATGCGACGATCATGGACCGCCGCTATAGTTAACGCGCGATGCTCTCATTCATAGTTCCGGCGTACAACGAGGAACATGAATTGCCTCGCGCGCTCGCTTCCATTCGAGCGGCGGCGGTAGCGTCAGGCGAATCGTTCGAAATCATCGTCGTGGATGATGCCTCTACGGACGCGACTGCTGAGATCGGCAGGGACGCGGGCGCCGTTGTCGTGCCGGTGCGTTATCGGCATATCGCCGCCGTGCGGAACGCCGGGGCACGCGCGGCGCGCGGGGAGATCTTGTTCTTCGTCGATGCCGACACCGTCATTCTGCCGGCGCATGTGACGGGCGCTCTGGCTGCGCTCGCGGCCGGCTGCGCGGGGGGCGGCGCGCCGGTCATCATGGAAGGATCGGTTCCGCGATGGGGCCCGTTCTTCATCCGCCTTTTCTCCGTGCTCTATTTCACGGTGTCGAATCTCGGCGCGGGCGCGTTTCTTTTTACCACCCGCGAAAATTTCCAGGCGGTCGGCGGGTTCGACGAACAATTCTACGCCGGCGAAGAAGTCTATTTCACCATGGCGTTGAAAAAACTGGGCCGGTTCAAATTACTTCGCGAGCCGATTGTGACTTCAGGGCGCAAGCTGCGCATGCACACCGCGCGTCATCTTCTTCGGCGAACGATCATCCTTCTCGTCGGCGGAAAACGAGTTGTCCGTTCTCGCGATAAGCTGGATATTTGGTACGATGGGAAGCGTGAAACGAAAACGCGCGACCCGGTTTCGGGGAGCGCTCCTGGATAGTTTGATTCTCGAGAGGACAAGAACGTCCATGTTCGTTTTTGTCGTCTTGCTTCTGGCGGTTTTGCCGGGCAGCTCGATGGCCATCGAGCGCGACAGGTCCGATAGATCATTTGAGACGAGCGCGCGCTGGAGGGACAAAACGCGGACAACGGCGGCCAGGGACGATTCGAAGGCCGTCGCCAAATTGATCCGCGACATCAACGCGGCGGTCCGCGAGGACAAGCGCCGGATGCTGAGCATCATCGTCATCAATACGAATGTGGCGGCCACCACTCTGGAACAACAGAAGGCGCGGACCGGCCTCAGCTTCGGCGATCTTTACGTCGCGCACGCCCTGACCCTGGCGACGCGCAAAAAGTTCGACACGATCGTTGCCTTGAAAACCGGCGGGCAGAGCTGGTCCCAGATCGCGCGGTCGCACAAAGTTTCGCTCAGGGGCAGCACGGAGTTGCTTAAGGAGATGATGAAAAATTCGTAGTAAGGAGAGGCGGTTTACAACCGCCTTCTATTTGGTTCGGCGGTTTGTAAACCGCCGCTCCTTGAAGCTCTCAGCTCGCCAGGGATTTGAGGAACTCAACGACGGCAGCGGCTTCAGCTCCGCCTTTTTCCGCGTGGGCGATGAGCGGGATCTTGTGAGGACCGGGCACGCGCACGATGTTGGGGAAAGCGGCCGCCGCGGCCTTGATGATATCGAGGCGGCCGAGCATCGCGGCAGCGAATAGATCCATCCGCGCGTTGTTTTCGAGAAGGAACCGCGCAATATCCGCGCGGCCCATGTGGGAGGCGCCGCCGAGCGCCGTCTCGAAATCGCCGCCGCCCCAATCCCAGGTCGCGTTGATCAATGCCGGTTGGGCCGCGAGCATCTCTTTCACTTTGTCGAGCTGGCCGTGGCCGGCGATGACGAATTGTTTAACCAGGCCGCTCTCGATCGGCGGGGCGCGATCCGGAGCGACCGGCGCTGTGCCGGGCGAATTCGAAGGCGCCGGGGACTGGGCGAAGAGCCGGGTCCCTCCAAAAGCGGTGGCGGCCGCGAGCAAACCATAGCGCAGGAAGCGCTTGCGACTTAGGTCGGTCTGCGCCCCGCCCGCGTCATGATGTTCGTCGGACATGATTGCCTGATGGACTCCATCGGATTGCCGGCGGTCGTGTCAATAAGATTGGCGCGCGAAAGGGGTCGATGACCGCAGCAACCGCGAATCAATAATATGAAGAAGTTAAGTTTGATTCTGGCGGCGTTCCTGTCCCTCGGCGCCGCTGCGGTGAATGCGGATGACATTGTCATCCTGGAGAGAACGGCGAGCGACTTCGATACGTGGGGGTCGAGGCCGGATGGGAGGGAGCGCGTTTTGAGGGCAATTTCTCGCGAAACAGCCGTGCCGATCACGACCCTCGAAATGCAGCGGAATAATACGCGGCTCGGCTATGGCGGATTGTTCATCGCGAATTCGCTGGCCTCCGCCACGGGACAGACCTTCGATGAAATCGCGGCCCTGAAGGCCAGCGGTCATGGCTGGGGCTGGATCGCGAAGCAAAACAACGTCAAGCTCGGCCCCATCGTCAGCCGGGCGCGGAACGTGGACAAAGCCTTCAAGAACAAGAATGGGAAACTGAAAAAGGTGAAGAAAAACAAGGAGGACAAGTTTTTCGACAACGATGATTTCGATCGCGGACCGGGGAACGACCGGGGCCCGGGAAAAATCCACGGCCACGACAAGGGTCCCAAAGGCCCCAAGCCTGCCAAGGGTAAAGGGAAGGGCCATTAGTTTTTAATTCCCGCTCATGATCATGATCTTGCTCATGATCCTTTCCTGAGACGAAGTCGCTCCCAGGATTACGATCATGATCAGGAGCATGAGCAAGAGGAGGAATCCCACCCTTGCCAAGGCGGATTCTTCACCTACAATACCGGCTCGTTTATGGCAGAAAGTAGTGACACGATGGACATGAGGGAGTTTCAGCTCCACGAAAAGGATACCGGCAGCGCGGATGTGCAAATTGCGCTCCTCACCCGCCGGATCGCGCAGCTGACCGACCACCTCAAGAGCCACGCCAAAGATCATTCGTCGCGC
>DASQLH010000263.1:0-3360 GCA_035630155.1 Chthoniobacterales bacterium
AGGAGTAGAAACGCGAAAGGAGTGGACCTTGCGATCCACTCCTCCCACACATGAGCGAGGCTTCTCCTTAGCTTTTGCTCTGCGAAAACTACGTTTTGCTCTGCGAAACCACTTCGTTGAGTTTGAAGATCGGCAGGAACATCGCGATGACGATGCCGCCTACGATCACACCGAGAAAAACGATCAACATCGGTTCGATCAACGAGGTGAGCGCGTCGAGCATGGCCTCGATCTCTTCGTCCCAGAAATCGGCCATCTTCTCGAGCATGGTGTCGATCTTGCCGGTGGCTTCACCGGCCGCGACCATTCGCAGCATCATCGGCGGGAAAATCGGCTTCTTCGAAAGCGCGACGGAAAGGTTGTCGCCCTTCTCCACATCGGAGCTGACACCGTTGATGCTGGTTTCGACAACGTGATTGCCCGAGGCGCCGCCGACGATGTCGAGCACTTCGAGAATCGGCACACCGCTGCGGATGAGCTGGGCAAAGGTGCGGGCGAAGCGCGACATGCAGATCTTGTGGATGAGCGGGCCGAAGACCGGGAGTTTGAGCTTCCAACGATCCCAGAGCTGTTTGCCGCGAGTCGAGCGAAGAAAGAACCGGATACCGAAAAACGTGCCGCCGATACCGAGGAGCAGGAAGTACCATTCGCCGCGCATGAAGTCGCTCACGTCGATGAGGAATTGCGTGGGCGCGGGCAGTTTGGAACCGAAGTCCTTGAAAATTTCGCCGAAGATCGGGACGACCTTCACGATCAGGAAGGTGGTAATCGCCATGGCGATGCAAATAACGATGACCGGATAGGTCATGGCCGATTTCACCTTTTTGCGAAGGCGGGCACTGGCTTCGAGGAAGCCGGCCAGACGATCGAGAATCTCCGCGAGCAGACCGCCGTGCTCGCCGGCTTTCACCATGCTGACGAAAAGCCGGTCGAAAACGCGCGGGTGTTTGGCGATCGATTCATGGAAGGTCTCGCCGCCCTGCACGCGGGTGGTCACGTCGCTGATGATGTGGCGCAGGCTTTTCTGGCGCTTCGGATCGCACTGGTCGTAAAGGGCGGTCAACGCTTGGACGAGCGAAATGCCCGCCTCGATCATGGTGGAAAGCTGTCGGGTAAAGAGGACGAGGTCGGTTTCCTTGACGGTCCAGGTTTTCTTGCGCGACTTGCTGGCCGCAGCCTTTTGCTGGAGGGAGAGAACCATCAAGCCCCGGCTCATGAGGCTGGTGACGGCGTTATCCTCGTTGAGGGCGTCTTGGATCCCGGAAACGATCTTCCCGGACATGTCGCGGGCTTGGTAGGAGAAGGTGATCATGTTATGGTAATTATATTCCGTATAGCAGCTACGGTGCCACCAGCTCGGCTCCTGCACCCTCAGAAGTCTTCTTGAGGGTGCCCTTGCGGCAGTCGATGCTCCCGGTAATGGCTGCCGCTCAGGAAATTGACCTAGTCGCCCCCGGTATCCTGATCTGGCAGGTCTACGACCAAGTGGTGAGGGCGGATCTCTTTTCGACCGCCTTGGAAACAGGGGAGGGCAGGTATCTGATTGATCCCGTGGAATTGGGAGCCGAGGCACTCAAGGTCCTGCGAACAGGTCAGAAAGTGAAAGGGATCGTCGTTACAAACGAAAACCATGAACGGGCAACCAAGCGGTTCGCCGAGCGGTTCTCCGTTCCCATCTACATTCACGGGGCCCTGCGCGAGACCGTCGCACTCCAACGGACAGTCGAGCTGGAAGACAGCGAGGAGATCGAGCCAGGACTTACTGCGGTCGCAATCCCGGGTGCCCCGGCAGGCGAGATCGCCCTCCATTATGAGGATAATGGAGGGACGCTGGTTATCGGGGACGCGTTGATTAACTTTGAGCCCTACGGGTTCGGCCTCTTGCCGGCCAAATACTGCAGCGATTACAAAGTAATGCGCCGATCATTGCCCAAGCTCCTGGATTATGCCTTCGAACGGATGCTCTTTGCCCATGGCACGCCCATTCTTTCCGGAGCCCGCGCGAGATTGGAGCTGTTGCTGGCGGCGAATCTTTAGGAATGACCGTGGAATCCCAAACGCTCGCGCAACCGAATGTCGTTACGCGTTTCCTACGTTTGATCCGTTTCTCCCACACGATCTTTGCGCTCCCTTTCGCCTTGGGGGCGCTCCTGGTGGCAGCTAACGGTCGTCCCACCCTGCGAACCTTGCTTCTGGTGCTGGCCTGCATGGTCCTGGCCCGGACCGCCGCTATGCTCTTTAATCGGCTGAGCGACTGGTCGTTCGACCAGAGAAATCCACGCACGGCGGCTCGGCATCGTCTCCTGGAAAAGCCGGTCGCATGGACGCTTCTGGTTATCACCTCCCTCGGATTTCTCATCACCAGTGCCGCGATCAACCGAACGACAGGCCTTCTCGCGCCGGTCGCCCTTCTCATTATCTTCTTCTATTCCCTGACGAAACGGTTCACGAACGCGACGCACTTCTTCCTCGGCGTGGCGCTGGCAGTCGCGCCCGCCGGTGCCTGGATCGCGCAAACCGGCTGGCTCGATCTCCCCCCGCTCGTTCTCGGCGCCGGTGTAATCTGCTGGGTGGCCGGGTTCGATTTGATTTACGCCACCCAGGATGCCGATTTCGATCGCCAGGAGGGACTGCGTTCGCTTGTCGTCAAACTTGGAGTAACCCAGAGCCTGCGTCTGGCCCAGTGGCTCCACCTTCTCATGTTTGTTGCCCTCGTGGCGTTTGGCCTCGTCGCAAAACTTGGGACGCTTTATTACGCCGCGATGCCGATGGTTGCCGCCGCGCTTTTCTACGAACACCGGAGCGCCAGAAAGCTCGATTTGGCGGCAATCAACCGCGCCTTCTTCCAGAGCAACGCGTTTGTGAGCGCGATTTTCGTCGCCGCGGTCGCGGCGGATCGCTGGTGGTAGCTACACGTCGAGCTGCGCGATCCGCCTCGCGTGCCGGCCACCTTCAAAATCCGTCGTCAGCCACACCCGCACAACGGCCAGCGCCGTCTCTTCCGGGATCACCCGTTCGCCCAGCGAGAGGACATTGGCGTCATTATGTTGGCGAGATAACCGCGCGACCTCTTCGTTCCAGCAGAGCGCGCAACGCACCCCACGGACTTTGTTGGCTGCCATTGCCTCGCCGTTACCCGAACCCCCGAAGACGATTCCGCGATCGCATTCCCCTTTTGCCACCGCCTCGGCCGCCGGCCGAACAAACAGCGGATAATCCACCGGTTCGTCGTTAAACGTCCCGAAATCTTTCACTTCGTGGCCCAACTGCTCCAGCAAGGCTTTCACTTTCTCCTTGTGGTGGAAACCGGCGTGATCCGTCCCGAGCGAGATTTTCATCTGGCGCGTTTCTAATCCGCGA
>DASQLH010000264.1:0-10504 GCA_035630155.1 Chthoniobacterales bacterium
CGGCCCGTCGATCGCTGGTTTCCTGATGGCGAACGTCGGCATCGCCATGTGCTTCCTTATTGATGGCGTTAGCTTCATTCCGGTCATCGCCGGACTCCTTCTGATGCGGCTGCCCAAAAGGGAGACGCAAATCGAGAGCGAATCCGGCCCGCTCGGCCAGGCGCTGGAAGGATTCCGCTACGTCTGGCAGCACCGGCGCGTCCTAACCATTCTCTCGCTCTTCACCGTGGTGGGAATTTTCGGCTGGTCCTACTCTGTGCTCATGCCGGCGTTCGCGCGCGACGTCTTGCATCTGGGCGCGAACGGCTACGGCTTGTTGATGGCGGGCAGCGGAGTCGGCGCGTTGCTCGGCGCGCTTACCGTGGCCAGTGCCGGCCATATCCTGCCCACGCGCACGATGGCGCTCGGCGGCGTCTGGATTTTCTCCGCCGCGCTCGTCCTGTTCGCCTTCAACAAGAACCTCTATCTGGCCGTCCTGCTTCTCGCGCTGGTCGGCTTCGGGATTGTTCTCTACTTCTCGACCTCGAACACCGTCCTGCAATCGATCGTCCCCGACGAAATGCGGGGCCGCGTCATGGGGATCTGGGCGCTCATCTTCGGCGGAATGATCCCGCTCGGCAGTCTCGAAGCCGGCATCCTGGCCGATTTCATCGGCGCACCCGGCACCATGGCCATCGGCGCGCTCATCTGCGCGCTGGCGGCCTTCGTCACGCTTCACGTGATCCGCAGGCGCGAAGCGCAGCTCGCTGCGGCCGGCTAAGGGAAACTGTTCGACACGACTTTTCACGCAGATACCTTCACCGGTGAAGCGCGAACCCTCCCTCAACTTTTGTTTGCTGCTTCTCCTTGCGGGAACAATTCTCACCGCAAACGGCGCTGATTGGCCGTACTATCAGTACGATCCACAGCACACCGGTCGCTCGCCCGCCGTCGTCGATGCGGAAAAGCTGGATGCCCTCATGGACGGCGCCGGACGGTTACGCTACGACCCAAATCATTGGGGACACCATTTACAGCACCAAATCGCAGGGCGGATTTTCGGGCACCCGAGATGATGGCACCCAATGGGCGACGTCCATTAGCGCCTTCGATCTTAAGACCGGGGCAATTAAGTGGACTCGCTCGGGAAACAATATTTTTCCGTCGAGCGCGGCCGTCGGAGGTGGCCTCGTGGTCTTTTTCGGAGGCATGACGTGCTCTGGCTGTTCAACTCCGACACCTGATGCGAAACAACTCGTGGTCTTGGATGCGGCAACGGGCGCGCTCCGTTATAAAGTCCCCCTCCCGGTTGAACCAAACAATCCCGAGGAAACCCAGGCCCTGCCTTTGCTTGTTCCGAACCCTTCCGACGGCACAGTCATGGCCTATTGCGCCGGTTCCCATACGCTCTGGAGTGTGCGGCTTGGTCCGAACGGCGGTTCCGTCCTCTGGAAGCAAGCGGTCTTCGGCCCTTATTCAATGGCGACTCTCGCCGAAGACGCGGTAGTCGTCGGTGGCGTAAATCAGTTGTTTGCCTTCGATCGGATCAGCGGGACACCGATTGTTATAAACTCGACTCACGGCGGGGGCGCGAAGACCCCGGCTTACGATGCCGCTCGCCGACATATTTACGCCCCTGGGATCAGAGGTCTTTCGGCTTTTCGCTATGTCAATAACGCGCAAATCGAATTTTTGTGGCACCGCCCCGGCGGTGGCGAGGACGGAATAGAAATCGGTTCCATCGCTATCGGTCCGGACGGAAAGGTCTATGTGCCTAGCAGCGGGTTTCACTACTTTGAACTCGATCCAGATACCGGGGCTACGCTGCGCTCCATTCCTGGCAAAGTAGGCGGCAGTTTTGCGCCATCTGTTACTAAGGGCCTCCTGTGGGCGTCAAATACGGATGGTGTGCGAGTCTACGACTTGGCGACCCTGCAGTTGGTGCGCACTCTTCCCGGCCACAACAGCAGCGATAGGTTTCCGGGTGCCGGCGCCTTCACCGACGGCTATTTTGTGATTGCTTGGGGAGATAACGTGTTTTCACCGGGTTTTCACGTCTGGGCGAATCCGGCCGCGCAGGCCATGAACATCTCGACTCGTCTGCGCGTGCGGGGAGGCGAGAATGTGATGATTGGCGGTTTCATCATTACCGGCACCGAGCCCAAGCGCGTGCTCATCCGGGCTCTCGGGCCGGCGTTGCAGCAGTTCGGCATTTCGGATGCGCTACCCAACCCAATGATAGAGCTAAGCGGTTCGGCGGGCCCGATTGCCAGCAACAACAACTGGAAGGACACGCAAGAGACCGAGATTCAGGACACGGGCCTCGCGCCTCCAAATAATTTGGAAGCGGCTCTTGTCGCGACGCTCGATCCAGGCAACTACACGGCGGTCGTCCGCGATGCGGATGGGGGCACCGGGGTTGGATTGGTGGAAGTGTATGACCTCGCCGCTGCTGCCCAGGCCAAACTGGCGAATATCAGCACGCGCGGCTTCGTCGAGAGCGGCGTGAACGTCATGATCGGCGGCTTCATCCTGGGCAATGGCGCGGTGCCGGCGCGCGTCCTCATTCGAGCGATTGGCCCTTCCCTCGCCCAACATGGCGTGAGCGATCCGCTCCAGGATCCGATCCTCGAACTCTTCGACGCCAATGGAACCCTCATGCGGAGCAACGACAATTGGCGGGACCCGCAACAGGCGGAAATCGAGGCCACCGGGCTCGCTCCGCTGAGCAACGCGGAGTCGGCGATTATTACTACGCTCACTCCGGCCCCGTATACCGCCGTCGTCGCGGGAAAGAACGGCCTGACTGGTGTTGGGTTGGTGGAAGTTTATCAGCTTCCGTGACGACCGGCCGACGTAGCGGAGCTACCTGGTAACCAAATCCCACTCCTCGCCCCCGCGCCGGACGAGCGCTTCGGCGTCTTCTTTCAGAAGGAACCGATCGTCCACCAGCTTGTTGGCTGCGCCAGAAAACTTCTCTAAGAATTCCTCGCGCGATTGATAGCGCTCCGCGATCGGCACGCGCGGATCGCCCTTCGCTTCCGCGTCGGCCTTGGTCTTCGGGAGGGGAAACCAGGAGCCTAGGAAACTGACGCGCTCAACGGCCATTCCTGTCGTTGGGTCGCGCAAATTCCAGCCGGTGTAGGCGGCGAGCGGCACCTCGAGCTGGGGCAGACGCACTCCGCCGAGGTCATTTCCATCCGCGTCCACCTGCGGAACAAAAATCGGAAACGGTTTTCCGACACCGGGCGGCTGCTTCGTGATGATCCGCTGCTTCCATTGCCGACCAAAATCGAACCGCAACGCTTCATGGACGCGTTCCGGCAATTTTACTCCGCGAATTCTGGGAAAGTTCACATGGTCTCGCTTCACCAACGTCTTGTCCGCCAGCTTCGGGTAACGGCTCTCCGGCGGAGCCTGGCCGTCGCGGACCCAATCGTCCATGGCCACGAAGAGCGCGCGCCAGAACCAGCGCACGGGATTCGTGTTGGGCAGATGTTGAGCGAGCAGGCCGCGGTCGTTCACTCGCGTCGGCGGGAACGGCGCGGTGAAATGTTGCAGCCCCGCGAGTAGATAGACGCGCACATTCTCCATTAACGGGAGGTCGCGTTTCCCATCCGGGGTGGTGTGGATGAGCGAGGCCGCGCGCGACCAATATTCGTAGGAAGTGTTCGTGTAGAAAATTTTCGGGAGCACGCTCGCCGCCTTTGCGCGATCGAGCAGACCCGCCGTTTGTCCCGTCTTGGGATCGGTCTGCGGCGTATCGGCGAACGGGAACACGTCGGTCGGATAAAAGAGCGCTGTGGTCGGCTGCGCGTCGCGCGACGGTTGCGCGAAGCGATGATTGAAGCTGCCCATGCCCCCGCCGGCCACATTCACGAACATTCCATCGACCGCCTGCTTCCCCGCTTCGTCCGCATTGAATCCTTCATAAAGGAAATGCCGGAGAAAACGTCCGCTCTGCGAAATGCCCGCCGCGTAAACGCGTCGCGCCGGCGCCAGCTCGTTCTTCTCCTGTTTCAAATACGAAGCGAAATCGCGCACCGCCGCGAATCCCAGTCCCGCGATTGCCGGATCGCGCGCCCGATACACGACCTCGTAAATCTTCCCCGGCTCGAATCCGCCATTCAGCCGGATCGTCCGCGGTCCCGGCTCCGACTTCGCCCCGGTCGATCCGACAAAGTCCCATTCCTTTATCGGAATCACCCGCCGCTTCGCCATCGGCGCGTCGCGCACCGTCAGCACATTCGCGGGGTCGTCCGCGTGCCACGCGTAATACTCCGTCCCACCGATATTCCCGCTGATGAAATGCCCGAGCGGATGTTGCTCCGTCTTTTCATTCACCATGAAATCCGCCCGAACGAGCCCGGTGATCGGCTTCCCATTTTCTTTTTTGGCGCTTGGAGCTTCTTTGGAGCCTGGGCCTTGGGATTTGGGATTTTCGTCGCCCTCAGCAATTGGCGCATAAAGCCTCATTAGTCCGGCTTCCTCCCGAACATCCCATTGCCACCCCAACCAGGCGACGACCGTTCCGCGCCGCATCAAAAATCCATCGCCGAACTCTTCCTCCGTCGCGGGATCGCGCGACCCTTTTCCACCCTGCATAATAGCGAGGAGGCCCTTGCCGCCGCGGTTCGGTATTTCCAGCAACACCGAGCCGTTCGAGCGCGCTACCTCTTTCGGTTTGAGAATGTAAAAGTCAGCCGCGAATTCCACCTCGCCTGCCGCATTCCGCGGCGCCTTTTCGAGATCGACGATTAACTTGTTAGGCGATGCCTCCGGCTTGATGGCGAAGTGGACCTTGCCGCTCAACTTTTCGTACGCGCCCGCCTCGCCGAACGCCTTTCCATCGAGGACATCGTGTCTGGAAAGAACCTCCACGCGCTCGACGCGGGCCTCGATGCCAACTGGTATTAGCGTTGCAAGGGCAAACGCGAATACTGAAGCGAGCTTCATAGCCTAGTCACCTTTCAGCTTTACCGTCGTGTCGCGAAGAGCGGCAGGAACTTCGTCTTTCCCTGTTCGTAGGCACGCAGCGCTTTCATTGCCGCCCGAGTGCCCAGCAGATCCAGCGTCTCCACGATGGCATCCATTCGCGCACGCGAGATCAAATAGGCCACCGTCTCCTTATTCTGCGTGATGGCGATCGATCGCTCCGCCGCTTCCCTGACCAACCGCGGCAGATTCGCCTGCGCCTGCTCGACCGAATAACTAACTTCCATGAATTTCTCCTCGCCCAACCCATCAGCCTGGTCAATCCAAGCGGCGAACCAACATCTATTCTGCATCGTAAGCCGCTTACGATGCATCAGAGGGGGTCCGATTTGAACCGGCACGCGGAGATCGACTCAGCTCGGCCGCGCGGCGGACGCTCTGGAAAAGGGAAAGGGGTTTCTTGGCGTCGGGTTCGGGGGGGCGGTAGGCTGGGATCGATCATCTGTCCGCAAGTCTTGCGTCGGCGTTGAAAAATCGTGCACGCTGGCCGGTGGCCTCCTGCGTATTACAGGTATGGCAGGACGAAAGACAATGCATCCACAGCGGAAACCGCGGCCGCAATCGCCCCCCTCGCGGCCTGGGGAAAATATCCAGTCGGGCGGACAGAAGGTTGGAGTCAAAAGCGGCGCGAAGGAATCTGAGACGACGCGGGCCGCCCGGCGGTTTGGCGGAATGCGGAGCGACGCGCGCTGAATTTGTGGCCCGCCTTCGCCAGGGCTACGGCGTGGCAGGCAAGCGACCCGTGACCAGTTCTCAAAAGACGACGCGGAAGAAACGCGTCGGTAAACCGATCGTGCTCGTCATCGATGTGGGCGGTTCGAAAATCAAGCTGCGCAAATCGGACAGTCCGCACACGCTCAAGTTCGAGTCCGGGCCGAAGATGACACCGAGCGAGATGGTCGTGCAGGCCATGCTGCTGACGGCGCAGTGGGAATATGACGTGGTCTCGATCGGATTCGCCGGTCCAGTGGTCCATGGAAAACCGGCCCTCGATCCGGACAATCTGGGATCGGGCTGGACCGCGTTCGATTTCCAGAAGGCATTTCGCAAGCCGGTGAAATTGATCAACGACGCGGCGATGCAGGCGCTCGGATGTTACACTGGCGGGCGCATGCTCTTTCTCGGGCTCGGCACCGGCCTGGGTTCCACCCTGATTCTCGACGAAGTGGTCGTCCCACTCGAGCTGGGGCAGTTGCGTTACTCTGAGTCTCAAACGCTCGAAGACGTTCTTGGGAAAAGCAGCCTGAAGAAAATCGGGCGGGAAAAATGGGAAGCAGCAGTGCACGCGGCGGTGGATAATTTGCACAACGCGTTCGTCGCCGATTACACCGTACTCGGTGGCGGCAACGCCAAGAAATTAAAGAGGCTGCCGAAAGGGACTCGGCGCGGCTCGAATCTTTACGCGTTCCGAGGTGGCGTGCGGTTATGGCGGAAGACGCCGATCGCGGCGGAGGTGAGGGAACATACGCTGGTCATCGCGTAAAGGCTGAAAATCGAAGTTCGAAATCCGAAGCTCGAAACAATTTTCAAATTCAGAGGATGGAATATTCGAAACGATCGGAGTTAGCAGTTTGGATCATTCGTTGATTTTGATCCTTCGAATTTGTTTCGGATTTCGTGTTTCGATATTCGGGTTTCCTTACTGCCCTTTCGGTCGCGCCGGCACTTCCGCCAAATCCGTCGCCAGAATTCGGTCGATCAATTCCGTGACCCCGAATCCGCGTTTGCCGTCCAGGACCAGATCGGCCCGCTCTTTCAACATCGGCAGCGCGTTCCCCACCGCGACGCCGACCGCGCACATGGCGAGGAAGGCGTGATCGTTTTCCGCGTCGCCAACTGCGACGACGTTTTGGGCGTCGATCTCCATTTCCTTTAATGCGCAAGTCAGGCCCGTTGCCTTGTTGATGCCTGTCGGCAAAACCATCACGGCGCCCTTGTTGAAGATGACCTGCAACTCAAGTCCGAGTTGCTTGATCAACTCGATGACCAGCACCTCGTGCGGCTCCCGCGTGGCGATGATGGCGCGGCCAACGGAAAGCGGCTGGGCCTGCGCTTCCCCCAGCTTTTGCGCGAGCGCGGCGGACGCCGGCGCGCAAAGCAACTGGCTGAAGTGATCGGATGGCCGGTAAAGGAGCGCGCCGTTTTCCGCCACGATCCAATCGAACTTGTCGAGCACCTGGCAGACGCTCTGGAGATCGGGCAGTTCACGGCCTGTCACCATCAACAATTTTCGCCCCGAAGCGCGGAGACGATCGAGCGCGGCGGCAGTGGCGTCATCGAGAACACCATCATGCGCGAGGGTGCCGTCGTAATCGCAGGCGAGCGCGAGACATTTCATCGTTGATGGTTCGGAGGCGGCGCGCCAGCCGGTTCCCCTGAGGCGCTCCGTTGCCGCGCAAAAGTAACAAACGTAACAACCGCGTTACCTTTCGCAGGTCGCTTCCCCGCCGTGGCGTCCGTTAGTTTCTCAGGCCCGACGGAGCGAGGAGCGATGGAGATATCCATGATGCCAAGGAAGGCACGCGCGAATCTGCGCGGCATTTTGGCATTTGCGCGGCCCATGGTCTGGCTCGCTTGTTGGGGCGCGGCGTATGGCACGGCCTGTGGCGAAACGCTTGTCGTCAATGCATCGAAGGACAACACGCTCTATGAAAGCACGGGCGCGCAACTGAGTAACGGCCAGGGCATCTACATGTTCGTCGGCCTGACGGGCTCGGGAGGTGCGCGCCGGGGTTTGGTCGCTTTCGATCTCTCGGCTATCCCCGCCAACGCGACCGTCACCGATGTTTCGCTCTCGCTTTTCCTGTCGCGTCCCCGCGGAGATGCGACGGCCGAGACCATCGATCTCTTCAAGGTGGTGAAAGATTGGGGGGAAGAGGCTTCCAACGCCGGGAATCCGGGCGGCGCCGGGGCGCCGGCTCAGTCCGGCGATGCCACCTGGCTCTACAATTTTTTCAACACGAGTTTCTGGACTGATCCCGGTGGCGACACTTCCAGCTCCGTCAGCGGGTCGACCCCGGTCTCGGCGAATAATCGCAATTATACCTGGAGCGGCAGCGGCATGGTCGCGGACGTGCAATCCTGGGTGGCAAATCCCGCCTCCAACTTCGGCTGGATGATTACCGGCAACGAAGCGAACCAGCAGAGCGCGCAACGTTTTCACACGAGTGAAAACACGAGTAACAAGCCCCAGCTCACGGTCACTTACACCCCTGGCGGCGCGACGCAGTTGCTCAACATCTCGACCCGTCTCCGCGTCGAGACCGGCGACGACGCGTTGATCGGCGGCTTCATCATCACCGGCACCGCGTCGAAGGGAGTGATCCTCCGCGCGCTCGGTCCGTCGCTGGCGCAATTCGGCCTGACCGATCTGCTGGCCAACCCGGTCCTGGAATTGCGCGCGGCGAACGGCTCCGTGCTGATGAGCAACAACAATTGGAGAGACACGCAGGAGACCGATATCCAAAACAGCGGTGTCGCGCCGACGAACGATTTCGAGTCCGCCATCATCACCACGCTGGCGCCCGGGAATTACACCGCGGTCGTGCGGGGCGACCAGAACACCACCGGCATCGGCGTCGTGGAGGTTTACGATCTCGATCAAACGGTCGATTCGCTCCTGGCGAACATCAGCTCGCGCGGGCTGGTGAAGACGGGAAACAACGTCATGATCGGCGGCTTCATCGTCGGCGGCGGGACTGGCGGCTCGAAGGTCGTGCTGCGCGCGATCGGCCCGTCGCTCGGGCAGCAGGGCGTGGCCAACCCGCTCGCCGATCCAATCCTGGAATTGCGCGATGGAAATGGCGCGCTCGCGGCCGTGAACGACAATTGGATGGATGATCCGGCCCAGGCCGCGGAGCTCGTCACCCTGGGCGTTCAGCCGCAAAACAATTTCGAGTCCGCCCTCATCGCGACTCTGCCGCCGGGCCCGAGTACAGGGATTGTGGCCGGGAAAGGCGGCGAGACCGGGGTCGCGCTCGTGGAGGTCTATCACATTCGTTAACCGCAATGCTCAGCTGCCTGAAAGGAAACCGCCCATCATGAGAATCAGCATCCGCAACTTATTCATCGCCGCCGCCCTGTCGATTGGCGGCGTTTTGTCAGCCCAGGCGCACATGATCTCGTTCGATCTCGTCGGCAAGGCCGGCCCCGGCCTGCTCTCGGGAAACCAGAACGGAACGATCAACGGAACTCCGGGCTCGGGAGGCGAGGTGGGGAGCGGCATTGTTTTCAACGATCAGACCGGAGTGTTGACGATCAACGTCGCCTGGGGGAGCGCGAATGGGTTCACGAATCTGACTGGCAACGCGACCGCCGGGCATATTCATGGGCCGACGGCTTCGAGCTCACCAGCTTCATTCAATGAGGACGCGCCCGTGCTGATCAATCTCGATGACACGGCGGGCTGGAATCCCAACGCGGCCAGTGGCGGGATCACGCGCAGCGTCACACTCACCAGCACCCAAATCACCCAGCTTTTCGCCGGCCGCCTTTACATCAACGTTCACACCGTCGCGAACGGCGCCGGCGAAATCCGCGGCAACCTGGTGCGGCAGGCATTCGTCGAAACGAATCCCATTCCCGCGCTCATCCCGCACGGCCCGCAGCAGATCGAGCTGGAACTGGTGGCGAGCGGTTTGGTCTCGCCGAATTATCTGGTCTCCGCCCCGGATGGCACTGATCGGCAATTCATTCTCGATCAGGTCGGGCAGATTCGGATCATCGAAAACGGGACGCTGCTCGCGACGCCTTTCCTCGATGTCGCGAGCATTATGGTGACGCCGAATGTCAACTTCGACGAGCGCGGTCTGCTCGGCCTCGCGTTCGATCCCGGTTTTGCCACTCCATCCAGCCCCGGGTACCGGCGCATTTTCACTTACACGAGCCAGCCGGTCAGCGGCACGGCCGATCTGACCGATCCCTACGCGACGACCATCAATCACCACGCGGTGATCAGCTCCTGGCGGGTCGATCCTTCGAACCCCAACCTCGTCGATCCTGCGACGCGCATCGACATTCTGCGGATCGACGAGCCGCAGGCGAATCATAATGGCGGCACCATCGCGTTCGGGCCGGATGATTTCCTTTACCTCTCGTTAGGCGACGGCGGTGGGGCGAACGACAACAACGTCAACGGCCATAACCCGGCGACCGGAAATGGCCAGGACCCGAACATCGCGCTCGGCAAAATCCTTCGCATCGACGTGAACGGGACGAACGCGGCCAACGGCAAGTATGGCATTCCGGCGACCAATCCTTTCGCCACGAGCGGCGGGGTGAGGGAAATCTTCGCGCTCGGTTTCCGGAATCCGTACCGCTTCAGCTTTAACGGCGCGGAGCTCCTGGTTGGCGACGTGGGGCAAAACCGCGTGGAAGAATTGAACCGCGTCGAGCTCGGCCAGAACTACGGCTGGCGCCAGAAAGAGGGGACCTTCAAGTTCAATCCGGCCGACGGAACCGTTAGTGATGATCTGACCGGCGTTCCCGCCGGGCTCACCGACCCGATCGCGCAATACGATCGCGACGAAGG
>DASQLH010000265.1:0-4367 GCA_035630155.1 Chthoniobacterales bacterium
TGCTCGCGGCCGTCCTGAACAAGACCGTTGTGGTGCTCGACGCTGCCACGCTCGCGGAACGCTCCGCCGTTGAGCTCGATTCGGCTTCGCGGTTCATCAACTGGCACCCAAACGGCAAGAGTCTCGCGATCGGTGGTTTTGATGGGCGCATCCGGGTCCTGGACGCGACTCGCGGCGTCGTCGAACAAGAGTTCGTCGGACATCGCAATGGCATTCAATCGTTCGCCTATTTTCCAGATGGCACGCTCGCCCTGAGCTACGGGAAGGACGCCGCGACGCGCCTGTGGGACACGCGCACAGGTGAGACGCTGCTCATTCTGCCGTCGTTTGGCGGAAGGGGGGATGTTCGATTCTCCCGCGATGGCACTCGCGCCGGCCTGCCGCATTTCGATACCTGTGGACTGGTCGTCGAAGTGATCCGCCCCACGGTGGTGCGCGAATTCGCGCCCGTGCGCCCGCGGGACATGGGGAGCCTGATTGGCGGGCTCGATTTCACGCGCGATGGGTCGCGCCTGGCTGTCGCCACTTTTGGCGGCGTGGAAGTCTTCGACGCCGCTTCGGGTCGCGTGCTGGCTTCTTTCCCAACGCCGGAAGGCAAGCTCGAGGAATGCTCGGCTATTTTTGCGCCCGATGCGTCCGCGCTTTATACGGGCAGCATCGCGCGCGGAGTGCGCCGGCATCGACCCGCGACTGGCGGCGGTTTTGATGAAGGCGAGCTGCTGGACGCGGAAACACATTGGCTTCTGGCTGACATCGCGGTCGATGGCAGTCAGCTCGTTCTGGTGGACCGGGAAAACGGCAGGGTGAAGATTACTGATTCGAACGGCGCGCTGGTGAAGCCTTTCAATAAGCATCCGAATGCGATGTTCACCGCCCTGAGCCCGGATCGGAAGTGGATCGCCACCCAAAGCATGGGCCGTGGTGACGCCGCGAAAATCGGCGCGCGGGTCTGGTCGCTTGCCGATGAAACATTAGTCAGGGAATTCACGACCGGCGCGCTCGGATTCGTCACCTTCAGCGCGGACGGGCGATGGTTTGCCGCCGCCGGCCTCAAGGGATTTCAACTGGTGCGCGTGGGAGATTGGACGGCGCCGGGCGGATTGCCAGCGAAGCTGGCAAACTCTGACGGGGCGATCGTGAGTTTTGCCGCCGATGGAGAACTGGTCGCCGCCACTGTAGTGGACAAAGTATATCTCGTGCATCCCGCGACGGGCGCGGAGCGCGGAATCATCGCTTCGCCCTCGGGAAATACTTCGACCGCGCGCGCCCGTTTGAGCGCGGACGGCCGGCGTCTCGCCGTGATGTGGGATGACGGCAGCTTCGATCTCTGGGATCTCGTCGCCTTGCGCGATGAGTTATCCGCGCTCGGGATTGATTTCTTGTAGCCGCGTTCCTGCGGGACGCGTGAGAGCGAAGGTCACGGCAAATCGAAGCCGAGATCGGAGCCGCGAAAGCGTTCGGGGGCTGCTCTAGACTCTTTGTCATCGCGCGCTTTTAGGGAATGATAGGCAAAGGCGATTATGAAACAGGACACATCTGCGACGGGACGTTCTCCAAGGCGTGGGCGCATGATTCTGGTCGCCGTTGTTGTCGCTCTCGCAGCGCTCGCGGTTTGGAAATTGATCGATTATCGGAGTGAGCCGCCTGTGCCGACGTTCGTTTCCACTCCTGAACGTGTGGACGCCCTGCGGTATCTCAATGAGGCAAAGAACAGCGCCAACGCCGCCGGTAATGACGGTTCGATCATGGGCGACATCGCGGCCTGGCAAACCACGGCAGGAGACCTGGCCGCGGCGCGGGTGACGGCAAAAGCCATCAAGGAGGAAGGAGAGAGATCCTTCGCATGGATCAAGATTTCCGCCGCGCAAATGGAGATGGGGGACTTGGGCGGCGCGAGGGCCACTGTCAAAGTCCTTGGTTCGGGTGCCGAGGAATTCATAGAGGAGGCATGGGCCGTTGTGGCTGCCGCCCAGGCAAAGGCAGGCAACATTGCCGGCGCCCGGGCGACCACCAGCGCCATCACGCAAGACCCTTTTAAAATCATCGCGCTTGCTGAGATTGCCGCGGCCCAAGCCAAGGCGGGAGATCGAGCTGGCGCGAATCAGACTTTTGCTGAGGCGGAGTCCTTAGCGAACGCCCTTGAGGACGCGTTCGGGAAGAACTCGGCGTTGCTCGATCTCACCTTCGCCCTGGCCAAATCCGGCGACGTGCCCAAAGCCAGGATCACGGCTGGAAGAATCACCGGCATCGACAGAGCAACATCGTTGCAAGCCATCGCTACCGCGCAAGCCAGGGCGGGAGACGTAGCCGGGGCTAAGGCCACCGCAAACGAAATATCGGGTAACGGTGCCGACGCGATTACGAATAGTTACTACAAAGTCCTGGCGTTGCGCGACGTGGCTCTCGCACAAGCCAGGGCAGGCGATCAGCCCGGGGCGAGCCAAACCTTTGATGATGCCAAGGCGGCCATCGACCCGCGCACGAGTGACGTCAGCAGGATGGGCGCCTTAAGGGAGATTGCTGTCGCGCAAGCCAAGGCGGGGGATGTCCCCGGAGCAAAGGCCACGCTAAAAGCCGTGACGGATAACGACTCTAAAGCCTCCTCCGTTTTGGGTGCCATTGCCGCCGCGCAAGCGAAGGCAGGCGGCCTGGCTGAAGCCAAGGCAACCCTGGCCACCATCGTTGCCGATCGACTCAACAACAATTTGTTAGGCTCATTCGCCGCCGTCATCCGCGCGCAAGCCGGGCTGGAAGGGTTCCCGGCGACAGAACTGTGGGTCCAGGCGCTTGGTGAGCCGAAGGCGCGAACTCTCTATTACATCGCGCTGGCCAAGGCCCGATTGAATCCGAGCGCGCCCGAGAGTGACGAGAGCGAAGACGAAGACAAACCGGGACAAATACCCCACTGAGGAATTAGGGAGGCTCGGGATCGATCCCCTGTAGCCGCGTCCCTGTGGGACGCGCGGGAGCGGGGTGACGCGCAGGCTCAAGCGGCCCACAGGGCCGCTGCTACAGAAGAAGACTTTCTTTGTAATCGCACGCGACGTTTTCGGAACTCTTCTCCATGAACACAAAATTGTTAACCGTCGCTCTCTTCACTCTAACGTGTGCCTTCGTCGGCTCGCTCGACGCCGGCACGCCTGAGCAGGAGAAGGCTTTCGTCGATAAATACAAAGCCGCTTTCGAAGCGGGAGATAAGGCAACGCTCGAATCGTTTCTCTACACGAAAGGGGCGCATCCGAAGGCGCTCGAGTTCTACAAAATGATGCAGGCGGAGGGCTCGGGCTCAAAGATCGGAAAGATCGAATTGCTCGATCTCTCGCCAGAAGAAGCGAAAGAGGCCGAAGCCATCGAGGAAATGCCGGACGGTCAAAAGACCAAGTTCCCGATCAAGCCGACCAAGAAACTAAAGATCTCGATCGAGACCAAGAACGCGAGCAGCAACTCCTCCAGCTCGAGCACCTGTCTGGTGGCGGAGAAAGACGGGAAGTTTGTCATCCCGGTGCCGGTCCCCGCGAAATAACTCGGCACTGCGTTCCTAAGTGCTGTAGCCGCGGCGCTATGTCGCCGCGCAAGGGAACGCCCCGACGTAGCGGGGCGGCTACAGCGCTTAGACCCGCTGGGCGTTGGACGCAAAATTTTCCGAGTTCCCTTTTTCTCCGTAATCGCGTGCCGTTTTTTCGGAACTCTTAGGAAAGGACATGAATACCCCGACAAAAATCTTCGGCGCCTTGTTCGTCGCTTTTCTTCTGCTCATGGGCGCTTGTCGCTCCGCCGCGATCACGATTTACGCGGTCGATGCCTCAAATCCGCCAAACCTTCTGCGCTTTGACAGCGCCACGCCAGGTACAATATCCACCAAGCCGATCACAGGCCTCCAACCGAATGAAACCATCCAGGGGATCGATTTCCGCACGGTTAACACTGCACTTTATGCCTTGGGTAGCACTAGCCGTCTCTACATCCTCAATACGGTGAGTGCCGAGGCGTTTCCCGTCGGCGGCCCCGCCCCTTTTTCCGTCAATGGCATTGTCGGCTTCGATCACGATCCCACCTCTGTTGATTTCCGCGTGGTCAGCACCACCGACCAGAACATTCGGCTCGATTTCGGTGGCACGGTCGCCGCAGCCGAGACTGCCCTTGCTTACGCCGACGGTGACCCCAACGAAGGGGCAGACCCGAATATCACGGGCGCCGCATACACCACCAATGTCATCACGGCCAGAATGACAACGCTCTATACGATCGATTCCGCGCTAAATATCCTGGCCACGCAGGACCCTCCCGAGACCGGA
Source organism: Chthoniobacterales bacterium (assembly GCA_035630155.1). Classification (GTDB taxonomy): domain Bacteria; phylum Verrucomicrobiota; class Verrucomicrobiia; order Chthoniobacterales; family UBA10450; genus AV80. The sequence continues at coordinate 4,296 of DASQLH010000265.1, forward strand.
GCGCTACAGACGAAAGGCCCGCTGGGTGTGGACCCGGGCTTCCTGGTCGGTTTCGATATCGCATCGGCGTCC
>DASQLH010000266.1:0-2635 GCA_035630155.1 Chthoniobacterales bacterium
TTAACAACGACTGGAGGGATGCCTCCAATTACCCCGAAATTGAAGGCCTTGGTCTTCAACCGGGGAATGATCTTGAGTCGGCGATTCTCAAAACGCTCGCGCCGGGGGCCTACACGGTGATCCTCAAAGACGTAAACGGCGACACTGGTATCGGGCTGTTCGAAGCGTATCCATTGGATATTTGACGCCCGGTGCGCTCGCCAGGGCGGGCCGCGTCGCCGGCAACAGATTCCGCTTTGTTTTCTGCGGAGCGCGCTCGATGGTCGGCCACATGCGGCGGACTAAAATTATCTGCACGCTCGGCCCGGCCACGGAAGGGTCGGAGACGCTGCGGGGATTGCTGAACGCCGGCGCGGATATTTTCCGGCTCAACATGAGCCACGCCAGGCACGAGTGGGTGCGCGAAATCGTTCCGCGCATTCGGCAGATCGCGGCGGAAATTCCCCGGCCAGTAGCGATCCTGCTCGATACCCAAGGCCCGGCGATTCGGACTGGCGAGCTGAAGTCGAACCTGGAATTGAAGCCGGGCGACATCCTCGAGTTCACCGTCCGCGGCGCCAAAAGCGAGGAGAAATATTCCGTGGACGTAAACTACGAGGGACTGGTCGATGACATTTCCGTGGGCGACGTCGTTCTCGTCGACAACGGTGTCATGCGGCTTCTGGTCCTGGGCAAGAAACGGAATCGAATCCGCAGCAAGGTGCTGACGCCGGGCATGCTCGGTTCGCGCCGCCACATCAACCTGCCCGGCGTGCGCGTTAATCTGCCGCCGCTGACCCAAAAGGATCTCGAAGACATCGCGCTCGGAGTGGCGTTGAAGGTCGATTTCGTCGCGCTCAGTTTCGCCCGGAAAAAAAGTGATTTGCAGGAGCTGCGGCGTGTTTTGAAGAAGGCGAAAAGCAACGCGCGAATCGTCGCCAAAATCGAGGACCAGTCGGCTGTGCGTCAGATCGATGAAATGATTGACGAAGCCGATGTCGTGATGATCGCGCGCGGGGATCTCGGAATTGAATGCCCGATGGAGGAATTGCCCATCATTCAGCGGAAGATCGTAAAACGCTGCTTGCGGGTCGGAAAGCCGGTGATCGTGGCCACCCACATGCTGGAGTCGATGATCGAAAATCCAGTGCCGACGCGGGCCGAGATCACGGACGTGGCGAATGCCGTCTTCGAACAAGCGGACGCGATCATGTTAAGCGGCGAGACTTCGACGGGCCGTTATCCGGTGGAGTGTGTGAAGGTTTTCGATCGCGTAGCGCGGCGAATTGAGCGAAGTGGCGGCGCTGGTTATGCCGACAATCCCATCCTCGAGGATGCCCGGCAAAAAACGTGTGCCGCAGCGGTGGTGCTGGCCAATTCGCTACCGCGAGCGAACCTGGTGGTGTTTACGCATCACGGGACGATGGCGCGTTACGTTTCCAATCTGCGCCCGGAGAACGCGCCGATCTTCGCCTTCACCTCGAACGAGGAAGTTTTCCGCCAGATTGTAATCTCCTGGGGGACTCATCCGGTTATGCTTCGATTCGATGACGATCCGAACGTCACCATTGAATCGGCCATTAAATACCTCAGCGACAAAAAGCTGACGGACCCGGGCGACAATCTCATCGTCTTAAGCGATATGGTGGGCGGGCGGGACAAGGTCGACTGCGTCCAGCTTCGGCAGGCGAAATAAAACCAAAAACGCGCGGAGGTTTCCCATCCGCGCGTTTCGGTAAATTTCGGAGGGATGTGCTTCTGCACGTCCCACTCTTGAAAACAGAAATTTGGGACATGCGGAAGCACATCCCTTCGTCTTTACGCTTCCACCGGCAACTCGACATCCACCGGGCGCTCTTTTTTGCTGAGCGCGCGGCGCAGTTTCGAGAGCGCGATATTCTGCAATTGCCGAATGCGCTCGCGGGTCACGCCGAATTTCTTGCCGACTTCCTCCAGCGTCTTCGGCTTGCCGCCGTCGAGCCCGAAGCGCGAAAAAATGATCTTCCGCTCCCGGTCGTCGAGCACATCGAGCAGCCCGCCCACTTCATTGCGGAGGTTCTTGTCGCGCAGCAATTCGAACGGCGTCTGCGCCTCTTCGTCGCCGACGATCTCGCCGAACTCAGTAGAGTCGTCGTCGCTGATCGGCGCATCGAGCGACGCCGGCCGAATCGAGACGGTCTTGAGCTGCGAGACTTTTCCGCTGGCGATGCCGATCTCTTCGCCGAGCTCGTCATCAGTCGGTTCGCGGCCGAGTTCCTCGCTCATCTGGAGCGAAACGCGGCGCATTTTCGAAATCTTGTGCACGAGATGGACGGGCAACCGGATCGTCTTGCTCTGGTTGGCCAGCGCACGCTTGATCGACTGCTTGATCCACCACGCGGCATACGTGCTGAGCTTGCCGCCCTTCGCCGGATCGAAACGCTCGACGGCCTTCATCAAGCCGATGTTGCCCTCGGAAATCAGGTCGAGCAGCGGCAGGCCGAGGTTCGCGTAATCGTGCGCGATCTTGACCACGAGCCGCAGGTTCGAGCGGATCATGAGCGCGCGCGCCTCGCGGTCGCCCTTTTTGATCTTCGCCGCCAGCTCGATCTCCTGGTCGGGAGTCAAAAGCGGGATTTGCCCGATCTCACGCAGGTAAATCTTTATTCCAGTATCA
>DASQLH010000267.1:0-2872 GCA_035630155.1 Chthoniobacterales bacterium
GCTAAATTCCGCCATGAAGCGGCGCTTAATTTTCCAGGCGCTCGTGCTGAGCGCAGCATGCAGTGCATTGTTCCTCACCGGTTGCGTAACCACGGAGACGCGCATTTCCCAACATCCCGAGATGTTTCAACGCCTCTCGCCCGGCGACCAGGCCCTTGTGCGGGAAGGCAAAATCCGAAATGGAATGTCGCGAGAGGGCGTTTACCTGGCCTGGGGCGGGCCTGATCAAAAGACGACCAGCTCGGTTCACGGGCGGCCGGCGGAGACATGGGTTTACACCGGGATCAGCCGCTACCCATATCCGTATGGCTGGGGGCCGGGCTACTATGGCCGGGGTTTCTACGGGTACGGTTACGTCAACCGTCATCGGCATGGAGGATACCGCCGGGGGCCCTATCGCTTGGGGTACGATCCGTTTTACGATCCGTTCTATTCTGTTCATCGGCCGGCGGTGAGTTATCCGGAGCGGACCGTGTCGTTTCAAAACGGGCGCGTGGTGGCGTTTCAATTCCTGCATCCGCCGCGAGTTTGGAATTAAGAGAACTCCCTCTCCCTCAGCGGAGCGGAAGATCCTGCCGGGGTAGCAGGGCCTGACATCGCCCCAATCATGTCTTCTGTAGCCGCTTCGCTATGCGAAGCGCGGGAACGACGCTCGCAGCTCGAGCCCGCGCTGCCCACAGGGCAGCGGCTCCAGAAGAAAGGTTAGGATGAGGGTCAGGTGGGGGGCTAGCGTCAGCCGAAGAGACTTTTGAGATGCGGCACATCTGATACATTCGGCTCAAATGGCCTACACATCTTTCCGGCAATTCGTGGAGGCTCTCGATAATGCCGGGGAGCTGAAGCGGATTTCTGTTCCCGTCGAGACCGATCTGGTCATTAGCGAATGGGCGAATCGCGAAATGAAATCGCCGGGTGGCGGAAAAGCGCTGCTTTTCGAGAAGCCGACGGTGGACGGGAAGCCATCGCAGTTTCCGCTGGCCATCAACACCTTGGGTTCGCGAAAGCGCATGGCGATGGCGCTCAAGGTGGGCAGCGTCGAAGATCTCGCGCAGGAGATTCAGCTCATCCTCAAAGCAAAGCCGCCGACCGATCTGCGCGAAGGATGGAGCCTCCTCAAACAAGGACTGAATTTGCTTCATGCACGACCGAAGCATTCGAAAGAAGGCGCGTGCCAGGAAGTGGTCCATCTCTTCGAAAGCGGAAATGGGAAACCGGAAACCGGAAAGCTTTCGCTCAATGACCTACCAATTCTCAAGTGCTGGCCAAAGGATGGAGGCCGGTTCATCACGTTCCCGAATGTGCATACGCGCGATCCGGACACGGGCGCGCGGAATCTCGGCATGTATCGCATGCAGGTTTACGACGAGCGGACAACCGCAATGCATTGGCAGGTGCACAAGGTTGGGGCGCGCCACGGGAAGCGCTATTACGAACGCGGTGAACGGATGCCGGTGGCGGTTTGTCTGGGGGGGGATCCAGCCTACACGTTCGCGGCGACGGCGCCGTTGCCGGACGGGCTCGATGAAATTCTCTTTGCCGGGTTCATTCGCAAGAAATCGGTCGAGCTGGTGCCGTGCAAAACGATCGACCTGGAAGTGCCGGGCGACGTCGATTTCGTGCTCGAAGGTTATGTCCAGCCGGGCGAGACGCGACCGGAAGGGCCGTTCGGCGATCACACCGGTTTTTACACGGCGATCGAGGATTACCCGGTCTTTCACCTAACCGCCATCACGCACCGGCGCGACGCGGTTTATCCGACGACGATTGTTGGCATCCCGCCGATGGAGGATTTTTACATGGGCGACGCCAGCGTCCGGATTTTCCTGCCGGTGTTCAAAATGAACTTCCCGGAGCTGGTGGATATGACCCTGCCGCCGGAGGGCGTTTTTCACAATCTCGTCTTCGTCAGCATCCGGAAGCAGTATCCGTATCAGGCTTTCAAGGTGATGCACGGCCTCTGGGGCATGGGCCAGATGATGTTCAGCAAATACATCGTGGTCGTGGACGAGGATTGCGATGTCCACAACACGAGCGAGGTGCTCTTTCGCTTGTGCGCGAACACGGATCCGGAACGCGACAGCACCATCATTCGCAACCCGAGCGATTCGCTCGATCACGCGCCGAGCTCGCAAAACATCGGTTCGCACATGGGGTTCGACGCTACGCGAAAGCTGCCGGGCGAAAATTATCATCGCACCTGGCCGGAGTTGCTGAAGATGACGGACGAAGCGCAGGCAATCGTCGACGCGCTGCGGAAGACGACTTAGTCAACGGCCTGAGGGCAGGCCGTCTCCAAGCGCTGTAGCCGCCTCGCTATGTCGAGGCGTTCGCCGCACGGCGACATAGCGCCGTGGCTACAGCGGGCGTTGCTCGCAGGGCGACATAGCGCCGTGGCTACAGCGCATTCCAGCAAAGCCGGAGAAGCTGGCCGGCGATGCGGCCACCCTTCTCGATCTTGCTGAGGCGGTATTCCTTCTCGAAAACGTGGAACCGGTCCGATTTCATACGCCGGAGCAAAGCGCGATAAACGGATGCCATAATTTCGGCGGCGACCATGGACCGGCGATCCCCGCGCGGGAGAAGGGCGGCGGCTTTCTCAAAGAATTCCTCGGCGCGCGCGGCTTCGAATTCCATCAGGCGCACAAATGGGTCGTTATGTTTTCGCTGGCGAAGCTCGGCCTCCGCATATCCGAAGCGCGCCAGATCCTCTTCGGGCAGATAAATTCGCCCAACGCTCAAGTCTTTGCCGACATCGCGGATGATGTTCGTCATTTGCAGGGCATAGCCGAGCTGGATCGCGTAATCGCGGCAGGCCGGGTTGCGATACCCAAAAATCTCGATGCTGACGAGCCCGACCGCGCTGGCGACGCGG
>DASQLH010000268.1:0-11039 GCA_035630155.1 Chthoniobacterales bacterium
CAGGTCGTCGCCGACACAAAAAATCCAAACCCGTATCGAGAGGATTCCCGAATGGCGGCGGGCACGATTGCGCTGGCCCGCGGGCGAAAGGCGGACGCCTTCCGGAATTACGAAGCGCTCGCCAACGAAACGCAAAAGCCGGCCTTGAAGGCGGAAGCGACCGTCCGCGCCGGAATGGTGGCGATCGATCTCCTCGGAACCGAGAAGGGCAAGCCCGACAAAGCCATGCTCGAAAAAGCGCTGAGCCTGCTGCAAAAGGGGCGTTCGCTGCCGGAAGCCGGCAAGTGGGGCGCAATCGCCCAGGTGGGGTTGCTCCGGCTGCAATATCAGTCGGGCCAGTACGCGAAGGTCCTGGCCGAATACAAACGCGGGCAAAAAGAAATCCCGGAGGAAGTGCGCGCGGAGATGATGCTGATCGTCGGAAACAGTCACCGGCAGCTCGGCCAGACCAAGGAAGCGGACGAGATCTATCAGCAGATCATCGCGAAATACCCGAGCAAAGAGGAAGCGAAAGACGCGCAATACCAGCGGTTGATTAATTTTTACAACACGAACAATCCCAACCTGCTCACGGAGATCGACGAATATCTCAATTCAAACCCGGCGGCGGAACGGGCCGACCAGGCGAAGCTGCTCAAGGCCGAACATTTCTATAAGGCGCAGAAGTTTGCCGAAGCGGCGCCGATTTACACCGAGCTTCGGGCCTCCCAGCTCTCGCCAAAACTGCGCGCCGAGGCCGCTTACAAGCTGGGATGGTGTTACGTGCAGTTGAAAGACGGACTAAATATCACAGACGCCTTCGACTATTTCGTGAAGGCGTTCCCGGAAAGTCCGCAGATGCCGTCTGCCCTCACTCAGCGGGCGCTGGCCCATCAGGCTGACAAGAATTACGCCGCTGCCCTCGAGGACTTGAACACGTTGCTCACGAAATATCCCGCCGCCCGCGAGCGAGAGGCAGCGCTCCAACAAAAAGCGCTCATCCTCGGCCAGCAGGATAATGCGAAGGGAATGGCGGACGCGTTTCGCCAGTTGCTCAAGGAATATCCGAAAAGCGCCGTGGCGGCGCAGGCCCATTATTACATCGGCAAGGCCGCGTTCGAAGCCAAGGATTACAAGGGAGCGCTCGCCCCCCTGGAGAGCGCGCGCCAGCTCAACAAGGAGCAGTATTACAACCTCGCCACGCTCAGGATTGTCTCGGCCTACTTTTATCTGCGAGACCGCCCGGCCTTGAGCAAGGAGGTGGATGGTTTTGTCGCGACCAATCCGGACGCCAGGATACCCGCGGAGATTTTGGAATGGCTCGGCCTGGAGTATTACAACGAGAAGAATTATCCGCTCGCCGCAAAATACCTGGCCCTGCTCGGCAAGAGCGAGAGCCTCGGAAGTGTGAAGCCGGACTTTTGGTTCTACCTCGCCGACACAGAAACGAAGCTAAAGAATTTCGCGCAAGCGGAAGCCGCCTACGAAAAATACCTGCAGGTGGCGACCGACCCGGCGGCCAAGGCGAAAACTTTGCTGGCCCTCGGGGCGACGAAGATTTCGGCGCACAAGCCGGATGAAGCGCAAAGGATCGCGGAGGAGATCATGAGCCTCCAGCCGGAAGGGCGCGTGAATGCGGAAGCGCGATTGCTGGCCGGTGACGTGCAAGTGGAGCGGCAAAATTTCGACGAAGCGGGCAAGGCGTTCATGGGTGTGGCGCTGCTCTATGACGATCCCGCGATTACGCCGAGGGCGTTGCAGAAAGCCGCTCTGGCTTATCAAAAGGCCGGCCGGAAAGAGGAAGCAGATCGCATAGCCAAACAGTTGCGCGAGAAGTATCCCGATTTCGCGGGCGGATAGGAACTTAGTTTGGGACGTGCAGAAGCACGTCCCTCCGAGAGAGGAGCCGCGTCAATCGATGGCCAATACTTCAATCGGGAGCGCGGCGAGAAATTCAGTCGAGTCGTCAACTTGCAGGACTGGGGCCGCTAAATGCGCCGCGAGAAAACTCGCGTCGGGAGTGGGGGCGATGCCGGCTTGGGCAATGATTCCAGAGTCCGCCAATTGGGCAATAACCTCGGTAACCTTGGCCGTTACATTTTTCGTGTCCGTGAACTTAACCGTGGAAATCCCCGGGCCTGTTGCTTCGACATAGGGCGCAAGGGTTCCGGCAAAGTGAAGGAGAATTTCCTGGAGCAGTTTTTCCTGCGCGTGAGCCCGCACTTTAATGACCAGCTGGAGATTTCTCGCCAAACCCTGGCTCGGCGTCATTCCACTGCGCACCCCGGTTTCTTCCGCCGCGGCGTTGAGCTGAATGATCACCGCCTTTTTTTCCTGGTCGTCGATCAAGGCGACCGGTAGGCCGCGCCGCTCCGGCTGATGACGTAACGCGGCCTGCAAATAAAAATCCGGCAGATAAATCGTCGCAAACATCAGCCTGCTCCGGCCAGGACTTGTCTTCCGCCCTGCGCTCGTTTCACTTGGATATTGAGGCGCCCGGCGAGTCCTTTTTCCTGTTCGAGATCAGCCAGCTTCCAGGCGTTATCGAGCGTCACCTTCAATTGCGCGCTGCTGATGATGCTGGCGCGAGTGAGCACGAGAAAAGCGACCGGCACCGCTTCCACGAGCCGTTGGAGCCGATACCAATTCGTTTGCGGAATTTTGCGCAGCTCTTCGGGAGCGTTCAGGACCAGGTCGAGAATCACCAGCGGGAAATTGCCGTCACGCAAAAGCAAATCCGCGGCTTGCACTGCTTCGCCCGCTTTGCTGCAGCGGAGCCAGAGAAGATTCCGCAACTGGGCATTGCCCACTGATTGGGGATCGAACGAATCGCGGCCATCCACCAAGGCGAGAAAATAACCGGCCCGCTGCGCGTTTCGCAAAAGCGCGTAAAGCAGGAGCGCGCTTCCCGCGCTCGGGTTTGGGCTGCTCAACTCCGTGATGGCGTTTTTGGGCAGCCCGCCTCCGATCGTTTTATCGATCGTGGAGAGCCCCGTGGCTAACCGGTCCGCCGCTGGAGTGAATGTTTGCGGGAAACGTTCCGCGAGAAGCTGCCGGAGATCGATAATATTCCGGTTCGCGGCCATGCCGCCAATCTGCCACCAACCCGAAATATGTTCAATAGAACATTACCTCGTAAAAGCTTTCGGAGTTAACCGCGTTTGCGTCGCGCAGCCGGCATTTGCTTCCGGACGAGCGAAATCATCACCCCCTGGATCCGCAATTCCCGCGCGGGAACCAAATCCGGAAAGAGAGGGTTCTCGGCTTTCAGATAAGGGCGCCCGTGTTCCATCACGTAACGCTTCAAGGTTGTTTCCCCATCGATGAGCGCCGCCACGATGTCGCCGTTTTGGACGTCCTTGCGATTTTCGAGAATAACGATGTCGCCATCGAGAATATGAGCATCGATCATGGAATCGCCGCGGACCCGCAACGCAAAAGTGCGTCCATTTTTCGAGGCGTTAACCGAACCGGTGTCGAGGGAAACATGGCCTTCGATGTTTTGTTCCGTGAGCGTCGCCATGCCGGCGGGGATTTGTCCGTAGATCGGAATATCGGTGATCCGGACTTTCTGCACCGGAGTAATGAGCGCGCGTGCCTTGCGGGCATGACGATTGAGGAAACCTTTCCGCTCGAGCGCCCCGAGATATTGCATGACGGAAGTCTGGCTGGCGTAGCCGAAATGATGCTGGATCTCCCGCGTGCTGGGGGTGATTCCTTTTTCGCGCTGCTCCGACTGGATGAACTCCAGGATGCCCTTTTGTCGGTCGGTGAGCATGGGGGAATCATCCCTGCGAAAACGCGGGGCGCAAGTTCAAATGAACACAGGCCGCCCTCGGAGGACGTGCTTCCGCACGTCCCAAATATTCCCGCGTGAGGAGGAATCGGACGTGCAGAAGCATGTCCCTCCGAGCGTTTAGACTCAATGGAGCGAGAGCTGAAACGCTATTTCATCGAGTTGAGCGGACCAACGGCCCAAATAGGCAAAGGTGAAATAGAGATTGGAAAGCGCGGCGAGTTCTTCGGACGGGTTTGTGGCCCAGCTCGAGTTAACGACACGCAGTTGAGCCAGAGTCGCGTCAGATAGTGCCTGAATCTTCTCACGCAATTCCGCTGTCTCCTTTTGCAGCTCGAGGAGTTGAGGCTTTAACAACGACCGGCTCAAGGCATTCGTGGCAGCCTTCGCTTTTTCCAGAAACAGATTCGCCCGTTGCGTGAGCGCGCCGATGGCCGGGAACAAGTCCTGCAATTCCTGAGGGACCGTCAGCCCCCAGGACGAAGGCGCGCGGCCTTCCAGCGCCAGCAAGTGATGCAGCCGCCGTTTTGGATCCTGCAGAACTTGAAACGCTTCGTTGAGTTCGGCAAAGCCGCTTTCCGTTTTATCCGCCCCGGTGTCCGGATGGGTCTGCAAAGTCCTCCGGTGATAAGCGTCCTTCAGGCTGGCCGGATCGAGCCAGGGTGCGCGCGCCTGATCGAGAAGCGCGAAGTAGTCGGTCATGCAGCGAAGCTTTCGCCGCAGGAACAATGCGCCACCGCATTCGGGTTCGTGACCTTGAATCCGCCTTTTTGCAGGTCGTCGCTGTAATCCAGAAGGGAGCCGCTGACGAAGAGGGCGCTTTTCGGATCGACCACGACGCGGACGTCCGAGGATTGAACCATGATGTCGCGATTGGCGGGCCCATCGACGAGATCCATTTTGTATTGCAGGCCGGAGCACCCCCCGCCGATGACCGCCACGCGCAATGCGCCCGTGGCGCGCCCCTGTTTTTGCAGGAGCGAATTCAGCTTTTTCGAGGCGTTCTCGGTGACTTTGATGAGACGCTCGTTACCAATCTTGTAATTGATGGCGGCGGTTGGAGCTGAGGTGTCGGACACGAGGGAAATTAGTTCGCGGCTCGGTTACCGCAAGGGAGCGATGCTGTGGCCACGGCGCTATGTCGCCGTGCCGGCTGCTGCTAACGCCCCGACATAGCGGGGCGGGCTACAGCGCGGGTTGTAGCTCCGCCAGTTCCATGTGGTGCGCCGCAATCTCGTCTATCTCCGCCAGCGACGAGACGTGCTGGAATTTTTCCCGCAGCGCTTTGCTGTTTGGAAAGCCCTTCGAATACGCCATCAGCCGAGAGCGCATCGAGCGCATCGCCTGGTCTTCGTTTCCCCATTCCTGCACCGCGAGCTGACAATGCCGTTGAATCAGCTCCCACTTCTCCGCCAGGCCGGGCGAAACGAGCACCCCACCCGTCGAAAAATAATGTTTCACCTGGCTGAAGATCCACGGCGAACTCATCGCCGCGCGGCCGATCATGGCGCCGGCAATGCCGGTCTCGGCCCGGCGCCGGATAACGTCGGCTCCGCTGGTCAGGTCGCCGTTGCCGATGACGGGAATCGAGACCGCAGAAACGACTTCGCCGATCACGTTCCAATCCGCCGCGCCGGAATAGCCTTGGGCGCGAGTCCGGCCATGGACCGCGAGGGCGAGTATGCCGGTGGCCTCGAGGATGCGCGCCACGCGCGGCGCGTTGATCGAATCCGCGTCCCAGCCGATCCGAATTTTCGCGGTAACGGGAACGGGCGCCACCGCTCGCACCACGGCGTCCGCGACCGCGGCCAGCGTCGGGCAATCCTTCAAAAGCGCCGAGCCGCCGTTCTTGGCGACGACCTTGTTCACCGGGCAACCAAAGTTCAGATCGATAAAATCCGGCTGCACCCAATCGACGACGTGTTTGGCCGCCTCCGCCATGTGCTCCGCGTTCCCGCCGAAAAGTTGCACGCCTATGGGCCGCTCGCATTCGTCGAAATCCAGGTATTCCCGCGTACGCTCGTTCCGGCGAAACACTCCCTCGGCCGAAACGAATTCCGTGACGAGGACATCAGCGCCACGCTCCTTGCAGAGCTGCCGGAAGATTTTATCCGACACGCCCGCCATCGGGGCGAGATAAAGCGGAAAGCTGGAAAACCAGGGAAGTGACGATTGCATTGACTGTGGGGGACTATCTCACAATTAATGGACCGCGCAGGCGTGGAGCTTGGCAGTGAACGTCATTCCGACAGCTACGTATGTTGATAGTCCTCCCGGGTCCGAATGGTGAGCTTGCGGTAAACATCTCCGATTTCTGGTCGGACCAGCAGGGCATCGGGATTCGGGGATGGGTTTCCGCCGAGGCGGGGCCACCGCATGACCTGGAGTTCGTCTTTGAAGACACGATCGTGCCGGTCACCTCCTGGCATGCGCGGGATGATATCGCGCAAAAGGCCCCTTCGGCCTTCCGTGGCAAAGCTTGGGGATTCTGGTGCTACCTGCCAACTCGCTCAACCCCAGCTGTCATCGTTCGGCGCCAGGAATCCAAATCACACGCAAGCCCGCCGATTCGCCTGAAGCGGCACGCGCCCAAGATTCCCGCCGGGCAAGGCAGCGATCGGGCGACCTTGTTCGAGCAGTTCCGCCACGAGGTAAATCGCTCTGAAAGCAAAGTTCTTGAAATCGGCTCACGCCAGGTGGTTTCGGGCGGGGAAAGTAAGCGCAGTCTCTTTCCTAACTGTTCCTATGTTGGTTTTGACTATTACGCGGACGCCAACACGGACGTGGTCGGTGACGCTCACGAGCTGTCCAAATCTTTCGGTTGCGAGTTCGACGCAGTCTTCTCCCTGGCCGTTTTCGAACATTTTGCCATGCCCTGGGTCGTGGCCGCCGAAATCAACAAAGTCTTAAAAGTGGGCGGCTTGACCTTTCACTCGACGCATTTCGCCTTCCCCGCACATGAACGCCCGTGGGATTTCTGGCGTTATACCGACCAGGGCTTGCGAGTCCTGTTTTCCCCACCCCTGGGATTCGAGGTGATTGGAAGTGAGTTCGACACTCCGGCCAGGATGCATCCCGATGTTCCACGAGAAGACTTGCTGCATCTTCCGTTGGAACCGGTGTGGGTCGGCGTGGGCGTGCTGGCCCGGAAAATAGCCGACATCGACGCGACGAAGTTTATCTGGTCGGCCTCCGTGAAAGAGTGCCTCGGTGGGGATTCGCACTATCCTCCGCCGGTTAAGTCAGTCCCTGAGTGCGGAGAGCGCTAGGTCGCCTGCTTCAGCAATTGGGAAACCTCATTTTGCACATGCTCAATCTCAGCGAGTCGCAGTCGGACTTCGGGGACGATGAAGACGTCGCCGCTTTTTGCGTGCTCGTAGATAAGAACCGGCCGGTTGTCGTTTCGGTCCGCCTTGATCGGCTTTAGGACACGCTTTCGCTCGAGCATGACCGCGAGGACGTAACAAGCGTTGGCGTTGGCCGGATCGTTTTGCGCCAGCAGACGGCGAAAAATCTCTTCGGCGTTTTCCTTGGCCAGCGCCTCCGGCGGCGCGGCCGGCGGCGGCTCGTAGCGCGATTTCCAGAAGGAAAACGGGCGGATATTTTCGTTCCGTTGCTGCCATGCTTCTTCGCTTAAATCCTCGCGGCGGAATCCTTCGCCCTCACGAAAGAGAAGAGTGTAGAATTGTTCGCCGGGCTCAAAGGGGCGCTGGGTTCTTGCACACGCATCGGCGCGATGCTTGATCGGCCACTCGTTGGCTAACGAAGGATTCATCGTGCGATTGATCCTTCCTCGCGCAGAAAGCTCAACCGGGGCGGCTCTCGATTCGTGGCCCGGAAGTACAACAGAATCAGGCCGAGCACGCCAAAGATCAGATTCGGTGTCCAGGCGGCTGCCCAGCTGGAAATGCGTGCCCCTTCGCCGAGCGCGAGAAAGAGATGCATCACGAAATTCATCGCAAACACCAGGATGATGGCCGCCGCCACGCTCGAGAGAATCCCGCGCCGTGAATAACCAACGCCGAGCGGCGCCGCGATCAACGTGACCACGAGACACGCCCAGGGCAGCGCCAGCCGATACCTTAACTGCGTTTCAAATGGAGCGAGAAGCGTAGGAGGAAAATCGGAGTTGTAGCGCAGGTAATCCCGCAGCTCGGGCGCGCTCAAATATTCCGCCCGAAAATTGGCGCTGCTCAACCGATATGGCGTCTCACTCCAATCGGTGATCATCAGCGATTCAGAATACGGTATCGTGTCAGTGATGTTTCCCGCTTCGTCGTAATGAATCACCCTTGCCTGGCGAAACTCCCAGGAATGGTTTTCCGGGTGATAATAAGCGCTCGTGGCCAGATAATTGGTCGCCACGTTGCCGTTCGCGTCCTGTTGCACGACATGCACGGTCGTAAAGACGTTTTCGCCCGGAACGAACTGTTGGATAAACCAGGTGCGGTTATCGGTTCGATTCCGAAAAATCTGGCCCAGCAGCCCACGTTGCGCGCGGCGGGATTTTTGATCTTCCAGGAGCGTCTTGCGAGCGTACTCGGCATGCGGGGCCAGGGAGTAATTCAGAAAAGTGCTTACGCCGGTGGTGAGCAAACCGAGCGCGAGAAGGGGCGCGAGAACGCGCGGGAGGCTGACGCCGGCGGTGAGCATGGAGACAATCTCGTTGGAGCGCGACATGCGGCCCAGGCTGAAAAGCAGCGCGAGCAGAAGCGCGAGCGGGAGCGAAGTAACGAGGATTTGGGGGACCTGGGTGAGATAGTATTTCAGAATCAGCATCCGCGAGACGCGCTGATCGAGGAAATTCGAGATGTTGTCGCTCACGTCGAAGATGAACCAGATCGAGACGAACGCCGCGATACAGTAAACATAGGCCTTGAGGAAATGGCCCAGGATATAGCGATCGAGCAGTCTCATGAGGAATTTGCGGATTTGGAATTTCGATTTGCGCTCTAAGTTAGCACGTCCCTGAGCGCTCGACTGGCTCATACACAAATCGCAAATCGCCAATGGGCAACTCCGATAAAATAACGCGAGCACGCGAATGCTTTTGGTGTCGTAATTCCGGCACATGATCGCATTAAGAGACTCGCTCGAAGGCGACTTCATCGAAGAGGTGCGCTCTCTTTTTTCCAAGGAAGGCCTCCTCTCCCGGGCGAAGAACTTCGAGTATCGGCCTGAGCAACAGGAGATGGCCGTGGCCGTGGCGCGCGCACTGGAAGAGGAACGCCATTTGGTGGTCGAGGCCGGCACGGGCGTGGGGAAATCCATCGCCTACCTGGCGCCGTCGATCCTTTACGCCATGCGGGAGAAAAAGAAGGCGGTCATTTCGACGCACACGATCAATTTGCAGGAACAGCTTCTTCACAAAGACATCCCGATTCTCAAGAAGGTCCTGCCGATCGAGTTTGACGCGGCGCTGATGAAAGGCCGGCAAAACTATCTTTGCCCGCGCCGGCTGGAGCGCGCGCTCCAACAGGCGAGCGAATTGTTCACCACGTCGGAAACGGCCGAGCTCGCGCGGATCGCGGATTGGGCGCGGACGACCAAAGATGGCTCGTTAAGCGATCTCGCCATCGAGCCGGACCCGAAAGTCTGGACGCAGGTTTGCAGCGAGGCCCACATCTGCACCGGCAAAACGTGCGGGCAAACTACGAACTGTTTTTTTCAACAGGCGCGAAAGCGGTTGTTGGCGGCGGACATCATCGTCATCAATCACACCCTGCTTTTCATGCTGCTCGGCAGCCCGGAAGAACAGCTCCAGCGCGAAAGCGGCTACCTCTTTCCGAATGATTTTATCATTTTCGACGAGGCCCACACGCTTGAGCAAACGGCCTCGCGGCAAATCGGCATTGGCGTCTCGCAATACGGCCTCCGCGCTACGGTGCAACGGCTCTACAACTCCCGCACTAAGAAAGGGCTTTTCACCGTCACGCGCGACGCGGCGGGCGTGACCCTGGCGGCTTCCCTGGTGGACGAGATCGATGCCTTCTTCCGCGCCATCGATGAGCGTTGCGATTTCCGGAAAGGGCGGGAAGTCCGGATCCGCGAAGTCGATTTTGTTCCTGACAAGATCTCCGGACGGCTGGTCGCGTTGCAGGCCCGCGTCGCCGAGGTGGTGAAGCGGACCGAAGACGAATTCCTCAAAGCGGAGCTCCAGGAGCTAGGCCGGCGGATTCATGACGCGCGCGTCGGCATTGTCACCTTCATCGAGCAGGGCGCGGAGGGATATGTTTATTGGGTCGAACGCACCGGAAAGAGCGCGCAATTTCTCACGCTCAACGCCGCGCCGATCGACATCGCGCCCGTTCTCCAGCGGATGATCTTCCGGGACGATTGCTCCTGCGTGATGACGAGCGCGACGCTCGCAGTCGGCCGGCCCGACCTCGCTTATTTCCGCGAGCGCATCGGCGCGGGCGAAGTCGAGCCCTTGCAGCTCGGAAGCCCTTTCGATTTTACCGAGCAGATGAAGCTGTTCGTGGTGCGGAAGATGCCCGATCCGCGCGATGCCGGTTACGCCAAAGCGCTGGCGCATTGGGTCGCCCATTTTGTTACCGAGACAGAAGGGCGCGCCTTTGTCCTTTTCACCAGCTACCGCGTCATGCAGCAGCTCGCCGACGAGATGCAGCCGTTCTTTAAGGAGAACAAAATGAACCTGCTCGTCCAGGGGCAGGGAGCGCCGCGGGGGAAATTGCTGGAGCAATTCAAGGCCACGCCGCGCAGCATTCTTTTTGGGACGGACAGTTTTTGGATGGGCGTGGATGTGCCGGGTGACGCGCTCTCAAACGTCATCATCACGCGGCTCCCATTCGCGGTGCCCGATCATCCTTTGATCGAGGCGAAGCTGGAGCTGGTGGAAGCGCGCGGTGGCGATGCCTTCACGGAATATTCGCTCCCCGAAGCGATCCTGAAATTGCGCCAGGGTGTGGGCCGTCTCATCCGGACGAAGAGCGACAAAGGCATCGTCGTGATCCTCGATAATCGCATTGTCACCCGGGCGTACGGGCGCGCCTTTTTGCAAGCGCTGCCGGAATGTCCGGTGAAAGTGATTTAGCTAAATCGTGTACACATCGCCGTTCTCAGCGATCTTAGAATCCTCGTATTTCGCAACGATGCGGCGGTAAATCTCCAGCTTGGCGCACTCTAATACCCCAATAACTTCGTTGATATTCGTATAGCTCAATCCTTTGCGAGCCAGGTAGGAATCTATTTTCCTTGTGATGACGTAATTCAACTCTCCGGGGTTATCGGCTTCGCCGCCGCC
>DASQLH010000269.1:0-4890 GCA_035630155.1 Chthoniobacterales bacterium
CGAATCTGGCGCGGCGACGCGAAGGGCGGCGCGTTCGAGGATTATTCGACGGAAGTTTCCGAAGGCATGGTCGTGCTCGACGCGGTGCACGACATCCAGGCGAAGCAGGCGAACGATCTGGCCTGCCGCTGGAATTGCAAGGCCGGCAAGTGCGGCTCCTGTTCCGCGGAGGTCAATGGCATGCCGAAGCTCATGTGCATGTCGCGGCTCAACGATCTCCCGCTCGACAAGCCGGTCACCATCGAGCCGATCAAAGCGTTCCCGCTCCTGAAGGATTTGATCACGGACGTCTCCTGGAATTTTGAGGTGAAGAAAAAGATCAAGAAATTCAAGCCGCGCGCACCCGATGCGGCGGATGGCACCTGGCGGATGGGACAGGAAGACATCGATCGCGTCCAGGAATTCCGGAAATGCATCGAGTGTTTCCTTTGCCAGGATGTCTGCCACGTCCTGCGCGATCACCGGAAGCACGACGAGTTTATCGGCCCGCGGTTTTTGATCTACGTCGCGGCGCTGGAGATGCATCCGCTCGACACTGAAGATCGCGTCCCGGAATTGCGCCAAGCGCACGGCATCGGTTACTGCAACATCACGAAATGTTGCACGAAGGTTTGCCCGGAGAACATTCAGATCACCGACAACGCGATCATTCCGTTGAAGGAGCGGGTGGTGGATGAATTTTACGATCCGCTCGGGTGGATTTGGAGGAAGTTGAAGGGAAGGGTTGAATCGTAATTCGTGAAACGTGAATCAGTTTCTCTTTCTCGATGTAACGACGTAACGATTTACGAATCACGCGCGAAGCCATGTCCGAGCTGAAACCACTTTCGCCAGAAGCGATCCCAGCGGCGCTGGAAAAGGCGGAACGTTATCGCCTGCTCAACGAGCCTGGCGAAGCCGAAAGCATTTGTCTCGATGTCTTGTGCGCCGACCCGGAAAACCAGACGGCGCTGATCACTCTGCTGCTCGCGATCACGGATCGGTTCGGGAAAGGTTACGGCGTGAGCGACACGCAGGCGAAGGAGCTCCTCTCGCGGCTGAAAGGCGATTACGACCGTGCCTATTACTCCGGCATCCTGGCCGAACGGCGTGCGAAAGCGAAGCTCGAGCAAGGCACGCCCGGCTCGAGCTACTACGCTTACGATGGTCTGCGCGAAGCGATGAGTTGGTTTGAAAAAGCCGAAGCGGTCCGACCGCCGGGCAACGATGACGCGTTGCTCCGCTGGAACACGTGCACGCGCCTCATCGCGAAGAACAGGCTGGTCCCGCGCGAAGAAGAAAACGTCGAGCCGCCCCTGGAGTAGCGCCGGTGAGAGCGCCTCAAGGAGCGGCGATTTGCAATCGCCGACCTAAAAGACAACGGCGGTTTCAAACCGCCGCTCCTTGAAGGATGAAGACCGCGCCACGCTCGTTGGTTGGGAAAGACCTCTCGCGCGATCCTCAGGCGGTCCGCGCGATGTTTGGCCGGATCGCGCAGCGTTACGATCTGGCCAATCACGTTCTGAGTGGCGGCGCCGATTTCCTGTGGCGCCGGCGCGCGGCGAAAATTATCGAAGCCTGGCAACCACAGCGCCTACTCGATCTTGCGACGGGCAGTGGCGATCTCGCGCTGGCTCTTCAGCGCCGGTTGCCGAAAGCGACGATCGTTGCCGCCGATTTCTCGCCGGAAATGCTGGAGGTGGCCAGACGCAAAGGGGTCCGTGAAACCATTTTGGCCGACGCTCTCCAACTTCCCTTCGAAGCCGGATCGTTCGATTGCGTAACGGTCGCGTTCGGCTTGCGCAACATGGCGGATTGGGGCGCGGCCCTTCGTGAGATGTCTCGCGTGTTGCGTGGCGGAGGGCATCTGCTTGTTCTCGATTTTTCGCTGCCGTCCGGAGCGCTGCGGCCGGTCTATCGTTTCTATCTGCACCGCTGCCTGCCCCTGCTGGCCTCGGTCGTCACTGGCCAAAGGGACGCCTACGATTATCTCGGCGGATCGATCGAAAAATTTCCCAGCGGCGGAGAAATGATCGAGCTCATGGAGAAAAATGGATTTTCGAACACGTCTGCCGAACCCCTCACCGGTGGCATCGCGACGATTTACATTGCTCACCTGTAGCCGCCGCCCTGTGGGCGGCGCGGGGTTGTGGCACCGCTGGTCTCGCTTCGCATAGCGAAGCGGCTACAGGGCTTAGGGCGCCGGCGAAGCAGAAGGAGAAGGCGCAACCGACGCTGTCGCGCCCGGCGTCGGCGAAGGCGCTGGCAATGCGACCAGCGGCAAGCGGAGCGCGTTGAAATCCGGATTGCTGATCACGAAAGTTCCTTCGCGTTCTTCCGTTCGCGCGAACCACATGCCTTCGCCAGCCGAGGCGCCGATCATCAATTTGTGGACAGCCTTGTCGTCGGGCGAAGTGGTGAACGTGATCGTGATCTGCGGCTTATCGAGTCCGTGCGCCGGGTTCGTCGCCCCCGCCCACCGCATCGCTCGCAGAACCGTGAGCGTGTTCAGCAACGATTGCACATTCACCTGATTGATCGGTTCGCTCCCATTCACCCAGGTCCACTCCTTGTTCTCGTTTCGGACGAGCGCCGATTCCTTATCCGTCGCGACTGTGAGTTTGTGCACCTCGTCCGGCTTGAACCGGAAGATGGCCAGCTCCTGCCATTGCAACGGATCGGCCAAAATGCTCTCGAGCAAACCGCGCCGCGCCGCGACGATGAACGGCTCATCGCCCAGCCGCGCGAAAACGTTGTCGCCTTCGACTTTCCCGAAGGCGATCGTGGCGAACGGCTGCTCGCCCGCAGTGCTCTCGGGGGTGTTCTCCGAAGCGTAGGAGCTTAGCGTCACCCGTAGTTGCGGCTTATCGAGCCCGTACTTCGGCAGGTCCGACGCGACATCGTCGACAAATTTTGTGACCTGCTCGGCCTTTAGCACATTCAGTAAACGCATGACCTCGCCCATGTTCGCCGGCTGATTATTGCGGCTCGCGATCGTCCAATTTTCGTCCTTCCGCGCCAGGACCGTTTTGCCTTTTCCAGGCGCATCGATGGTAATGCGGTCGAGAATGTTCGTATCGACCCGCACGAGATGGCGATCGCGCAGATCGGCCGGCTTCACCGCCAGGAGCTCCTCAATCTTTTTCGGCAAGGTGTAAACAGCATTGCGCGCGGTGAAGCGGACATAGACCTGCTCCTTTTCCTTTTCGGGCACGCCGCCGATCTGGAGCGTCTGCCCGGTTTTGTCCTCCCCCGAGAAAAGCGTGATCGAGCCGCGCGGTTCCGCCAGGCCATAGGGCCGGAGATCGCCTTGATCTTCCGCGACGAATTGTTGGATCTGGGCGGTCGTCACCTGCGCGAGCAGATCGTTGATTTTCTGATCGTCGCCGCGCGCTTTGAGCGGCTTGACGATTTCCCAGTGATCCCCCTTTTTCTCGACTTCCATTTCGCCGGCCGCGGTCTTGAGCAGCGCGCGCGTCACTTGCGCGGTCGCCAGGTCGGTCAGCTTCTTGTCGCGAAATTCCTCCGGCTTTTTCGCGATGTCGTTCCGGACAGTTTGCGCCGCGATAATCACATCGCTGTCATTGCCCACGCGCACATACATCCGGCCCTGCAGCGCTGTGTCGTTCCCAAATGTGATCTCGGGCGGCGCATCTTTCCCGAGCAACTTCAGCTTCAGCTTTCCTTTGCTCAGGCCGAATTCCTCCAGCCGGTTCTTGTCTTTCGCAATTTCGCTCGCCGGAATGGAATCGTGTTTCGGCCAGGCATCCAGATCGGCCAGAAGATTTTCGACGATGCCGCGGTCAGCCTGGTCCTTGAACGGCGCTTCGATTCGCCATTTCTGGTCCTGTTTGCGCAGCTCAATCTTGTCGTCGCCGTTCAGGATCACAATCCCTTCGAGCGCGTCCCGCTCGAAATTGATGACGTTTTGCGCCTGGCGCCTGGCTTCCTCCGTGTTGGGCCCTTTGCTCTCGTAAAACTTGATGTAGAGCCCGAGCGCGATCACTACCGCCAGCAAAATAAGCGTCGTCTTTGTTTTCATCGGTTCTGCAAATTGAAATGGCCGCGCGCTAGGTGCGGCGTTGCCACCAGACGCCGAAACCGATCACGGCCGGGACGAGCGGCATGAGGACGAGGATCAACCACCGCAGGTTGCGCATGGCTGCTTCATCGAGGCTGAACACAAGCGTCTGGGTCACCTTGGGCGCGATGCCGATAACCTGCTCGCGGCTGAGAAGCCAGTTCACCGCGCCAGAAACGAAATCGAGGGCTTGCTGGTCCTGCCGGAGCACGCTGTCGAGAATAAACGTCGCGTTGCTTACCACCACCATGCGGGATGAATTCGCCTGGACGCGTTCGTCGGCGCTCCCTCCTTTCTCGATCGAAACCGAAATGGTATGAAGGGCTTCGCCGTTGCGGAGCGCGTTTTCCTGAAAGGCGGCCTGGTCATTCGAGTTGTAGTCGGTCTCGGCCCAATAGCCCTTCTCCGCCTGGGCGAGCGGTTGCAGCCGGATATTCGCGGCGCGCACGCGGTCCGGCTCGAGCGCAAGCGAAGAGGTGCCGCCAGGGAAAATCCCGCGTGCGTCCGCGAGGCGCTTCGTAATGGGGCTCTCCCCCAGAAAGCGCGCCTGCACATCGCGGAGCAGCGCCACTTCCTGGATGCCAGTTTTCACCATGGCCATGAGCCGATCGTCATTCACCTTTACGCCCAGCTCATTCAGAAAAGCCTTTAGCTTCGGTGTCTTGGCGGAAGGGTCCAACAGCAGGAGAATGCGTCCCTGCTTCTCCCAAAAATCCCGGAGCAAGGTCATCTCGCGATCGGTCAAATCGTATTGAGGACCGTTGATCATGATGGTCTTCAGCTCGGCCGGAATCGCGCCGACCTCGAAGAGATTCAGTTCCTCGAACTTG
>DASQLH010000270.1:0-2708 GCA_035630155.1 Chthoniobacterales bacterium
GAGCGATTGATTGGATTGACGGGCGAATCCGAGTTATCGAATTATCCAGGCACTCGTGGCAACTCAAAACAATCCCGGCGGGCTCAGCGATGAAGCGACGATTTCGTTGCAGCGGAGCCTGTACGACCCGGGCTACGTCAATGCGATGTCGCATTTCTACCGGGGCGAGCTGGGCCGCATCATGATCTGGCGCCAGCGGCTCGACATCACCACGAACTGGGCCATCACCAGCAGCACCGCCATCATCACCATCGCCTTTTCGAATCGCGACGTCCCCCACATCATTTTCTTTTTCAACCTCGCGATCGTCTGGGGGATGCTCTGGATCGAAGCGCGGCGTTACCGCTTCTACGACGCCTTTCGCGCGCGCGTCCGCATGCTCGAGGCGCACTTCCTCGTCCCGATGGTGATGGAGAACCGCGAGATGCTCCAGGGAGAATGGAAGAAGCTCGTCTGCGAGGATCTCATTCTGCCCTCGTTCAAGATCAGTAAACTCGAGGCGATCGGGCGCCGCCTGAAACGCAATTACGTTTTCATTTTCATCCTCATCATGGTGGCCTGGATAACGAAAATCTTTTTGCACGCCACGATGCCGGTGAAGGGGATTCCGGCGTTCTATGCCGCTTTGCGCATCGGGCATATTCCCTCCTGGCTCGTCGCCTTGATTTTCGTCGGGACGCTCGCCCTGGTGATCGGGATCACGATTTACGTCGGGAAAAAGACCACCGGCGAGGTCTCGGAATTCCAGACGCACCGCTCGTTGTGGAAGATTTGAGGAGCTTTAAGCTTTAAGTTTGAAGTCTTAAGTGGGCCGGAACGGCGAACTTTTTCCTTAAAGCTTAACCCTCAAAACTTAAAGCTGATGGCTGCTCCACCTGATCACTTCCAGCACCTCTGCGAGATCGTCGCCAAACTCCGTGCGCCCGGCGGCTGTCCGTGGGATCGGGAGCAAACGAACGAATCATTGCTTCCTGGCCTCATCGAAGAGGCTTACGAAGTGGCCGGCGCCGTTCGCGCCGCCGACGATCAAAATCTCCGCGAGGAACTGGGCGATCTGATCCTCCTCGCCGTCATGCATTCGGAGATCGCCCGGGAAGAGGGGCGGTTCGATATCGAGGGCGTTCTCAGCGACGTCGCCGCCAAGCTAATCCGCCGGCATCCCCACGTTTTCGGCTCGAGCGATGTGCGCGACACGGCGGGGGTCATCAAACAATGGGAAGCAATCAAACACGACGAGAAGGACGGCGGCAACGACCATTACCTCGCCAACCTCCCCGCTGCTCTGCCCGCCCTGATGCGTGCTCAGAAAGCACAAAAAAAAGCGGCGCGAGTGAATTTTGATTGGACCGAGCGTTCTGACGTAGTCGCGAAGGTTGATGAGGAACTGGCCGAAACAAAAGAAGCCATCGCGTCGCGCGATCCCGCGGCCATTGCCGATGAGATCGGCGATCTGCTTTTCGCGGTGGTTAATCTCGCTCGCAAGAGCGATCTGGATGCGGAAGGCGTCTTGCAACAGGCAACCGACAAATTCGTCTCGCGCTTCAACCGGGTGGAGGACGAACTGCGCGCACGCGGCAAGAAACTGGGCGAGGTGGGATTGGAAGAACTCGACGAGATCTGGAATGCGCTGAAAAAACAGCGGGCGCTCGTATAAACCCACTGTGAGGTTGCTCGGGGCGCTTCGCCAGCCTCGGGATGACACGCCTTGACGTTCGGCTACCCCTGCCATTTACAAATGGCCGTGACTGGCGATATTGCCCGTCCCAATGGGCCTTTTGATCAACATCCTCCTCGGGCTTTATATCTTCGTCTGCGCGCTCATGATGCTCGTGATCCTGATGCAGCGGCCCAAGAGCGAAGGCCTCGGTGCGGCTTTTGGCGGCGGCGTGACCGAGAACATTTTCGGCGCCCAGACGACCAATGTCCTCACCAAGATCACCGGTTGGCTCGCGGCTATTTTCTTTATCCTGACTTTTGCACTGTCGATCCTTTACGCGCATAAGGGCAACACCCGCAGCGATCTTCGCCGCGAGCTCGAGAAAGGGCAGGTCCCCGCGCCGGCTCCTTCCGCCACGCCGGCGGCGGTTGCGCCAGGAGCTTCCGCCACCCCCAATCCCGGGCCTTCCTCGGCCGTTGGTCCTCCGGGGACAGTCACGAATCCAACGCCTGAAACGACGGGGCCAGCCCCGTCGGTGAAGCCGGCCGATCTGGCGGTGGGAGCTGTCCCCCCAGCGACGACCAGTTCGGTTGCGCCAGCGACCAGTCCAGCGAGTTCGCCGCCAGCGAGCGCCGCCCCGTCCGTTTCCGCGTCTCCGCGGCCTTAGTCGGAGGGACGTGCTTCCGCACGTCCGTGACTCACCGGGGAAACCAAAATTGAATGGGACGTGCAGAAGCGTCCCTCCGCGTGTTTGGTCGCCCGTTACGGGACCGCTTCGGGCTTGGGCCCCGCCTTTTCGTTCAAGGCCTGGGTGAACTCCTGCAGGCTCGAGACGATCTGGGGCGCCTTCGTCAGCACGGTGCTGGCGAGTTTCTCAGAATAATCCGGCCGGCGCTGCGACATCTCGGAGAGGGCCATCATGACGGCGAGGGCGTTGTTGATGGCGTGTTTTATCTCACTGAATTTTTTTTGTAATTCGTGGAGCTCTTCCTGGGAAATGGTGCGCGCGTTTTCACTCATGATCGGGGCGATTTGGCTGGAGAAAAGGGAC
>DASQLH010000271.1:0-9656 GCA_035630155.1 Chthoniobacterales bacterium
CTTCGCCAATCTTTACGCGAAAGCCCGGATCGTTTTCGTCAGCTCGGGCGCACCAGAATTCGCCCAGCGGATGATCGATGACGATGTTATCACTTCCTTTCAATTCGCCCCCGCCGACCCGCACCCCACCGTGATCGTGGAACTCGCGGAACTCGAGCGGCTCCATCGCATCAGCGCCCTCTACAAGATGGAGGCAGGCCGGTTGGATGTTTTCCTACTCCAGGAACTCGGAACAAATCCGGGCAACCTGAGCGGCCTAACCCCGGTCGCTTCAGTGACCGATGCAACGGGCGGGGGCAAGGCTGCGGTGGATTTCGACCCGCACGGCGCGCGCTACCTTGCGCTGCGCTGGACGCCCAGCGAGAAGGGCTCGCGTAAGAGTTTCGAGGTGGCAGAGCTCAGTGCGTTTGGCGATATGCCGTTGGCGATGTTGAGCACTTCCGAGCTGCCGGACGTTTACGCCGACAATTCGATGGGGTTGATGAATCCTCCGCTCCTCATCCAACCGCCGGTCCTCCCCATAGTCAGTCCGTAGCGGGCTCGACTTTCACGATCGCGCTGACGGTCCTCCCGACCGCTTCCGACGCCTGCGCAAAATCGTCCAGGCCCGAGACCGCGATCTCGAGGAGGCGCTGGCCGAGATTTCGTTTTCCTTGGAGAGCCGCGCGCAAGCGGCCGCGCAGGTTCCATTCTTCGGACGCGGTTGAATCCGAGGCCAGGCGTTTATCCTCCTGGATGCAGACGAAGACAAAAAGGGGGCGACCATTCTGTTCGAATTCGTACGAGCGAAAGTCGAGCGGCACGGAGCCGGCAGTCAAATTCAAGTCGGGCCGCGCCGTGCGGAAAGTGCGGCCGATGGCCGGCAAACAGATTTCGGGCGAATGGCTGCGCACTAATTGAAGAGCTGCGCGCTGCGGTTTCCAGTGCGCAAAAAAACTCCACCAGCGCACTCCGCGCGGGTCTTCCCAGGCGGCGCTTTTCGCCTCGTCGTAATGGAGGATCACGCGCGTCGTTTCCGGGATCGGCAAAGGCGTGACCGTTTCATTCCCGACCGGCCAACTTGCCTGCCAGCGCGGACGTTCGATCAACTGGCGCTCATGGCTCCGATACCAGAGTTCGGTGCCGGCAAAAATCACGGCGAGCCAGGCCAGCGCGATCAGTTGCGGCCCGACAGCTGAACCTTCGCGCGTCGCCGCAGATTTCCCGGCGCCGAGCTCGTCTTCCGGCTCACTCTTCCAGAGCCAGGCCAGGCCAAGCATTCCGGCCATTCCGCAAAGCAACGCGGCGTTGCCGATCATGTCGTGCCAGCGCCCGAGCGCCTCGAGGCCGCTGTTGGCGGCGACGAGCACCAAGGCGGTCGCGCGAAACACATTGCAAAGAAAAATCCAACCGCATCCGACCAGGAGCAGCCCAACGCGTTTTCTCGGCCGCAGCCGAAGCATTTCGCCGAGCACCAGCGCGACCATGATCCCTGCCTGGAACGTCTTGACGCCGCTGCACGCTTCATCGACGCCGACAAAACCATTTCGCAACTGGATGACGTTACCGAGCTGATACGCCCCCACTCCCAGCCAGCCGGTAATTTCAACCGCGATAGAGGCGACACCGCGCATCATCGTTTGGACAATGGCATTCTCGAACTGGACCGGCCACGGAACCGCCGCGAGCGGAAAACAAACTGGAAAAGCAAAATGCCTGACCCACGCCATTCCACCGGCCCGATAGAGCGCCAGTAGGGAAATGGCCACGACGCTGAGCGCGAGAATCCAGCTCAACAAACGCCAATCCGGATTCGCCTCTTCGATCACGCGGATCGGAAACAAGAGGACGAGGAGGAACCAGATCGCGCCGCTCGCGAGGCGGCTTCCCCCGCCGGCCAGCTCGGACGCAGGCCGCCGTTGCCAGCGAAAATAGAAAAGGAGGAGGCCCAGGAAAGGCACAGCCCAGCCATAGTTATATTGCGAATTAAACGACCACTCGACGTGGAGGTGAAAAAATAGCCAGAGCCAGAGAGCGGCCGGAACGACCGTTGCGGCCAGCCGGGATTGAAGCTGCAGCCTCGACATTGCGGGGAAGATTCAACGGAAGAACTCGAAAGACCAACGCAGATTGCGCTTCTAGCGGCACTCCGTTGCTCCCAGCGAGGCGGCATGGTGGCTGCTATCCAACCGGTGGCTCTCCTGTATGTCCTTCGTCCGACGCTCTTTTCTCCTGTTATTGTCTCTTTCTCTCTTCTCCACGACCGGCCAGGCGGTGGTGGTGGATTGGGACACGCTTACGTGGACTCCCGGGACGCTCACTAATTCCTACAACGTCGATCCCGCAAAAGCCGGAAACGACATCACCGTCACGGTTACCGGGAACACCGGGCAGCTTCAGCCGGAGTTGGTTGCTCCTAATCCGCAAACCCCGGCCATCACCACGAATTTTCAGGGCGGTCTGGGCACTGCGCAAAACACGCTCTCTATCGCAGTAAATTTTACCGACCAGTCGCAGTCGGTCACCATTACCATCGACTTCTCGGCGCTCTACAGCCTCGGGGTCCAAAACGTTTCCTTCCAGCTCTTCGACTTCGATTTCGCCAGCGCCACCGGTAACAATTACCAGGACAGGCTCAGCGGGATCACCGCGCTTTCCATCGACGGGACAACGCTGGTCGCGCCCACCATCACCACCAGCAGCGCCAATACCCGGACCGGGACCGGCTTCACCCAGGTGGTGACGGGAATCGCAAGCGTCTCGGATACGGGCGGCAGTTCCGGCAACGGCAATGTCACGATCAGCTTCGGCACTACCGCCATCAAATCGTTCACCTTCACTTATGGGAGCGGCAGCGGCACCGTTCCCGATCCGACTTACCAGCACGTGGGCATCCACGACATTACCTTCACGCCGGTCCCCGAACTCAATCCCACGTGGACCGCGGTCGGTTCCTGTCTCGCGGCATTCGCGCTCATTCTTCGACACAGTGCAAAATTCCGAAAATAACAACGACTGTTTCGGGAACGTTCGTGCCATCGAGCGCCGCGACTTTTATCGCCGTTGGGCGCGCCGCCTCGCGGGCTGCCTCTTGATTGCGGCGCTCGCTTTTGGCGGTTACCGCGGATACGGAGTCTGGCGCAATATCCATCTGTCAAAGCAAACGCAGAATTTCTTCGCGCGCGGCGATTACCAGAGCGCGGTGCTCGTGGCGCGGCGCCTCTTGCAGCGCGACCCGAACAATCTTTCCGCCTGCCGCATTATGGCAGACACCGCAGAGCTGGCCGGTCGCCGTGAGGCGCTGACCTGGCGCGAGCGCATCGTCTCGCTCGAGCCGAATGTGCCCGGCAATAAAGTCGCGCTCGCCGCGACCGCGATGAGATTTGGCCAGCTCGATCTTGCTCGCAAAGTGCTCGAGTCCGTCAAAACCGAGGCGAGCGGCAACGTGAAATTCCATCAGCTCGCCGGCGCCCTTGCCGTGGCCGACAAGAATTCCGCGGTGGCCGAAACGGAATTCGCTGCCGCCTTCCAACTCGAGCCAAGCAATCAGCAACTGTTGCTCAATCTCGCGAGTGTCCGGCTGACTTCGCCCGATCCCGCGACCAAGGAAAAGGGGCGCGCGGAGCTGCTGAAGCTGGCGGAAAAATCGCATGTGCGCCTGGACGCGCTTCGGGCGCTCACGTCCGACGCGCTCGCTAATAACTCATTGGTTTCGGCGGAAAAGTGGGCCTCGGAATTGCACACGGAAAAAGGGGCCACCTTCGCGGACTTGTTGCTTTACCTCGAGGCGACTTACAAAACGGATGGCGGCCAGGCCGCGTTACGCGACGCGGAAACCGCTGCTGCTAAATCCCCCGCCGCTGCTTCCGCGTTCATCACCTGGATGAACCGCCACGGCCTGGCGCAGACCGCCCTCGACTGGGCCCTAACCCTGCCCACGGAAATTCTGAACGTTCAACCGGTTCCGCTCGCCGTCGCCGAGGCCTACAGCTTTCTCCAAAATTGGACCGGATTGCAGGCCTGGGTAGATGGCAAAGATTGGGGCGGCGAAGAATTCCTACGCCTCGCTGTGCAAAGTCATGCGCTCCATCACCTCACTCCAGCGGACCGCTCCTCCATGGAATCTCAAACCGCCTGGAACGCAGCCCTGAAAGCGACAAAGTCTCAGCCCCCGCACCTCGCGGCGATCGCGCAATTGGCTGAGGGCTGGGGTTACGCCGACGATGCCGCCGAAGCCTGGTGGTTGATCGCGAATGGGAACGAGAATGCCAGAGAGGCGCTCACGGCCTTGCAGCGTCTTTACAAATCAAAACAAAACAGCCATGGCCTGCTCCGCGTGGCGAAGCGCGCGCTCGAACTCAATCCGGCTGACCTGGTCGCGGCGAATAATTGCGCGAGCCTGGGGTTGCTTCTTTCAGGAGACAGCTCCGCGCGCCGGTTGGCCAGCAAGTTGCACAAGGAAAATCCGGGCAACGCGATTCTCAGCACGACCTACGCGTTTGCGCTCTTCACGGACGGCAAAACAAACGACGCGCTGAAGATGATGGAGACGCTGAAAGACGCGCAGCTGCGCCATCCGACGATCGCGGCTTACTATTTCGTGATGCTGGTCGAGCACGGCAGCATGGAACGCGCGCACTTGTTTCTCTCCGCGGCGAACAGGGCTCAGCTGTTGCCGGAGGAACAGCAGCTTCTCACCACAGCAACGCGCAAACTGCTCCAGCACGACTCACAGAATGTCGTGAAGAGCGTGGCCGCCGCTGATCCGGTGCTGCCCTAGCGGCACAAAAATCAGGCGTTTTTCGTTACCGTCACCACCTCCGCAGGGGCATGGAACTAGCTTATTTTCTACGCGGGTTCCAAAACGACCTGAAGATGCGATTAGCAACAGAAATTCAGGGAGGCCAGGAATTCCCACCAAACCAAAACCGCGCCGAAACCGCCAGCTTCAGGCCTGCCCATCAATCCTATGAAACTCTTCCTGACCTACCGAAAAGCGCGACTGAAATCCCGGAACATCTTGCGCTCGCTGCCGAGGCTACGAATGATGCTGTTCGGGTTTGGACTGTAGCCAGCGGCGCGCTTGCCTGGCCGCAGGGCCTCGAAGCGCTCCTCGGTTACACCGGTTCCGCCGCCACGAGCGACATCGGCTTCTGGCATAAGCAGATTCATCCCCAGGATCGGGCCCGCACGGCCACCAGCATTCGCGACGGCCTGTCCGGCGAAAGCGAACACTGGACGGGAGAATATCGTTTCCGCCACATGGACGGCTCGTATCTCGACCTCCTCGAACGCGCGCACATTGTCCGCGATATCGACGGCAAGGCGGTCCGCTTCGTCGGCTCGCTCATGAACGTGACGGCGCGAAAACAACTCCAGGACCAGCTCATCCGTTCCCAGAAGATGGAAGCGTTCGGACAGCTCGCCGGCGGCGTGGCGCACGACTTCAACAATTTCCTCACCACCATCCTCGGCTACAGCGATCTGCTGCTCGACGAGCTGGGCATGAAGGGCGCGATCGCCGATCACATTTCCGAGATCCGAAACGCGGCGGGACGCGCGTCTGTGCTGACGGCCCAGCTGCTCGCCTTCAGCCGCAAGCATCCGCTCGAGCCCTGCGTGGTGGACGTGAATTCCTTGCTCGGGAATCTCGAACGCTCGCTCCTGCGTTTGCTGGGCGAAAACATTTCCGTGCAATGCCATTTCCAGCGCGGCAAAGAGGGCATGCACACCAAAGTGGATCCGGGTCAGCTGACCCAGATCATTCTTAACCTCGTCGTCAACGCGCGCGACGCGATGCCGCGCGGAGGTTGTCTTGCTTTGGAGACCTGCTCCGTGGTCGTCGAAGGCTCGGGAGACCACGAGCTGGGCTGCGAGGAACTGCCTCCGGGCGAATATGTCCGGATCAGCGTGGCCGATAACGGCACCGGCATGACCGATGAAGTGAAACAGCATCTCTTCGAGCCGTTTTTCACGACAAAGGACGAGGGCCGTGGCAGCGGACTTGGGCTGGCGACGAGCTACGGAATTGTGCGGCAAAGCGGCGGCCATATTTGCGTCGAAAGCGAGCTCGGCCGGGGCACGACTGTGAAAATCTTTTTGCCGAAAGTGTCGGCGCCGCCCGCGCCCAACTACAGGCGTTCCGGCGCGAGCAAGCTGCCGACCGGCATCGAAACCATTCTCGTTCTCGAGGACGATATCAGCGTCCGGCATATCTCCGTGCGCGTCCTGCGCGGGCTCGGCTACGAAGTTTTCGAAGCCGCCAATGGCGATGACGCGCAGCAGCTCATCGCCCGGAGCGCGGACAAGAAAATCGATCTGCTCCTCACGGACATGGTGATGCCGCAGATGAGTGGACGTTGCTTTGCCGATTGGATGCACAAAGCAAGCCCGGGCACCAAGGTGGTTTTCATCTCGGGTTATTTGCAGGAGTCGCTTCATCCGGGCGATCGCCGCGACCAGGAAATGTTCTTCCTCCCGAAACCGTTCGATCCCCAGCAGCTCGCGACAAAGATCCGCGAAGCGCTCGACGCATAAGTCTAATAGGTCTTATATGACCTATTATGAGTGGCGTCGTTAGCTTCACAGACATCGAGGCGGCGCGAACGCGAATTGAGGGCGCGGTTTACCTTTCGCCCTGCCGGGAATCGATTCCGCTCAGCGAGATCACCGGCATGCAGATCATCTGCAAGCTCGACAACCTGCAGCGCACCGGCAGCTTCAAGGAGCGCGGCGCGCGCAACGCTCTCGCCCAGTTGCCCACTGACCAACAAAAGCGGGGCGTGATCGCCGCCTCTGCCGGCAACCACGCCCAGGCTCTCGCCTATCAGGGAAAGCTGCTCGGCATTCCGGCCACGGTGGTCATGCCGAAATTCGCGCCGCTCATTAAGATCGGTAATTGCCAGAAGCTTGGCGCGAACGTCGTTTTGCACGGGAAAGATTTCGCGGAGGCGAAGGCGCACGCGCACGAGATTGGAGAGGCACGCGGCCTGGCTTACATCGACGGCTACGACGATCCCGCCATCATCGCGGGTCAGGGCACAATGGGCCTCGAGATTGTCGAGCAGGTGCCGGATCTCGATGCCGTGGTTATTCCCGTCGGCGGCGGCGGCCTGCTCGCAGGCGTCGCGCTCGCCATCAAAAGTTTGCGCCCCAGGGCGAAGATCATCGCGGTAGAAGCGGAACACGTCGCGAGTTTCGCGGCGGCCGTGCGGGAGGGAAAACCGGTGCGGATCGAAACCCAGCCCACGCTCGCCGACGGCCTCGCCATCGCCCAGATTGGCAGTAACGCGTTCGCCACGGCCGCGCCGCTGGTGGATCGCATTATTACCGTGACGGAGGAACAGATCGCCGTCTCGATCCTGCGCATTGTGGAATTGGAAAAGGGCGTGGTCGAAGGCGCGGCCGCGACTCCCCTCGCCGCCTGTTTGTCCGGGCACCTCCCCGAACTGGCCGGAAAGCGAGTGGTTCTTCTTCTTTGCGGCGGAAACATCGATCCGAATGTCCTAAGCCGCGTGGTCGAACGCGGGCTGGTGGCAGATGGCCGGCTGGCCCGATTCACCGCCGTGATCAGCGATCGTCCGGGCGGTCTGGCCGATCTCACGGCGCAGATAGCCTCGGCCGGCGCCAGCATCAAACAGGTCGTCCACGACCGCGCCTTCGCCGGCTCGGATGTTTCCGCTGTGCATGTCTTGTGCACCGTCGAGACGCGAAACCGGGAGCACCTCGACGAGCTGCGCGCGCGCTTGAAAGACAACGGCGTGCAAACGTTCGATTCGAAGTAAGTGCGCGCGCTCGACCGGCTCAAGCGTTCCCTGCGAAAGCGCGCCTTGTTCCGCAAGTTTGGCGAACAATGGAAATCGGATGGCGAAGCGTTTCAAAAACGTCGCTACGATTCCTACGAGGATTATTTGGAACACCAGAAGGCAAAGCTCGAGACGCACGAGTTCGGCCCCTACGACGATGAATTCCGCGCTGCGCTTCGGCAGCGTTTAGCCTTGCTCGAGATCGAATGGCAGGGCCGCAGCGTGCTCTGTCTGGGTGCGCGCATCGGCTCGGAAGTGAAGGCGTTCCTCGATCTCGGCGCGTTCGCGGTCGGCATCGATCTCAATCCAGGGAAGCAGAATCGCCACGTGGTGCAGGGCGATTTCCACGACTTGCAGTTTGCCCCGAGCTCGGTCGATGTCGTCTATACCAATTCCCTTGATCACGCGTTCGATCTCGATCGGCTCGCGAAAGAAGTGCTGAAGGTCTTGAAACCGAATGGACTGTTTCTCGTGGAAGCCGTGCAAGGCCGCGATCAGGGAATCAATCCGGGATTCTTCGAAAGCTTCTTCTGGAAGAACATCGACGAACTGGTGCGGCTCTTGGAAAACGCCGGCTTCACCGTCTCGCTCCGGGCGCCAATTACTCATCCCTGGCCCGGCGAGCAGATCTGCCTCTCAAGGAGCGGCGATTTGAAATCGCCGACCAAATAAAACGGCGGTTTCAAACCGTCGCTCCTTGAGGCGCAAGCCATTTCCATGCTTTGGCTTGAATGCCCAAACGCACTCCGTAGGATTCTGGATGCCCACCGCCGAAACGGAATCGCCTGCGCAAAACGCCAAATCCCCCCCTGCTCCGCGCCCTCCGCGGGAAAAGGATCGCGTCGATTCCTTTGCCCGCCGGCATATCGGCCCGAACCAGCAGGCGCGCGCGGCCATGCTCGCCGAACTTGAGTTCGAGAACCTGGACGCTTTGGTCGATGCGACCGTTCCCAAGAACATTCGACTCGATCACGCACTCAATTTGCCCGACGCGAAATCGGAGTGGGACGCGCTTGCTGAATTGCGCGAGCTCGCGAGGAAGAACGTTGTCACGCGCTCATTCATTGGCGCCGGTTATTCTGACACGATCATCCCGCCGGTTATCCAGCGGAACATTCTTGAGAATCCCGGCTGGTACACCGCTTACACGCCCTACCAGGCGGAGATCGCGCAAGGCCGGCTCGAAGCGCTCCTGAACTTCCAGACGATGATCACCGACCTGACCGCGCTCGACATTGCGAACGCGTCGCTGCTCGATGAAGGCACCGCAGCCGCGGAAGCGATGGCGCTCTGCCACGCTGCGGTGGGCGGCCGGAAGACCTTCTTCGTCGCGAACAACTGCCATCCGCAGACCATCGAGATCGTGCAAACGCGGGCGCGGCCGCTCGGCATCAAAGTGGTGGTGGAAGAATTCGCGAGTTTCAAATTTGACAAGGAAGTCTTCGGCGCGCTCGTCCAATACCCCGCGACTGATGGCGCGATTCACGATTACGAATCGTTCGCCAAATCGGCCCACGACGCCGGCTCGCTTCTGGTTGTCGCGGCGGACATCCTTGCGCTTACGCTCCTGAAGCCTCCCGGCGAATTCGGAGCCGATGTCGCCATCGGGAGCACGCAACGCTTCGGCGTTCCGCTCGGATTTGGCGGGCCGCACGCCGCGTATTTTGCGACCCGCGATGCCTACAAGCGGCACATGGCCGGACGCCTCGTCGGCGTCTCTCACGACGCAACGGGACGGCCCGGTTACCGCCTCGCCCTGCAAACGCGCGAGCAACACATCCGCCGCGACAAGGCCACGAGCAACATCTGCACGGCCCAGGTTCTCCTCGCCGTGATCGCGTCGATGTACGCCGTCTATCACGGTCCTCGCGG
>DASQLH010000272.1:0-17590 GCA_035630155.1 Chthoniobacterales bacterium
GGAATTTCCGGCGGCAAGTAGATCCCGCGCTTGTAATGGAGGAGGAGGAAATTCGGGTTCGGAGTTTTCCAGCGGTTGTGCACCCAGAACCAATCTTCGGGCGCTTTGCGAATCTGCCGCTCAATCGTTTGGTTCCCTTTCCAGGTGATCGAATCGACGGAATCTCCCGGTGAATCGACGCGCGGCGTGAACACCATCCGCCAACGCGCGGGCCCTTCCGTATGCACGGCCGCGGCGATGACGGTTGCGCCCGTCCGCTTCGCCAGGAGTCCCGGCAACGGCGAACTCGAAGCCAGCCGGCCGAAGAAAGGCGTCCAGAGCCCATGGTCGCCCGCATGTTGGTCGCCCAGGATTCCGATGAGCCCGCCGGCCCGAAGCAACTCGATCGGCTTATGAAATCCTTCGCTCCGATCGAAGAGCTCCGCTCCCGTGCGCGCCCGTTTCCGGCTAACGTCCTGGTCGATGTAGCGGTTCCCAAGCTTTTGATAAACCGTCCCGATCCGCGCGTAACTGGCATAATGGGGCACGAGCTGCGCGGACAATTCCCAGTTTCCAATGTGGCTCAGGAGCAGGATAACAGGCCGCCCGGCGCGCAACTCCTGATGGATCGCGTCGAGATTCTCGGTTTCGACGTAGCGCCCCAACTTCTCGGGCGGCATCGATCCCATCTTCACGCCGCAAACCAGGTTGGCGCTCAGCCATTGAAAATGGCGGCGGGCGATCCGGCGCAATTCGCGCGGGGATTTTTCGTTTCCGAAGGCGATCTCGAGATTCCGCCGAGCCAGCTTGCGGTATTGCGGGAAGAGGAGCCAGGCGCCCAGGCCCATGAATTTTCCGAGGGCAAACAGGAGCCGCACCGGAAGAGCGCTCGCGATTGCCGTTCCCGCGCGATACAAAAGATAGATGCTGAAATCGAGCATGCGGGAGCAGCGACGCGGGTCCGGCCAGGTCGCGCCGAAGCGTAAATTTGCCTGCGTCCCGCTTCAATCAATATAATGTGACGGTGTGCCGCCGCCCTTACATTCTCTTCCGCCGGGCTTTGCGCAGCTCGTGGCGCGAAAGTTCGGGCGCGGTCCATTCCTCGCGATTGGTCCCGAGCGCGATGAGCTGGAGAAGCAATTCCAGGCCGCCGGGGTGCGCGCGACCACCTTCGCCTCCGTGGCGGAGCTGAACGCTGCGCTCTCGCAAAATGGAACGCGCCCGCGCGGGGACCTCGCCATTTGGTTTTATCCGCCGGAAAAAGCGGAGGACGAGCGCGCCGCGGAACTGTTGTCGTCCTGCGCGGAGACCGTACTCCTGCTTCCAGCCGCCGGCGTGGAGATCGCAAACCGCCGGCCGCATTTGGTGGAATGCTTTGGGCGTGCCGGGTTGCGCCCCGAGTACGATTGCGACCTCGGTGCGCTTGAGCCCGGCGGCCTCCATCTGGTGCGCAAGCAGGCCGAATCAGCCGAAGCGCTGGTGCCTGCGGTCGAGTCGGCTTTTGCGCGGTTGAATCGCCATGTGCATGTCCTGGAGCGGACCCTGCGAACGCGCTTGTCCGAGCTGGATGCGGCCGATCGCCACATCTCGAAGCTAGAGGAAAAGCTGCTCAAGCTGAAGGAAGCGAAATTGCAGCTGAAGCAATTGAAGGCGGAGAAACATGCGCTGCGCAAATCGCCCGAACGCAAGATCGGCCAGGTGGTGATGGCGCCCTACCGGTTGCCGCAAAAATTGGTGCGCGAAGTGCGCAAGCGATTTCCCAAGAGCGGGAAATCGGCCCGCGACTCAGCGCCCGCCAGCGAATACCAGGCCTGGTTCGAAGCGCGCCGCGTCAAGCCGGGCGACCTCGCGGGCTTGCGCGATGAGATCAGCACCTTCGACTACCAGCCCTGTGTCAGCATCGTCACGCCGGTGTTTAACACGCCTGTGAAATGGCTGGAGGAGTGCGTGCAATCCGTTCTCAACCAGGTTTACGAAAAATGGGAGCTCATCCTGATCGACGACGATTCGAGCGATCCCGAGCTGCTCAAGTTCCTGCCTGAGCTGGCGGGGCGGGATGAGAGGATCACGCTCACGAAGGTGGTAAAGCGAGGCGGCATTTCCGCGGCCTCGAACCGGGGGCTGGAGTTGGCGAACGGAGATTGGCTCGGCCTTCTCGACCACGACGATATTCTCGAGCCGGACGCATTGTTCCAGCACATCAAATGGCTCCAGGGCCATCGCGATGCGGACCTGGTTTATTCCGACGAGGACAAGCTCACCGAGGAGGGGCTTGATTCGCCCATTTTCAAACCGGATTGGTCGCTCGATTTTTTTCTTTCCTGCAATTACGTCTGCCACTTCACCCTGATCCGGCGCGAAGTTCTCCATGAGGTCGGAGGGTTTCGTTCGGAGTTTGACGGCGCGCAGGACTACGATCTTTTCCTCCGGATCATCCAGCGCACCACGCGCATCGATCACATCCCGCGCGTCCTTTATCATTGGCGGCGCAGCGCCGCTTCCACGGCGGACAATATCCGGCGCAAGCCCGGCTCACTCGAAACCGGCCGGCTCGCCCTCGAATCCTACCTCGAGCGGCAGGGAGAGCGCGGCCATGTCACAGTGGATTGGCGAACGCACGCGTATTGGATCAAGCGCGAGCTGACGCAGGCGAAAAAGATTTCCATCATTATCCCCGTGCGCGACCGGGTGGACCTGCTGAAACGCTGCCTCGACAGCCTCACCCGAGAAACCAGCTACGCGCCGTATGAAATCGTCATCGTCGATAACGACAGCCAGACCGAAGAGGCGCGCACTTACCTTTCCGGTTTGAAACACCGGGTGCTCCACTACAGCGGTCCCTTCAATTTCTCCGCCATCAACAATTTCGCCGTCGAGCAAACCGACAGCCCCTGGCTCCTCTTTTTGAATAACGACACCGAAGTGATCGACGGCGATTGGCTCAGCATCATGGCCGAGCACATCCAGCGTCCGGAGGTGGGCGCCGTCGGGCCGCGCCTGCTTTATCCCGACGACACGGTGCAGCATGGCGGCATCGTCGTAGGCGTGGGCGGAATCGCGGAGCACGCCTTTCGCGGTTTCCCGGCGGAAGCGCCGGGAGTCTGCCGGCAATTGCAAGTGACGCGCAACTACAGCGCGGTGACCGGCGCATGCCTGCTCACGCGGCGGGACGTGTTCAACAAGGTCCGTGGATTCGATGAGGAACGGCTGCCGGTCACCTTCAGCGACGTCGATCTTTGCCTGAAAATCCGGCGGGCCGGCTACCTGGTGGTTTACACGCCGTTCGCCAAGCTTTATCACCACGAATCCGGGACGCGCCGCCGAACGGTCGAGCCGCTCGAGACTGGAGTGATGCGGGAACGCTGGCCGGACTTGCTGAAATACGATCCGTACTACAATCCAAATCTTTCTCGCGAGCGCGCCGATTTCTCGTTAGGCAAATAACCGGATAGATTTTTTTCCTATGGCGACGCGCGACAAACAACTTTGGCAGGGGCTCACCGCGGAAGCGCAAAAAGCGCTGGTGACGCGGGATTACGCGCCCCAGAGTTTTTCGGACAAACTGACCGGCGTTGGAATCGAGGCCGGCCGGCTCTTGTCCGCGGACCGCAATGCCGCCGACCTCCGCAAGAGCTGGATCCCCGGCGTGGAGGTTTTTCCGCGCGAT
Organism: Chthoniobacterales bacterium; assembly: GCA_035630155.1. GTDB lineage: Bacteria > Verrucomicrobiota > Verrucomicrobiia > Chthoniobacterales > UBA10450 > AV80. Next base: position 3,647 of record DASQLH010000272.1, read on the forward strand.
ATTCATCATCAGCGTTATCGAGGTGTCTTCGGCGAATTCGTCCGGCGCGATGAAGGCGTGCTCGCGCGCATTGGATTTTGGCCGGCCCAATGGGCGAACGCGCGCATGTTCGCCCAGACCGCGAAAGGCTTTCACGTTCATCCCCCCAGCATCCCGAAGGGGAACAAGCCGGCCGGCTGGATGCGTCGCCTCTTCGTGGAGGAGCCGGAAAATTATTCGCTGCGCCCTTACGCCGACGAGCAATGGGACGTGATGTTCTTCGTGCAGGGCGTGGCGGAAATGATTCTGCACGACGTGCGGGCCGGGCTCCCCACGCGCACGATGCGTTTCTTTGTCGAGGGCGACAATCATCCGGGCGCGAACAACGTCGGCATCGTCGTGCCGGCGGGAGTTGCGCACGCTATTCGCGTCGAAGGCTCCGAAGATGTCATTATGGTTTACGGAACGAGCACGTCGTTCCAGCCGGAGTTCGAGGGGCGCATCGCCAGTGAAGTGGAGACGGCCGTGTTGCCGGAATCGTGGGCGAGGTTTCTCGCCAAATAAAGTGGGAGGGGCCTCCGTGCCGCGACTTCTGGGGCATCATTTCTTAATCGGGGCACAAAGGCCCCTCCCACATTGAAGCGAAGCTTCAACCCCGCCGAACCGGAATTGATGGACCGTCCGCAACCGGTGTCGCCCGAGCTGGTGAGCGACCTGCGGAATCTGCGACAGCTCAACCGCCACTTCGGCAGTTACGCGCTAATCGAGCATTTCTTGCGGCGCTGGATTTTGCCGGGAACAAAAATGCGCGTGCTCGATCTGGCGACTGGTTCGGGCGACATCCCGCGGCTCGTGGTCGATTACGCGAGGAAGGTGGGCGCGACGGTGACCGTGGACGCGATCGACCGGCAGACTTCCACCCTGGAGATTGCGCGCAATTTGAGCGCCGATTATCGCGAAATCAGTTTTGTAGAGGGCGACGTTCTTTCCTTCGGCAAACGGGGCGCGACGTATGACCTCGTGCTTTGCTCCCTGGCACTCCATCATTTCGAGGAGGAGGCGGCGGTCCGGTTGCTGGAGCGCTGCCGTGAGCTCTCGAACAAATATGTCCTGGTTTCCGATCTCCGGAGAGGCGTGCTGGCCAGCGTGGGCGTTTATCTTCTCACCGCCTTAATCTTCCGCGATCCCATGACCCGCAACGACGGCCGGCTCTCCGCCGCCCGGGCATTTTCTCTTGGCGAATTCAAGATGCTCGCGGAGCGCGCCGGATGGGAAAATTTTGGCCACGCAAAGTTCGCCTTTGCGCGCCAGGCCCTTTGGCTCGAGCCGGTCCAGAAGTAACCTATTGCGGAAAGTAAACTTCCACGACGCCGATGCCGCTGGCCTGGCCCTTGCCCCGAACCTGCGCGGTGTATTGACCGGGCTGGATCGTCGTGATGACCGCCGCTTCCGAGTCGTGGCTCGGCTGGAGGTGAGCGGCTTCGAGCTCGTCGCGCTGGTGAGATTTCCAGTCGTCATTCTCTAAAACGACGGCGCCATTTTGATCGCGGAGCTGAAGGGTGGTGTCCGGCAGCGCATTGGAGATACCGAAAATGGCTAGCGAAGGGCCGATCGCCCGGACGACGACGTTGATTGGACCATTCTGGACGATGAAGCCCGCGATCATGAGTTTGTCGCCGGGTTGAATTAAACCGCGCGTCGCGACGTTGGCGAGCCTGGCGGAAGAGGAAGGGCTGAGGTCGAACGCATCGACCAGGCCGGTGCCCGTGGTATTTCCCGCGCCGCGGACGACTGCGGTGTAGCTGCCGGGCTCGAGATTGGCGATGATGGCTGACTCCAGGTCATGGCTGGGCGCAAGCTGGCTCGCGGTGAGCTCGGCGAATTGGTCACCGGTAATGAGGCCACCGATCTGCGTCGTTTTCCAATCGTTGTTGGTCGCGACGATCGCGTTGCTCGAATTACGAATTTCCAGAGTGGGGTTGGCCAGGGCATCGCCAACGCCGAATTGGCCAAGCGATGGTCCGAGCGCGCGCACCATCATTTTTTTGGACGATCCAGCCGGACCTTGCACAATGAAGCCCTCGATCAGGGCATCATCGCCTGTTCCCACTGCGAGACGGGTGGAGACGTTCACCGCCATCGGGGGCAGATCGACCAGGCGGAGGAATGAAGGCGAAAGTGTTTCGTTCGGGAAAGTGTAGGGGCCGCTGAGCAGGAACGAACCATCTTTTTGGCGCTCGAGCTCGCTCGCGACGCGGGAACGTTTGTCGCGAAAGGCCGGAGCGACGAAGGAGGTGTCGACGGCGCCATCGGGATTCAATAACGCGATGCCGGGAGCGGCGACTCCGTTGAAGGCTTCGAACGTCCCGGCGATGAGAAGTGTGCCGTCATCCTGAACCTCAATCTGCTCGATCGCTGGATACGACGTGGAAGTCTCGACGGTTTCGGTCCACTGCGCACCGCCGCCCGCGTTGAATGAGTTATCGACTGCGCCATTCGCCTCCAGACGAACGATCCCTCGCGCGGCCGTTCCATTGTAGGAGGTAAAATGGCCCACAAGGATGATGCGGCCGTCAGGCTGAATGTGCGCGTCGCGCAAAGGAAGACTCGCTGTCCATACGCCTTCCGGCGGTTGATAAGTCGTACCGGTCTGGGGGTCGAAGATGTAGGGGAAGTTCTCGTCTAAATCCGGGGCTGGAAAGGTGGCTCCGGCAAAACTCCCGCCGTCCTCTAATCGCAGGAAATGAAAAAGCTGATCCGATCCCAGGTAAACGAAGAGAATTTTTCCATCGGGCTGGATGGCGAGCACGCGGCTGCCTACGAACATCCGCCAAATGATGTTGTTGAAGTCCGGAAGGCGCTCCACCTGGTCGTAATGGATGGCTTCCGCCTCGGCGAACGATTCAAAGTGCCCGTCGGCTTGAAGACGAGCCAGAGATGCCCAAGCCGTCGCCCGCGCATCCGTGCCGGCGGAAAGAACGACTTTCCCATCAGGAGCCGCGATTGCCTCCTGGAACGGGAAAATCGGCTCACTTGCAAATGCGGTATCGTGCACTCCGTTCGGCGCCACCTTGCCGTAGGCAAAGACACCGGTCTCCGCCTGCAAACCGAAGACAAAGAAATTGTTATCGGGCAACCTGGCAAAGCCGCGAGCGAGGAACCCATCGGAAAGGAAACTGTCCGGGGCAGAGCTGGAAAGCGTGAAGCTCGAATCGAAGGAGCCGTCGCTCAGAAGGCGCCCAACGTTATTAGCAATCGGGGGATCGATCTTGTCGGCGAAGCCAATGAGAGTCGATCCATCGTCTAAACGGGCAAAACTGCTCGGGGCGGTCTCGACACCGGTTCTGTGACTGGAGGTGAGGCTGGAATCCAGGGTGCCATTTGAGTTCAATCGGGCCACGCCATGATACGCATTGCCCGGGACGCCGGGCGGATCAACGTCGGTGAATATCCCTCCGACGAGAATGCGTCCGTCGGCGTAGCGGTTTACTGACAGCGCCGTGCCCGACTCTGTCGTCGGATTCTTTGTTGGATCGGGCGTCGCGTTGGCGAAATAGGGCGAATAGAAGCTGCTATCTCTCGAACCATCTGTGTTGAAACGGCAAACGGAACCGTTGACCGCGGCGACCAGCTCGCCGTCCGGCTGAATAACGAGTTCGCGTCCCGTCGGCGGGCTCGGCACGGTTGAAACGGAACTGAAGGTCCCGTCGATACTACCAGTGTCATTAAGCCGGACGAGCGGCGCGCGCGGCGCAAAGCTTCCGGTTCCAAATCGGAAATGACCTGACAGGACAATCTTCCCGTCGCTTTGAACAATCATTCCACGAATAGCGTTGCCCAGCGTGAAGCCGGTCGCCTGAAAGCTGGAGTCGAGCGAGCCATCGGAGTTAAGCCGCGCAACCCCTGGATGGGAAATCCCATTCACTTTGCCAAAGTCCCCGGCAATCAGAACTCGTCCGTCTGGCTGAAGGACCGCCACCAGCAGGAAGCCGTCGATCGTGATCGGAGAAAAAGTGGCATCGATGCTGCCGTCTGGCAGCAGCCGAAAAATGCCATCACCTGCTCCGAAGGACGCGGCAACGAAGCCCGCAACGAGAATCTTCCCGTCAGGCTGAAGGCGAATTTGCTGCACGGTCGCGCCAATCTCCGATTTGAGCACGGTCTTGTTAAAGCTGGCGTCGATTGACCCATCGGAATTTAACCGGAGGATTTCTTCCGCCTCTTTCTTGCCATAGAGATATTTCGTCGCCGCAACGTAGAGTTTGCCGTCGAGGGCCGGAGTGGCTGTCGAGACAGATTTGTAAAGACGGCTAAAATTGAAAGTCGTGTCCAGCGCCCCGTCCGCCAGATACCTGGTGATCGCACCAGTGCGCTGATCCGTCAGCGTGTTCGTTACGGACAACAGGAGAAATTTTCCGTCCGGCAGGAGGATGCTGCGTCCAGTAAGGGCTTTGGCGAACAAGGGGGCACGAAAGCTTGTGTCCGCGACAAGCGAGTCTGCATTTGCCGATGGCAGCGCGAATTGACCGATCAAAGGCAGCCCGAACGAGAGAAGCGCACGAACAAACCAGCTGCACCTAGCATGGGAATGGTTCTCTGAGGAGCGGTGGCTTTTTATTTTCATGCAGGGAGTTTGCCCAACCGCAAGGGCGTCTTGATGAGGTGAGACAGGCTTGGGGGAATTCAGGAGGGACCGATGCGAGGCCCGGACGATAGCGATAGGGCCCGAAGGGTCAACGTATTTCTTACGAATTGTTAAGAAGTTCGGATTCACTGGCGGTTCGCCATGCGCTGCGCAATCATTGCGCGGTGAACGTCATCCGCCGGGTCGCCGACGCCAGCGCTTTGCCGCGCGAGCGCTCAAAGCGAAGAGTGCTCGTGCCCACGATGGGAGCGCTGCATCGCGGCCACCGCGAGCTGATCCGGATCGCGCGCGAGGCGGCCGGCAACGACGGCGAAGTGGCGGTGAGCATCTTTGTTAACCCGCTTCAGTTTGGTCCCGGGGGCGATTACGAAAGGTATCCGCGGCCGGAGACTGAGGACGATGATTTCTGCCGTGAGGCCGGCGTGGACATTCTTTTTCGCCCGGCGGTGGAGGAAATGTACGCACCCGATTTCTCCATGTCCGTCGAGGAGACGCTCCTGTCGAACACGCTTTGCGGGCGATCGCGACCGGGACATTTTCGCGGCGTCTGCACAGTCGTGGCCAAGCTGTTTCACATTCTGGCTCCGCAGGCGGCGGTCTTCGGCGAGAAAGATTTTCAGCAGCTCGCCGTCATTCAGCGGATGGTCCGCGACTTGAATTTTCCGGTCGAAATTATCGGCGCGCCCACCGTGCGGGAGGCGGATGGACTTGCTTGCAGCTCGCGAAATCAATATCTCAGCGGGGCTGAGCGAGACCAGGCGCCTGTGCTGCAGCGTTCGTTGCAGGAAGCGCGGCGGTTGGCTGCGGACGGTGAGCGGTCCGCGCCGGTGATCCTCGATGCCGCGCGAAAAGTGATCGCCTCGGCACCATTGGCGCGGATCGATTATCTCGAGCTCGTCGATGCCGGGACTCTCCAGCCGGTCGCTGTCGTGGGTGCCAATTCGCTCATCGCAGTCGCCGCCTTTTTCGGGCAAACTCGGCTCATCGATAATCTCCAACTCCCATGAGAGAATTTGATGCTGTAGCCGCCCCGCTATGTCGGGGCGTCAACGCAACATCCTCGACGCGGCGACATACCCCCGCGGCTACAGCGTCGAAATGAAGCAATACGATTTCGTGGTCATCGGCAGCGGCATCGCTGGGCTGACGTTTGCCCTCAAGGCCGCCAGGCACGGCTCAGTCGCCGTGGTCACGAAGCGCAAGGGTGTCGATTCCAATACGGCCTGGGCGCAGGGCGGGATCGCGTGCGTGACCAGCGAAGAAGATTCCGTCGAGCTGCACGTGGCCGACACGCTCGAAGCCGGCGCCGGTCTGTGTGACGAAGCGGCGGTGCGGACGATCGTGATGGAAGGGCCGAGGCGTGTCCGCGAACTGGTGGAGCTCGGATTGCATTTCGACGATCGCGAGATCGGTGGTCATCGCGAACCGGACCTCGGACGCGAGGGCGGTCATTCGAAACGGCGCGTCCTCCATGTCCAGGATGTGACCGGCCTGGAAATCGAAAAGACTCTGCTCCGCGAGCTCGATCGCTCGCCGCAGGTGGAGCTACTGGAGAATCACATGGCGGTCGACTTGATCACCGCCGGCAAACTCGGCTTCGCGACGGAAGATCGCTGCCTCGGCATTTACATGCTCGATGAACGGACAGGCGAGGTCGAAACCATCCGGACGGATCGCCTTGTTCTGGCGACCGGCGGTTGCGGGAAAGTTTATCTTTATACGACCAATCCCGACATCGCGACCGGCGACGGTGTGGCCATGGCCTGGCGGGCCGGCGCGGTTATCGCGAACATGGAGTTCGTCCAATTCCATCCCACCTGTCTTTTCCATCCTCTGGCCAAGGCGTTCCTGATTTCCGAGGCGATCCGCGGGGAGGGCGGCATTTTGCGCAACGATCGCGGCGAAGATTTCATGGAACGTTATCATCCGCAGCGTTCCCTCGCCCCGCGCGATATCGTGGCCCGGGCGATCGATGCCGAGATGAAGCGCGCGGGCTCCAAGTGCGTCTTCCTCGACATCACCCACCGTTCTCCGGAGTTTTTGAAAGAGCGTTTCCCGCACATTTACGAGACCTGCCTCCGTTTTGGAACCGACATGGCGAAGCAGCCGATCCCGGTGGTCCCGGCGGCCCATTATCAATGCGGCGGCATCAAGACCGACGTGAACGGCGCCACCACGCTGGCGGGGCTCTATGCGATTGGCGAAGTCGCCTGCACCGGTTTGCACGGGGCGAACCGGCTGGCCAGCAATTCGCTGCTGGAGGGCCTCGTCATGGCGCACCGCGCTTGTGAAGCGCTGCTGCGCGAGCAGCCGACCTCGCACGCGGCCCGCGCAATCGCCCTGCCGGAGTGGGAATCAGGGGACGTGCAGAACGTGGACGAGCTGGTGGTGATCTATCACAACTGGGACGAAATTCGGCGCCTCATGTGGGACTACGTCGGGATTGTCCGCACCGAGAAACGGCTCCAGCGCGCCAGCGCCCGGCTCCGCAACCTCCAGCGCGAAATCCGGGAGTTTTATTGGAATTTCAAGATCTCGGTAGATCTGCTCGAGCTCCGCAACCTGGCTACTGTCGCCGCGTTGATCGTCGATTCCGCGTTGAGCCGAAAAGAGAGCCGCGGACTCCACTTCACCCTGGATTATCCCGAGCTGTCCGACGACCGGTTCAAGCGGGACACCCTTATTAGCCGCAACTGACGCTGGCTCAGTTAGTGCTAAACGAATAACTGCGAGAAACGCCCGGTTGGACCCATAGGAAAGGGCTTGCCGAACGGCGATTTTTCGCCTAAAACACGTGCGCCAACTGTCTCAATGAGAAGATTTTTCGTCTTTCTGCCCCTGTTCCTGGTGAGCGCACTGCTGGTCCGCGCCCAATCGCCTTACGAGAGCAGCGCCGATTTCGCGAAATACGCCATGAAGCTGCGCGAGCAGGCGCTCCTCAAAGTCGAGCCGCAGGTGTTCGTGCCCACGACCTCCAAGGCGAGCATGACGCGCTACCCTTGGAAGACCAACATCATCACCACGGTTTTTTGGGTCGGCGAACAACCGACGCAAAATAACCCAGTGCCGAACACGAAAAGCTCCTGGGACGCTAACTGGCGCGAAAACTTTGGCGGCTACGACAACCCCGATGCCTCGGCGCGTCGCAATTATATCCCGGTTTCGTTCGTTCCCCGGCAGAACCCGTTCTACGTCGCCCTGCCTTATAACGACGTGACGCGCGGGCGGTTCAAACCGGAAGCCCGCCTCGTGATCCCGTGGTTCAAGCAGGCGTTTCGCGAAGAGGGGCAGTCGGTCTGCCGCGGCCGCTGGCTGGCCATCCGCAAGGGGAACAAGACCGCCTATGCGCAATGGGAAGATTGCGGGCCATTCCGGACCGACCATTTCCAATACGTTTTCCAGAATGAGCGGCCGAAGCCGAACTTGAACCGCGGCGCCGGCCTCGATGTCTCACCGGCCGTGCGGGACTACCTCGGCCTTCAGCCCACCGACGTGACGGACTGGCAATTTGTCGAAGTGCGCGATGTCCCGCCCGGACCGTGGCGGACCTACGGCGACAATAATCATTTCGTCATCGCCAAGCGCCAGAGCGAGCAAACGCTCGTTCAAGACGCGACCGACAAGAAGAAGAAGTAAGCCGATCGGGGCTCTTCGCTCGCTAAGACGGCACGCCCAGGCGCTGGCTGACTCCGCGCAACAAATCCTGGAGGCCCTTGGTCTGCTCGAGGAGCGGTTCGTAACGTTTGCGTTCCGATGCACAGAACGCCGCCAGCGGCTCGAACGCGACCGCGATGTCTTTGTAGAAGAGATCGATCGCATGTTTCATCTGCTGCTCGATGGCGTGGATGAGCTCCTCGCGTTTTTTTTCCATTTCCCTCTCGTAGGCCGCCAAAATCTTCCGGCGCTGAGTGAAGGCCACAATCGTCCCGACCACGGCCGCGGACGCCGCCAGGACGCCCGTTACATCCGCCACGGAGGCGCTGCTCATCGCCACGATGACAGTGATGATTCCGCCCGCCGCGGCCACGCCGACTGGTAACCGCAGCCACGCCGCCGTCTCGCGGAACATGCGCGCCAGTTGTTCCTCCACGGCCTTTCCTGCCACGCGCTCGACAAGCGTGAGCTCGATGGATTGGAGCAGCTCGCGCCGTTGCCGCGCGAAATCCGGGATCGTCTTGCGCACCCGGTCTTTTCCTGCGGACGCAAAATTGGCTTCGATTGCGTCCTGCAATTGCGGCCAAAGACTGCGGAGATCGGTCTCGAGGAGCTGAACGGCGTTCTCCACCTGCGGTTCGACGGTCTGGCGCAATTTCGCTTCGACGTCGGTTTGAAATTCGTGCTGCCACTGCTCGCGGCTCCAGACCAGCCGCCAGGTCCGCCAGAAGGAAAGCTTCTCCTCGAGCAACCGCGTTCCCTGGCGCGCGCATTCGCGGCAGGCCTGCTCCACGCCCCGCAGGAACCCGGCCACTTGTCGCAAGGTTGTCTCCTTCCGCGCTGCCAGAAAGTCGTGCACGCGTCCCAGATGTTTTTCGTCGCGGATGATGGTTTCGACCGAGCCATGAATCTCGTCGGCGACTTCCTGAAGAATCACGCCCGAGGTTCGCGCCGTCGATTGCAGCTTGAGAATGCGCACGCCCGACTCGGTCACCATCCGATTGATCTGTTCCTCCAGCGGGCCGAACCCGCTTTCGCGCCAGAGCTGTTCCTTATCGACACCGGTCGTCCGCGCGAGGAGTGCTTTCCGGGCCGACACTGGAAACACCGGCGGCGCAAACCCGAGCCTCTGCGTGGCGGTGTCCTGAAGATGGCGATGGATGATCTCGATCTCCGAAGTCTCCCGCAGGTCCGCCTGTTGCAGAACGAACACGACATTCTTGAGCCATTTCTTCTGGACGAAATTCAACAGTTCCCACGCGGATTGCGACCAGGGGTTCACCACGGAGAAAACAAAGAGCACGATGTCCGCGCGCGGCACGAAGCCCTCGGTGATGGTTTGATGCTCGGCCACCATCGTGTTCGTCCCCGGCGTATCGACCACATTGAAGTCGCTCAGGAAAGGAATCGGCAGGTAGCGTTCCGTTAGCTGCGGCGAAATCTCGACCGACTTGTCCTCCTCGCCATGGCGAAAAATGTAAACTCGGTCCGTGGCCGGCAGCACATCCACTTTCGCAAACTCCTGGCCGAAGAGCGCGTTGAGCAGTGACGATTTTCCCGCTTTCACCTCGCCCACGACGACGAAAAGAAGCGGTTCCCGGATATCAGTGAGCAAGCCCTGGAGCGTATCGAGCGTCGCCGGGTCGCGGCGCATTTCGGAGCTCAGGCGCAAAAGTTTCGCGAGCGCAGATTCGAGCTCGGTCCGAAGCTGCAGGTAATTATCGGCGATCATGCCGGCCGCTATCCGCCCGGGGTCTCTGTCGTGACGGCTGGAGAAGAAACTGGCGTGGCTGTGGGAACAGGCTCGGCGCGCGGCACGGACGGGGAGGGCGTCGGCTTTGGCTGCGGCTTGGCCATCGCAAGTAATTCCGTCACCGTCACGAACTTGAACCCCTTCTTCACCAATTGATCGAAAGTTGCCGGCATCGCCTCGAGCGTCGGCGGGTGAATATCGTGCGCGAGAATGATCGAGCCCGGTTTGGTTTCCTTCAGGATTCGCGCGGTCACGACGCTCGGTCCCGGCCGCTTCCAGTCCAGCGGATCCACGTCCCAAATGATGATGCGATAGCCAAACTCTTCGTATATCCAGCGCTTCTGGGCCGCTGTGATTGAGCCGTAAGGCGGCCGCATCAACGTCGGCCGCTTGCCGGTCGCGGCCACGATGGCGTCGTCGGTTTTCTGCAATTCGCGGCGCACCGCATCATCCGACATTTTGCCCAGGTTCGGATGCGACCAGGAATGGCTGGCGATTTCATGCCCCTCGCGCACGGCGCGCTTCAGAATCTCAGGATATTCCGCAACGTTTTGTCCAACCACGAAAAGCGTTGCCTTCAAATTACGCGCGGCCAGGAGATCGAGCAGTTTCGGGGTGAGCGTCGCATGCGGGCCATCGTCAAAAGTCACAGCGATGTAGGGCCCTTCGACATAGACCGAATTGAAGGTGATCTGAGGACCCGAGGGCGTGGAGACCGGTTTTTGTTTAGGCGTTGGCGAACCCGGCCTTTCCGCCCGCGGAACCGGCGTGGAGACCTGCCCGGAGGCGGTTTGTCCGATCAAAACACTGATGGCGATGAGAGCGAATAACCGGCGGAAAAGCATGGAGTTCGAAAGGCGAGCGCGAAAACTTCGGTCTATCTAGCAGAGCACTCCGGCAACGCAAGCAAGCGGCGCGCGGCGCGCGTTTATGGGGCCGAATCAAGCCGCGCAAACGAATGACAAAGCAAACATGTTTTCCCGATTAGACCGCAAATTTGGCAATTATCCTGCTCAAGAAGGGGGCATGACTCACTCCGCTTGAGCGAAGTGGCCCGCCGGCGCGCATTGAGGCCCGGGGCTCACGTCATTTGGCTTCTCCTTAAATGAAAATTTTGCTTGTCGAAGATCATCCCGGCAGCCGCCGCAATTTGCAGCGGCTTATCGCCAAGCGCGGCCATGAAGTGGTCGCAGTGGGCAGCGCCGAGGAAGCGGAAGCCGCCCTCGCCGCGGACAGCTTTCCGTTCCTGATTCTCGATTGGATGTTGCCGGGGAAAAGCGGAGTCGATCTCTGCCGGGAACTGCGGTCGCGGCCGAACGGCGATGAAATGTTCATTCTCCTCGTCACGGCTCGGGCCGACACGGAGGACCTCGAGCAGGCCCTTGAAGCCGGTGCGAACGATTACCTGACCAAGCCGCTCGATGTCGGTTTGTTGAATGTCCGAATTTCTGTCGCCGAACGGCAGATCCGCGAGCTGGTGGAGCGCAATCAGGCGCGCGCTGCGTTGCAGGAGTCCGCCCAGACGATGACGAACATCCTCGAGAAGACGACGGACGGTTTTTTTGCCGTCGATTCGGAATGGAAACTGACTTACGTCAACGCCGAAGCCGAAGCGATGGTCGGGCGGAAGCGGGACGAGTTACTCGGCGGCCTGCTTTGGGAGCGTTTTCCAGAACTGATCGGCTCCGTCTCGCAGGCGAATTACGAGAAGGTCATGACCGAAAAAGTGGCCATCGAATTCGAATCGAACGATGCCAGCGGCAAGACCTGGTATGAGGTGCACGCCTATCCGAGCAACGGCGGCGTCTCCGTCTTTTTTCGCGACATCAGCGAGCGCAAGAAAACCGAATCCGAGCGGCTCACCACGAGCAAGCTGGAATCGCTCGGCACGCTCGCGGGCGGCATCGCCCACGATCTGAACAACATTCTCACCGTCATTTCCGGCAACATCGGTCTCGCGCAAATCGAAGCGCCGTCCGATTCGGGAAATCTGCTCGGATTCCTCTCGAAGGCGGGCCAGGCCGCGCAACACGCCGCGCATCTTTCCAGCCAATTGCTGACCTTTTCCAAGGGCGGCGCGCCTTTGAAGAAGGTCGTTTCCATCGGCGAACTCTTGGAGCATTCGGCCGAGTTTGCGCTATACGGATCGAACCTGCGCGCGGATTTCGACATCGCGGTCGATCTTTGGAAAGCGGAAGTGGACGCGGGCCAGATCGAGCAGGTCGTGAGCGCGTTGATGCTGAACGCGCGCGAAGCCATGCTGCACGGCGGGACGGTCCGCGTTCGCGCCCGGAACGTCGTTATGGAGGAAAACGCGAACTCGCTCCTGCCGGCCGGCCGTTACATCAAGATCAGCATCACCGATCGCGGAACCGGCATTTCCGATGAGCTCCGCACCAAGATTTTCGATCCTTATTTCACAACGAAACCGACCGCGACGGGCCTGGGCCTCGCGATCAGTTACTCGATTGTGAAAAAGCACGGCGGTCTCCTTTTGTTGGAGAACTCATCGCCGGACGGTTCGGTCTTCGCTTTCTATCTGCGCGCCAGCGAACACGCGGTGAGCACTCCGGAAGCGCGCGTGGCCGGGCGGCCTTTTCATTACAATCACCAGCGAATCCTGATCATGGATGACGAAGCCGCGATCCGGGAACTGACTTCACAACTGCTCGGCACGCTCGGTTACGAAGTGATCGCGGTCCCCGATGGGCTCGAAGCGGTGCGGCTTTACGAACGCGCCCTGCGCCGCGGCGAACATTTCCAGGCGGTTATTCTCGACGCGACGGTTCGCGGCGGGATGGGGGGCGTGGCCACGATCGAGCGGCTCCGCTCGATGGATCCGAAAGTGAACGCGATCATTTGCAGCGGGTATTCGGATGAGGCCGCCCTGTCGGAATTTCTGGCCTACGGATTTCGCGGCGCGTTGCCGAAGCCCTTCACTCGCTCCGAGCTCGCGGACGCACTGCAACGCGCGTTCGAAACCACAAACGCGAACTGACGGACAGTTGTTACGCGGACCTTAATACACCCTCATCCTGACCTTCTCCCACGGGGAGAAGGAACCAGAGGGCTGCACCGAAACATTTGGGTTCCCGAAAATGACTCCCTCTCCCTGAGGGAGAGGGCTGGGGTGAGGGTCAATTCCGGCTCGCTGCCCCCTAGCCCTTGCGCAGCTTTTCCAACTCCGCGATGAAAGCCGTAGGACCACCCCGCATGTAGCCGAGCTGCGCGAGTTCTTTTCCGCTCCCGTCCAGGACAACAATGGTCGGGAAGCCCTGGATCTGATGCTTTATGGCGAGGCGCTGGTTCTGTTCCATCATTTCCTTCGAAAGCTCTTTCCTGCGCGGGAAATCGAGCTCGAGCAGCACCAGGTTTTTGCTCGCGTATTCCTTGAACTCGGGTTTCGAGAAAATTTCCTTCTCCAACATGGTGCACCAGCCGCACCAATCCGAGCCGGTGAAATCCATCAGAAGCAGCTTGTTCTGCGCTTTGGCCTCTTCCTGGGCCGCCGCGTAATTGGTCAGCCAGCCGGCCTTGGCGGACGGGGAAGCTTTGGTGGTCTCCTCCGCGGTCGAGCTTTTCGAACACGAAACGGCCAGCAACGCCGCAGCCACGAGGAGGAGTCGCACGTTTTTCACGCGGGGAACTTCCCGCAGCTTGCCCCATTTCGCAAACTGGCGCTTCGGCGCGGCCCGAGGACGCGACCGCCGAGTCGAGTACAGAACTAGCCCGGCGGGTCGCGCCGGGCTAAAACCAACCGAAAGATTATTTGATGTGCCCGGAGACCAATTTGGTCATCTCGAACATGCTGACCTGGCTCTTGCCGTTGAACACCGGCTTGAGCGAATCGTCCGCATTGATCATGGTCCGCTTTTTCTTATCCTGGCAACCGTTCTTCTTGATGTAGTCCCAG
>DASQLH010000273.1:0-6544 GCA_035630155.1 Chthoniobacterales bacterium
GTCCTCTATATAGAGAATGCGGCGCGCTTCTTCGTCGGACGGTTGCTCGGGGACCGAAGAGCTTCTTTGGGCGGCGAGATTCTGGAGTGGGGATTCGGCCTGCGGCAATTCCAGCCAGAAAGTGCTGCCGCTGCCGAGGGTGCTGTTCACCCCGATGGAACCTTGCATCGCCTGGACCAGACGCTGACAGAGCGCGAGGCCGAGGCCGGTCCCTTCAACGGTCGATTGCTCCGCGCCCAGGCGATCGAACGGCGTAAAGAGCCGCGCCAATTTTTCCACAGGGATTCCAGCGCCGGTGTCGCGCACCAGGATGCGCATGGCGCCGTTTCCGGCATCGTTGAACGAAACCGTGACGCTGCCGCGCCGGGCGGTGTATTTGACGGCGTTCGAAAGCAAATTGAGCAGCACCTGTTTCAGCCGCTGCCGGTCGGCCAGAACATACGTTGCGGTGTCCAGGGAAAGGGAGGGCGCCAGGCCGATGGAGCGTTCGGCGGCGAGGGGACGCATCAGGTCGAGCGCTTCGCCGATCGCTTCCTCCACGCAAACCGGTTCGAGCGACAACTGCAAGTTGCCCGCCTCGATGCGGCTGATGTCGAGCACCTCATTGATCAAATTCAACAAGTGCCGGCCCGCGCTCAGGATGTAACGAATCCGCGGCCGCTGCCGTTCGGTCGGTGATTGGCGGTCGAGCAACTGCCCGAAACCGAGGATTGAGTTGAGCGGCGTCCGCAGCTCGTGACTCATCCGGGAAAGGAAATCGCTCTTGGCGTGGTTCGCGCGGTCCGCTTCCTCTTTGGCTTCGCGAAGCTCCTTCTCGATCCGCGCGCGGTCGGTCACGTCGTGGGCCACGCAGAAAATGATCTTGTCCTTGGCCGACCAGTTCGCCGACCAAAGAACGTCAACCAGCGTGCCGTCTTTGCGGATGTAGCGATTGACGAAGTCGGTGATCTTGCCCGTGGCGCGTAACTGTCTTCCCGCTTCCTCGGTTTTCGGCCGGTCTTCCGGACAGACGAAATCGTTGTAACGCCGTCCGATCAATTCTTCCACGGTGTAACCCCAGAGCTCTTCACACGCGGCGTTGACGCTGAGGAAGCGATCATCGTCGCCCACCGTGCAAATGACGTCCTGCGAATTGTCCATGATGAGCTGGTTCGCGTGCAACGCGGCCTGGAGCTCGCAGCGGCTTTCGTGGAGCGCCGCTTCGCTTTCTTTGCGCTCCGAGATGTCCTCGACCATGAGGAGGAAATGTTGGGGCTCGCCCTTGTCGTTGCGGATGATGCTCGCGGTCCGGCTTACCCACAGAATATCGCCGTTTTTGTGCACGTAACGTTTGTCGCCCGTGTAGCGCACCGTGCCGTCCAACAGGCTTTGAGCAAGCTGCCGGCCCGGCTCGATGTCTTCGCCGAAAGTGATGTCTTCCGCGGTCCGCTCGCGCAGCTCTTCATTCGAATAGCCGACCATTTCGCAAAACGACGTGTTGACCTGAAGGAAGCGTTCATCCAGTGCCAGGATCGCCATGCCGATCGGAGCGCCTTCGAAAAGCTCGCGGAAAATCGCGTCGCCCAAGGCGATTTCGAGCGGACTGCTGGTGGCGCAGTTTCCGGTTTGAAGGGAGCGCGGTAACGCGTTCATGCAGGATGGGATAAGGCTGGGCTGTTTCTGGGCGGACGGTGCAATGAATTTTCTCCGCTTCCTGCTTAGCAGGCTCCGTTCCAACGAGGGGTGAGGGGCGAGGGACAAGGAGGCTTCTTTCCTCGACCCCGACCCCCCCGACCTTCGTCCTCGCGCGCATCTACTTGCGCAAGCGGCCGCGAAGGCTTTAGTGAACGCTTCGCTTTCATCGCTCCGCGCCGGGAGCCGACGGGCGAAATTCTTCTCTCATCTTATGCAAAAGCTCAATCCGTCTGCCGCTCCCTCTTTTCCTCGAACCGCGATCATCGCCTGCGTCGCGAGCATCCTGCTCGGGTGCGTGCTGGTAACGCCGTGCCTGGCCGCCAAGCCCAAGGCTTCGCCATCGCCCAGCGCCGCCAAAGAAAAAGCCAAGCCCGACACCGCTCCATCACCCAGTCCGTCCAAAAAAGAAAAGACCGCCGTGACCGCCAACCCGCTCCTAACCGAAAGCACGCTTCCCTACAAGCTGCCGCCGTTCGACAAGATCAAGGACGAGCATTTTCAGCCCGCGCTCGATCAGGGAATGGCCGAGGAACTGAAGGAAGCTGAGGCGATCGCGAAGCAGACGGAGAAACCGACGTTCGAAAACACGATCGTCGCGCTCGAGAAGTCCGGACAGCTGCTCACCCGCGCCCGCCGGGTCTTTTCAAACTTCGGCGCGGCCAACACCAACCCCACGATCCAAAAACTCGAAAAAGAAATGGCGCCGAAGTTCGCCGCGCATAACGACGCGATCCATCTCAACGGCCCGCTTTTTGCCCGGGTCGAAGCCCTTTACAACGAACGTGATTCGAGCGGTCTCGACGCGGAGTCGAAATGGCTCCTCGAGCGTTATTACAAGGATTTCGTCCGCGCCGGCGCCAAGCTTTCGGAAGCCGACAAGACCAGGCTCAAGGCGATCAACGCCGAGCTGGCCACGCTTTCCACCACCTTCGAGCAGAACGTGCTCAAGGAGAGAAACGCTTCGTCCATCCTGGTCGAGACCCGCGGAGAGCTGGCCGGTCTTTCGGACAACGAAATCGCCGCGGCCGCGGCTGCCGCGAAAGCTGACGGCAAAGAAGGCAAGTTCCTTATCCGTCTCTTGAACACCACCGGCCAACCTGCCCTGACTTCGCTGGAAAACCGCGCCCTGCGCGAAAAGATCATGCAGACCTCGCTCGCGCGGAATAGCCACGGCGGCGAATTCGACAATACCAAGGTCGTGACTCAAACGGCGAAGTTGCGCGCGGAGCGGGCCACGTTGCTCGGCTACGCCAATCATGCCGCGTATCAGCTCGAAGAGCAGACCGCGAAAGACGTGGGCACGGTCAATAAGCTTCTCTCCGATCTCGCCCCCGCGGCGGTCGCGAACGCGAAGAAGGAAGGCGCCGACATTCAGGCGATCATCGACCAGGAAAAAGGCGGCTTTCAATTGGCGGCCTGCGACTGGGATTTTTATGCCGAGAAGGTGCGCAAGGCGCGTTACGCGTTCGATGAAGCGCAGCTCAAGCCCTACTTCGAGTTCGATCGCGTCCTGATCGATGGCGTCTTTTTCGCGGCGACGAAGCTTTACGGCCTCACGTTCAAGGAGCGGAAAGATCTACCGGTATATCTCCCGGAGATTCGCATCTTCGAAGTCACCGATCACGATGGGAAACCGCTCGCGCTCTTTATCGTCGATTGGTATGCGCGCCCCTCGAAACGCGGCGGCGCCTGGATGAATCAGTACGTCGGCCAAAGCGGACTCATGGGCACGAAGCCGGTCGTGGCGAACCATCTCAATATTCCGAAGCCGCCAGTCGGCGAGCCAACCTTACTGACTTACGACGAAGTCCGGACTGCGTTTCATGAGTTTGGCCACGCGTTGCACGGCATGTTTTCGAACGTGAAATATCCGCGCTTCAGCGGCACGAGCGTGCCGCGCGATTTCGTGGAGTATCCGTCGCAGGTCAACGAGATGTGGGGGACCTGGCCGGAGATCCTGAAGAACTACGCGAAGCATCATAAGACGGGCGAGCCGATGCCGGCCGAGCTGCTCGACAAGGTGCTCGCGGCCGAGCAATTCAACCAGGGGTTCAAGACGACGGAGTATCTTTCCTCTTCCATGCTGGACCAGAGCTGGCACCAGTTTGCGCCAGATCAGGTGCCGACCGACACGCTGGCTTTCGAGGCGGAGGCTTTGAAGAAGGCGGGGGTCGATTATCCGCCGGTGCCACCGCGGTATCGTTCGACTTATTTCTCGCACGCGTTCGCGGGCGGTTATTCCGCCGGTTATTACTCCTATCTCTGGAGCGAAGTGCTCGATGCCCAAAGTGTTGATTGGTTCAAGAATAACGGCGGCCTGAAGCGCGAGAACGGCGATCACTTTCGCAAAACGCTGCTCTCCCGCGGCGGGAGCGATGAAGCCCTGAAGCTGTTTCGCAACTTCACCGGAACCGATCCGGATGTCGCGCCGCTCCTGAAGCGACGTGGCCTGACCAAGACCGCGCCGGGGGAAGCGTCCGCGCCCGAAGCGCCGCCGAAATAGTCCAGGGCACCACTAGAGGACTGTAGCCACGGCGCTATGTCGCCGTGTTTCGGCGGCTCCGCGCCCCGACATAGCGACGCGGCTACAGGGCTGCGGGAGACGGCTTGCTCTCGAGCCGTGGAAGTTGCCTTCAAGCGGCGGCCCAAGCAGTATTTCGAGCCGTGGCATTCGATAACAAAGCGACATGATGGCAAACAGTGATTCTCGCGTAACGATTCACATGGCGGCGAGCCTCGATGGGTTCATCGCGCGAAAGGATGGGTGCGTCGATTGGCTAGAAACCTCAGACGAATTCGAAGGCGGAGAGACCCTGGAGCCAGACTTCGTCGAGGCGTTCCTCAAGACGATCGACTGCTACGTCATGGGATCGCGAACCTACGAAACCGCGCTTGGTTTTGAAGCCAAAGGCTTGGGTTGGTCGTACGGCGATAAACCGACCTTCGTCCTCACCAGTCGCGATCTGCCGCGAACCCGGGATACGATCGAGTTTTACTCAGGCGATCTTGCGCAGTTCGTGAATGGGCGCCTGCGATCTACATTCCGTAGTATCTGGTTTGTCGGGGGCGGCGCCGTTTCCGGCGAATGCCTTCGTCTCAGGCTGGCGGACGAAGTTCGTTATTCGATCCTGCCGATCTTGATTGGTGATGGGATACGCTTCTTCGAGAAGCTCGACATAGACGTCCCCCTCCATCTCGCGGAGGTCAAAGCCTATAAGAGCGGGACGGTGGAGCTGTGTTACGAGGTGCGGGGAGATCGTGGCGACGACGCTCCCGCGCCCGAGACTCCAACGTAGATCAAGGAGGGGCGCTTTCCAAACCGCCCTCTTTTAAATCGGCGGTCTGGAGGCCGCCGCTCCTTGAAATAAACTCGGCGACCTCACGGAGCGCTACTCGCGCCTCGGGCACGAAGGGTGTCATCAGGTGCCAGACATGAGGCACGTCCTTGAAGATCCGCAGTTCGCTCGCGACGCCCGCGGCGATGGCTTTGGCGTGGACCTTTCGCGCATCGTCCAGAAGCATCTCGTTTTCACCTGCGTGAATTAACAAACGCGGCAGGCCCGCGAAATCGCCGTAGAGCGGAGAAGCGAACGGCGTTTGCCGGGATTGGTCGCCGAGATAGAGGTGGGCGTAACGCTCCACATCTTCCGGGACAAAAAATGGATCGCGCTTCGCGTTCGCCAGAATGGAGTCGCCGGTTCCCGCCATATCGGTCCAAGGCGACAGGGAGACGATCGAGGAGGGTAACGGCTCGCCCGAATCACGGAGCTTCATCGCCAAAGCGATCGCCAAGCCGCCGCCCGCGGAATCTCCCACGATGGAAATCACGCGCGGCTCGATACCCGTAGAAATCAACCAGCGATAACCTGCCAGGGCATCGTCCAGCGCCGCTGGAAAACGCGATTCCGGCGCCAGCCGGTAATCCAGGGCGAAGCTTCGCGCCTTCAAGTGCCGCGCGAGCGTGGCGGTGATGGGCCGGTAGCCTTTTGCCGAACCGGAGACGTAGCCGCCTCCGTGCAGGTAATAAATTACGTGGGAAGCTTTTGCGCCGTCGTGAGGCTGGACCCACTCGCCTTTCACCGGCTCGTGCGTTTCCTCTACCTTCACTTTGCGCGAGTGAAGTCTCACCGCCCACTCCGGAGTCGCGAAGACTCTTCTCGTAAAACGCACCAGCGCTTCTTCTCCGGCCGGCTTCCGTTTTATGCGCGCTCGAATCCAAAGCGAAGCCACCGCACTTGCGATGCTCATAGCTCAGGCAGCGGTTGCCGTTCCGGTCACCGCGGGCAGGGCGTCTCCTTCCGGAAACACCAGTTTCTTCCGAAACTCGCGCTGGAGCAGGAGCCAGTTCGCGCCTGCCTGAAAAAGAATCGTGGCCACGGAAAGATACCAGACATGTTTGATATCGAACCCCGCCATGCGCGACATGATTACCGCGGGCAGAACGAAGATGAGGAGCCGGATCGCGGAGCTGATCAGCGGCGGCCAGGTGTTCCCAATGCCCTGAAAGCCGCTCGACGAAGTAAACACGATTCCTACCGCGAGAAAATTGAACGAGACGATCCGAAGATAATCGCTGCCGAATCTGATGACGCTCGCATCTTCCGAAAAGGCGCGAATCAACCTGTCGGGCGCGATCTGGCAAAGGAGCGTGAGCACAACCATGATGCCGGAAGTGATGGCGATCGCGGAGTAAAACGATTGCCGCACGCGCGCGCCCTGGCGCCCGCCGAAGTTCTGGCCCACCACGGGCGCGACCGCAAAAGCGATGGCAATGACCGGAAGAAATATCGCCTGCATGACGCGCATCCCGACGCCGAATCCCGCCTGGGCCGCCGCGCCGAAGTCCCGAATGATCGCGTAAACGACGACG
>DASQLH010000274.1:0-3709 GCA_035630155.1 Chthoniobacterales bacterium
TTTTGTCAAACTTTTTTCAAACATTTTGAAATTTTTTTCACGAGCTCGCGCGCGATAATTTTTTTGGAAGCGCGCGAAATTTTTTCCGTTTCGCCGTTTCGGAAGAAAATCACGACTTCATTTGCGTCGCTTTCCATTCCCGAATCACTTCGGCTCACATCGTTCGCGACGACTATGTCGCAATTCTTTTGCCGCAGCTTTTTCTGCGCGTTGCTTTTCAGGTCGTGCGTCTCCGCGGCGAAACCGACGACGAGGTAACGGCGATTCTCCTTCGGCAGCGAGGCAAGAATGTCGCGCGTCGGAATTAATTTTAGGGCGAAGGGCGACTTCCGCTTTTTCGTTTTGCGCGTGGCCGCGGCGGCCGGCTTGTAATCGGACACCGCTGCGCACATCACGAGCACGTCGCACGTGGGCACGGCGCGATGGACGGCATGGTGAAGCTCATCGGCGCTGGTGACCGGAATAAATTTCGCGTGCGGCGGCGGCGCGAGGCTCGCTGGACCGGAGATGAGCGTGACCTCGTGTCCGCGGGCGAGCGCCGCTTCCGCGATCGCGTATCCCATTTTACCCGAGGAGCGATTGCTGATGAAGCGCACCGGATCGATGGCTTCCCGCGTCGGCCCGGCGGTGACGACGAACCTCACGCGATCAAATTATCCTGGCGCGCGAGCAGGAATTCCGCGCGGAAAGCAATGTCGTCCACTTTCCACAACCGGCCGACACCTTCATACCCGCAGGCGAGCATTCCTTCTTCGGGCCCGATAAACTCGACGCCGCGGGCTTTCAATGTCTCGACATTTTTCTGGGTCGCGGCATGCTCCCACATTTTTCCATTCATGGCTGGCGCCATCAAAGTCGGCGCCCGGGTCGCGAGGGCGATGGCGGCGAGTGGATG
Organism: Chthoniobacterales bacterium; assembly: GCA_035630155.1. Taxonomy (GTDB): domain Bacteria; phylum Verrucomicrobiota; class Verrucomicrobiia; order Chthoniobacterales; family UBA10450; genus AV80. The sequence continues at coordinate 896 of DASQLH010000274.1, forward strand.
ACCCGCGAGACCATGCGCGAGCTCGGCGATGACGTTCGCGGTGGCTGGCGCGATGAGAAGAAGATTTGCGCGATCGGCCAGCTCGATGTGCCCCGGTCGCCAGTTTTCTTTCTCGTCGAAGAAGCTCGTGCTCACTGGATTCTTCGAGAGCGTCTGAAGTGTGAGGGGCGTGATGAATTCGACGGCATCGCGCGTCATCACCACGAAAACGTCGTGACCTTGCTTGACGAGCAGGCTCGCCAGCTCCGCGGACTTGTAGGCTGCGATCGAGCCAGTCACGCCAAGCACGACGCACTTCGATTTCTTGTCGGTCATTGGCTTAAGATCAGCCGGCGGCTCAAATAGCGTTCAGCGCCCATGATATTCCGGAACTTCTGCAGGTCTTCCTCCATCGATTTGCTGATGATGGTGTAGCGATAATCCCGCCACAACTCCATCTCGCGCGCGGCCGTGACGATGCGCACTTCGATCTGCTCGGGCGTCTCGGTGCCGCGCTTCGTCAGTCGCCGCCGCAACTCGTCGAGATCGGGCGGCATGATGAAGACGTCGCAGAGGGCCTGCCGAATCGTCGGGTCGTCGAAAGCCCGGATCGCGGCGGCGCCCTGAATATCGATGTCGATCAAAACATCCACGCCATTCTGCAAATTGGCGATGACCGGCTTGCGGAGCGTGCCGTAGTAACGTCCGTGGACGTTCGCGTATTCGAGGAAATCGGCGGCCTCGACGCGCGCGGCGAAATCTTTCTCGGAGATAAAATGATAATCCTCACCATCGATCTCTCCGGCGCGGGGCGGCCGCGTCGTGCAGGAAACGGAGTAAACGAAGTCGGACGTCTGGCGCAGGGCGTCGCAGAGCGTGGTCTTGCCCGCCCCTGAAGGCGCGGAGATCACAAACAAAATTCCGGTGCGGGTGAATTGTTTACTCAAGGTTTTGGATTTGCTCGCGGATTTTCTCCAATTCCGATTTGCAGGCAACGACATGTTGGGAAATGGCCGCGTCGTTCGATTTGGCGCCGAGCGTATTCAGCTCGCGAAAAATCTCCTGGTTGATGAATTCGAGCGTGCGCCCGACCGGCTCATTCTTGCGGAGGTGGTGCGCGAACTGGGCGAGATGGCTCTCGAGCCGCGTCAATTCTTCCGAGATGTCCGAGCGGTCAGCGAAGAACGTCACTTCCTTGAGAAGGCGTTCGTCCTCGACCGGAAGATTCAGCCCGGCCTTCTCGATTCGTTCGAGGAGCCCGCTCCGATATTTTTTTACGACCTCTGGATACGCCGCACGGATTTCCTTGATCTCTTGGCGCAGGACTTTGAGGCGATGAATCAAATCTTTCGCGAGATGTTTCCCTTCGCGCTCGCGCATCTTGATTAGTTCGGCAAGCGCAGTCCCAAGGGCCCGCTCCACGACCGGCCACGCTTCGTCGGCATCGATGCTGTGCTCCGGCGAACGCATCACCCCGGGCGCCTGCAAAATTGTCCCGATCGTGATCTCGCCCGGCGCGCTCAATTCCTTTTGCAGCGTGAGCATCGCGTCATGATACGAGCGGGCCAGACCGGTATCGAGCGCGAGCTTGTGCGTGCTGTTCACGCCTTCGTGCAAGGCGACCACGACATTCATGCGGCCGCGCGAAATTTTTTCATTAATCGCCTGGCGAATCCGCGGCTCGAGCGCGGCGAGATCCCGCGGAAGATTCACGACGATGTCGCTCTGCTTTCGGTTAACGGAGTTCAGCTCGACGCTGAATTTGGTTCCACGGTGATCGGCATCGCCACGGCCGTAGCCAGTCATGCTTCTCATTTAGAATCCGAAACGGGCAGCGGCTTGCGATACGTCTTTGTCGCCTCGACCAGAGCAATTCACGATGATGAGTTTATCGGACGGCAGCGACGGCGCGATCTTAATCACGTGCGCGATGGCGTGAGCGGTTTCGAGAGCGGGAATGATTCCTTCCGTCTCGGCGAGTGTGCGGAAAGCGGCCAGTGCTTCGTCATCGGTCGCGTAGTCATATTCGATCCGTTTGCGATCGCGCAGGTAACTGTGCTCGGGACCGATCGCGGCATAATCGAGCCCCGCGGAAACGGAGTGGGTGAGTTCGATCTGGCCATCTTCGTTCGCGAGCACGAACGTCTTCGTGCCTTGGAGGACGCCGAGCCGTCCGCCTTGAAAACGTGCCGCGTGTTTGCCGGTGCGAATGCCTTCGCCGCCGGCTTCGACGCCGATCATTCTGACCGATTCATCGCTCAGGAATGGATGGAAAAGTCCGATGGCGTTGCTGCCGCCGCCGACACAGGCGACGAGCAAATCCGGTAATCGTTCTTCGCGTTCCAGGATTTGCCGGCGCGCTTCGAGCCCGATCACGCGGTGAAAATCGCGGACCATCATGGGGTAGGGATGCGAGCCCAGGGCGGAGCCGAGGATGTAATGAGTGGTGCGAACGTTCGTGACCCAATCGCGCATCGCTTCGTTGATCGCTTCCTTCAACGTCGCCTGACCCGCAGTCACCGTAACGACCTTGGCGCCGAGAAAACGCATTCGCGCGACGTTCAGCGCCTGTCGCTCCATGTCCACGGCGCCCATATAGATGACGCATTCGCAGCCAAAACGAGCCGCAACCGTGGCCGTGGCGACGCCATGTTGGCCGGCGCCGGTCTCAGCAATGATGCGCGTTTTACCCATGCGCCGCGCGAGCAGGATCTGGCCGAGGGCGTTGTTGATCTTGTGGGCGCCGGTGTGGAGAAGATCCTCGCGCTTTAAATATATTTTCGCGCCGCCGAGATGTTTCGTGAGGCGCTCCGCAAAATAAAGAGGGGTGGGACG
>DASQLH010000275.1:0-4238 GCA_035630155.1 Chthoniobacterales bacterium
TCCGTCGGCAACTTTCACCGTCTCGCCGACTTCGAAGCTGACTTTCGGCTTCACTTTCTCTTCACGTTCGCGCATCTGCGCGAGCATGTTGTCCACTTCCGCTTTCCGCATCGGGATCGGCTTGTCTTTGGTGCCGGCAAAACCGATCACACCGGTCGTTTCACGGATAAAATACCAGGTGCGGCCGACGAGCTGATTGCTCTCATCGAGCAGGTGCATGTTCACGATGAGGTAGCCGGGGAAAAATTTCCGGGTCGTCTCGCTCTTCTTGCCGCGCTTGATTTCCGAAACGCGCTCGGTCGGGACGAGCACTTCGTAAATCACGTCGCTCATCTCCTCGGTCTTGACGCGCTTCTCGATGTTGTCGCGCACCTTGTTTTCCTGGCCGGAAAGCACGTGGACGACGAACCACTGATCTTTTGGAGCGAGAACGGAAGGCATATCAGTGGAGTCGCGTGAAGTAGTGGATGAAAGTAATGATGACGAAATCGAACAGCGCCACGTATCCGCCGAGGAGCAGCATCGCGATGATGACCACCATCGTCGAGTCGGTCAGCTCCTTGTAACGGCGGATCCCCTTGTCCTTCGACTCCCACGGCCACGAAGCCTTTTGCAGCTCTGCGATGACTTCCCTGAAGAAGCTCTTCGTTTTGGTGATCATGGGGTGGGCGTTGAAGCGATACAGCGTTGAAGCGATGAAGCGGTGGGAAGAATAAAAAATTTCACGATGTAACGATTCAACTCTTTAACGCTTTAACCTCTTCAACAACCAGGTCAGGAGGGACTCGAACCCCCAACCGACGGTTTTGGAGACCGCTACTCTACCAATTGAGCTACTGACCTAATTCTAATTTTCGAATTTCGATTTTCGATTTGGGATTTGTCTTTCCGCAATCCGGTATCCGAAATCCGAAATCAATCTAGTCCAGAATCTCGGCTACGCGACCCGCGCCGACGGTCTTGCCGCCTTCGCGAATAGCAAACCGGATGGTTTTTTCCATCGCGATCGGCGTAATCAATTCGACTTCCACCGAGACGTTGTCGCCCGGCATCACCATCTCGACGCCTTCCGGCAGCGTGACGGTTCCGGTCACGTCGGTCGTGCGGAAATAAAATTGCGGACGGTAGTTGGTGAAGAACGGCGTGTGACGGCCGCCCTCTTCCTTGCTCAACACGTAAACTTCCGCCTTGAATTTGCGGTGCGGCGTAATGCTGCCGGGCTTCGCGATGACCTGCCCGCGCATGACGTCTTCCTTCTTCACGCCGCGGAGCAGCACTCCGACGTTGTCGCCGGCGCGCGCTTCGTCGAGAAGCTTGCGGAACATTTCGATATCGGTCGCGGTCGTCTTGATCGTGTCTTTGAGACCGACGATCTCGACTTCCTCCATCTTCTTGAGGATGCCTCGCTCAGCACGACCGGTCGCGACGGTGCCGCGGCCTTCAATGTTGAACACGTCTTCCACCGGCATCAGGAACGGCAAATCGACCGGCCGTTCCGGGACGGGGATGTAATCATCCACGGCCGCGATGAGATCGAGGATGCACTTCGCGTCGGGATGGGCGGGGTCGCCCGCGGCCAGCGCCTTGGTCGCGCTGCCCTTGACGATCGGGATTTTGTCCCCGGGAAATTCATATTTATTCAGCAGATCGCGCACTTCCATTTCGACGAGGTCGAGAAGCTCCGGATCGTCCACCATGTCGGTCTTGTTCAGGAACACGACGATGGAAGGCACGCCGACCTGACGAGCGAGGAGAATGTGCTCCGCCGTCTGGGGCATCGGGCCGTCAGCCGCCGAAACGACGAGGATCGCGCCGTCCATCTGCGCGGCGCCGGTGATCATGTTCTTGATGTAATCAGCGTGGCCAGGGCAATCGACGTGGGCGTAGTGGCGCTTGTCGCTCTGATATTCGACGTGCGCGGTCGAAATCGTGATGCCGCGCTCTTTTTCTTCGGGAGCGGCGTCGATGGAATCGTAGGCGCGCGCTTCAGCGAAGCCCTTTTTAGAGAGCACGGTGGTGATCGCGGCGGTGAGTGTGGTCTTGCCGTGATCGACGTGTCCAATGGTGCCGACGTTTACGTGCGGCTTATTGCGTTCGAATTTGTCCTTAGCCATCTCGATTTTCCTCGTTTGAAACTAACTGCGTCTTTTGGGTTGTTACTGCCGGCCGCGAGCCCGCTTCTGGAGCCCATGACCGGGATTGAACCGGTGACCTCGTCCTTACCAAGGACGTGCTCTACCAACTGAGCTACATGGGCCGCTGCGTATCATTAAATCGCTCGTTCCGCCGAAGCGGGTCGAACCGGTTGCCCTTCGTTTAGAAGTAAAAGTCCCAGAGTCGTCAAACTTCTGTTTTGAACGACCATGGGACCTCGTCTCGTTCTCCGAAAAAGCGTCGGCAAGCTAGCAGCGGGCTCGGGGGTGTCAAAGAAATTTCTCGCCTGTATTGGAGCCGGCACGCCCTCGTGCCGCTATCATTTTAGTCGCGGAATCCGGCCTGAGGGCAGGCCGTCTCCAATGCCCTAGTACCCCCTGCTTTTCTTGCGCGCAATAATGATGATGAGAATCAGCAACACGACCAGCGCCCCCGCGCCAATGCCGATCTTCATTCGCGGGTCCATCGGCGTGGGCGTGGGCTCCGGCGTGGGCGCCGCCGGGGCTGCTTGCGTAACCGGGCGAGGCGTCGCCATGCGGGCCCGCACATGCTGCAGGTTTTGCGCGAGGTCCGGATCGTCCGGCTTCAATTTTATGGCGGCCTCCAGATCGGGAACGGCCTTGGCGAACTGATTCATCGCGTAATACGTGTCCGCGCGCTTGCGCAAAGCCATGGCGTTGTTCGGGTCCTTCTCGATCGCCACCGTATAATCCGCGATGGCTTCGTCCCACTTCCGGAGGTTGTGGTAAACCAGGCCGCGCCGCTCGTAGGCCACCAGATTATTCGGATTGAGCTCGATCGCCTTGGTCAGGTCGGCGAGCGCCGGGTCGAATTGGTTTTGCCCCAAAGCGGTTCGGCCCCGCTCGAAATATCCCAGGTGATTCTTCGGCTCGAGCTCGATCGCCTTGGTGAAATCCGCCATCGCCTCAGGAATCTTGTTGGCCGTGCGATAGACCAGTCCTCGATCGACATAGAGGCGCACGTCTTTACTATCGATCGCGATCGCCTTGGTATATTCGATGATGGCTTCATCGTATTTCCCCTCTTGGGCGAAGGCGTGACCCTTGTTTCCGTGGACGGCGGCTGCCGGGCTGGCGGCATTCAGGAATGTCGCTGTTCCGAGAATGAGCAAACTGGCGAGCAATCCGCTAAAGAGTTTCCTGGCGTTCTTCATAATGATCCTTCGGCTGAGATGAATTTCGGGAAGTGCTTCTTTTATGTTTCGAGCGACTGCCCGGAAAGCTTAATCGCCGGGCGCATCACCTGAAGGCGCGCCATTTACAACGCCCCCACCCATTTAAGAAACGTCTCTGGACCGCGCGACGGTTCCCTGCCTAGCGCGGCGAAGAGGCGGGCGGCGCCATGGAAGGAGCGTTGGCCGGCGATGAAGCGGGCGTCGAGGAGGGCGGGGTCGGCGAAGCATTTGCCCGGGTCTCGAGCGCCTTCAGCCGGCTCTGCGCATCCACGTCATCCGGCTTCATTTTCAGGATTGCCTTGAAATCCTCGGCCGCCTTCTGGCTGTCTCCCGCCATAATATGAGCCTGCGCCCGGCGGCGATATCCATCCGGGTCCTTCGGATCGGTCGCGATCGCCTTGGTGTAATCAGCAATCGCTTCCTTGAATTTCTTCAGGCTCCGATGGGCAAACGCGCGCCGTTCCCACGCGGCCGAATCGTCCGGAACTTTTTGCACCACGACGGTGTAATCGGCGATCGCCTTGTCCCATTCGCTCTTCGAAATGTAGATAAACCCGCGAAAGCGCCGCGCGTTTGGATCGTTCGGCGAGATTTGCAGCGCCTTGTCGAAATCGGCCAGCGCGTTGTCCACCTGTTTTTGCGACAGGAGCACCTCGCCGCGGCCGACGTAGGCCCGCGCGTCCTGCGGAAGGAGCTCGATCGCTTTCGTGTAATCCGCGAACGCTTCGCTCAATTTGTTCAGCCCGCGATACGCCGTGCCCCGATTGAAATAATTCTTCGAATCCGTCGGCTCGGCCTCGATCGCCTTGGTGAATTCCTCGACCGCCTTGTCGTATTCCTTGTTCTTGGCGAATTCCACGCCCTTCGCCGAATGGCCACCCGGATCCTT
>DASQLH010000276.1:0-6230 GCA_035630155.1 Chthoniobacterales bacterium
CGCGAATTTCTTCGACACGATCGGGCTCAAGCCGCAACTCGGCCGGACCTACAGCGAAGACGAGGACAAGCCGGGCGCGCCGCCGCTCGCGGTCATCAGCGATCGCCTGTGGGACCGGGCCTTTCACCGCGACCCGCAAATTGTCGGGCGGGCGGTTACGCTTCATGGGCGGCCGGTCACAGTCATTGGCGTGATGCCGGCGGAAATGAATTCGCCGCAAGGAGTGGATATCTGGCTTTCGCTGATGCGACGTAGCGCGATCCCCGGGTGGCAGAACCGCGCCAATCATCCCATGTTCTACGCCTGGGGCCGCCTCAAGGATGGCGTCAGTGTCGAGCAGGCACGGAGCGAGATGATCGCAATCGCCGCGCGCATCGAGAAACTTCATCCCTCAACCAACGCCGGCGTGGGCGTCGCCGTCCGGCCGCTCCTCGAAAATCTTCTGGGAAATTACCGGACCAGCCTCGCGTTGCTCCTGGGGGCGGTCGCCGTCGTTTTACTCATCGCCTGCGCGAATTTAGCGAATCTTCTGGCCGCGCGTGGGGCCGCGCGAGCTCGGGAGTTCGCCATTCGCGCGGCGATGGGTGCCGGGCGCGGCCAGATCATCCGGCAACTTTTGATCGAAAGCTTTGCCATTTCCGCCCTCGGCGCCGCGCTGGGCCTTGTCTTCGCGATTTGGGGACGGGACGCGCTCGTCGCCATCGCTCCTGCGGGCGCGCCTCGCTTCGAAGGCATCGGCTTCGATTGGCGAGTAATGGCCTTCACTTTTGGCCTCGCGGCGTTGACCACCCTGTTGTTTGGACTCTGGCCGGCGTGGCAGGCCGCGCGCGCAGATATCAACGCCGCGCTCCAGGCAGGCTCGTTTGGCAGTTCGGAAACAAAAACCGCGCGCCGGAGCCGCGACTGGCTCGTGATCGTCGAGGTCGCGTTGACCTTGTTACTGCTGAGCGCGGCGGGGCTTGTCCTCAAGAGCTTCGCGAAAATGCAATCCACCTCTCTCGGCTTTGAGCCCGCGGAGCTTTACACCGTTCGGATCGAGCTTCCCTACACGAAATACGACCAGCTCGACAAGACCCTCACTTTCACCAATGGATTGCTTGATGAGGTTCGCCGGCTTCCGGGCGTGCAGGCCGCCGCCCTTTCGGCAAACCCGCCGATGCTGAGCGGCTGGCAGTTGAATTTCATGCCGGAAGGCGCGCAGCCGACCGATCCCAGCCAGCAACCCGCGGCCAATTACGAAGTAGTGGCTGGTGATTATTTCACGGCGCTCAAAATTAACCTGATTCGCGGCCGCATGTTCAACGAACACGACCGCGTCGACTCGCCACCGGTGGTGATCATCGACCAGACGTTGGCCGACATGACATTCAAAGGACAGGATCCCATCGGGAAACGGATTCTCGTGGACGCTGAATCGGATGTGACGGGTGACGGGCCACGGCTTTGGGAAATCGTCGGTCTGGTGCCGCACGTAAAAATGCACGGTTACGGCGAGGCCACACCGACGCCGGCCTTTTTCTTTCCCCAGGCGCAGATCGGCCGGACCAGTCTCGTCCTCCACGTTCGTGCGTCGGGCAACGTGAAGCGGCTGGAAAAACCGATCCGCGAAATCGTGAATCGCCTCGATCCGAACCAGCCCCTCTTTGATTTCAAGACGATGGATGAACGCGTCGCGGCCACGTGGGCGACCCATCGGCTGCTCACCTTCCTGCTCGCGGTCTTCGCCGGGCTCGCCTTGCTTCTCGCGGCCGTGGGTCTGTATGGCGTTCTCGCCTACACCGCTTTCCGCCGGCTGCGCGAAATCGCCGTGCGCCTCGCGCTCGGGGCGAGTCCCGCGCACATCCGTGGATTGGTGATGGGCCACGGTCTTCGCCTTTTTGGCGTGGGAATCGCGATGGGCGCGCTGGCGGTCGCCGCATCGGCTGGTGTGATCCGCAGCTTTCTTTTCGGCGTCAGTCCGCTCGATGCGCAGACCTATCTCGCTGTCGGACTCATCCTTTCCGTCGTCACCATTCTGGCTGCCTGGATTCCCGCTCGCCGCGCCTGCCGGGTCAATCCAATCGTTGCGCTCCGGTCTGAATGAAACGGAGAGTGACGCGTTACGTGATGAACAGCAATCGAAAATCGAAAATCGAGAATCGAAAATTCCCATGAACACACTCCCCTACGACGTTCGCTACGGCCTGCGGATGTTTTTCAAGAATCCGGGCTTCACCTTCGCTGCTCTCATCACGCTCGCGCTCGGCATCGCCAGCTCGACGGCCATTTTTAGCGTGATCGATGGCGTCCTGCTGCGCCCATTGCCCTACCCGGACTCGGAAAACATCATGGTGATGCATCCCACGACGCGGAGCACGGGCGAGCCGGGCGGCGCCAACGCGCCCGCCAACTACCTCGATTACGCGGCGCAGAACGGCGTCTTTTCCCACATGGCCGCCTCGCGCGGCGAACAGGCCAACCTCGCCGATGGCGACCGCCCGGAGCGCGTCCGCGGGACGATGGTCACCTCCAGTTTCTTCCCGCTTTTTGGGATCTCACCAATCCTGGGCCGCACCCTGCAACCGTCCGACGAACAGCCGGGCCACAGCCACGTCGTCGTTCTCAGTTCGGAGTTGTGGGCCCGCCGTTACGCTTCCGAACGCAACATCATCGGCCGAGAGATTTTGCTCAACGATGAGCAGCATACCGTCGTCGGCGTGATGCCGCCGAATTATATGCCGGACGGTTACGGCGAACTTTGGATTCCGTCCGCCTTCGGCGTCCCGACGAATTCGATCCGCCCGAACGTCGATCCACGGCCGGTGCGCGGCAGCAATTATCTCGATGTCTATGGGCGGCTGAAACCAGGCGTCACCGTCGAGAAAGCGCGCGCGGAAATGGACGGTATCAGCCGTCGTCTCGAGAACCAGTTTGCGAACGACAATCGGGATACCGGCATTCGCGTCATGCCGCTGCATGAAGACACAGTCGGCAAACTTCGGCCGGTCCTGTTGCTTCTCTTCGCGGCGGTCGGGTTCCTTCTTTTCATCGGCTGCGCGAATGTGGCCAACCTGTTGCTTGCCCGCGCCGCGACTCGCTCCCGCGAGATTTCCATCCGCGCGGCCATGGGCGCGAGCCGTTACCGTTTGATCCGGCAACTGCTGACCGAGAGCGTGCTGCTCTCGATCATCGGCGGTGCGCTTGGGGCATTGCTCGCCGCCTGGGCGATCCCGCTCCTGATGTCGATGGCGCCTCCCGGCCTGCGGAGCTTCAAAGAGGTCGGTCTCAATGGCCAGGTCCTCGCCTTTAGTCTCGTCGTATCGGTCGTCACCGGCATTTTGTTCGGGCTCGTCCCGGCCCTTTCTTCTGCGTCCGGGAACCCGGCTGACTCCTTGAAACAAGGCGAGCGCGGCAGCACCGGCGGCGGTAGCCGGCGCCGCGCGTTCCTCATCGCCACCGAGGTCGGCCTGTCGTTGATCCTGTTGATCGGCGCCGGGCTGATGATCAAGAGTTTCGCGAACCTGACCAAAGTCGCCCCCGGCTTCAATTCCGATCGGCTCCTCATATTTAATATCGGCGCGTCCGCGAAAGCCGACGAGGACCGCCAGCTCCAGTTCTACCAGGATGTCGTGCGAAAGGTGGCGACGGTGCCGGGTGTGCAGAGCGTCGCGGCCGTCAGCCGGCTGCCGTTCTCCGGCGGCAACAGCTCGCGCACGTTCAATCGCCCCGGCAGCACAAAGGAGGACAGAGCCGACATTCGCATCGCGACGCCGGATTATTTCCAAACGATGGGCATCCCCTTCGTGCGCGGCCGTAACTTTACCGAGCACGACACGAAGGGCTCGGCGCTCGTTGCGATCATCAATGAGGAGACCGCCCGGCAGGCTTTCCCGGGCGAAGATCCGATCGGCCAGTTCGTCGAGAACTACGGGCCGAAAGACGAAAAGCTTCAGGTCGTGGGCGTGGTGGGCAATGTCCGCCATCTTGCCCTCGAAACCGCGCCCCGGCCTGAACTATACCAGCCGCTCGGCCAGGGTATGTGGCCGTTGATGCAAATCGCTGTCCGGACCGCGCCGGAAAATCCCCTTACGCTTTTGCCTGCGGTGCAGCAGGCCGTTTGGAACGTGAACAAATCGGTGCCGCTCGGCAATCCGCGATCGATGAACGACATGATCGCGCGGACGTTGCTCCAGAAGAAATTCACGATGCTGCTCCTTAGCATCTTTGCCGGCGCCGCGTTGCTCCTGGCGGCGATCGGATTGTATGGCGTGATTTCGTATTCGGTCGCGCAACGGACGCGCGAGCTCGGCATCCGGATCGCGCTCGGCGCGCAAAAGAGTGACGTCCTTCGCCTCATTCTGCGGCAGGGCATGACCTTGGTCGCTGCCGGCATCATCTTCGGCGTCGCCGCCTCGATCGGCCTGACGCGTTTGATGGCCACGCTGCTCTACGGCGTCAGCGCCACTGATCCGCTTACGTTCTTCGCCTTGTCGCTCGCCTTGCTGGCGGTCGCGTTTGTCGCCTGCTGGCTCCCCGCCCGCCGGGCCAGCACCGTCGATCCCATCGTAGCTCTGCATGCCGAATGAAGACTGAAGGCGCGGTTCGGATTTTCTGGGGAGCGCACGCGCCCTCGCGTGCTGGTTTCGGCGCCCTCGCCGAAACGATCTTTTCGGACCGTTATCAAAAAGTCCGCGATGGCGAGGCGCCATCGCCAGCACGCGAGGCGCGTGCGCTCCCCAGCAGGAAGAACCCATGAGCGACATCCGTTACGCGTTGCGCCTCCTTTGGAAATCGCCGGCCTTCAGCCTCGTGGCGATCGCCACGCTCGCGCTCGGCATCGGCGCGAACACCGCGATCTTTTCAGTAATCGAAAGCGCCTTGCTGCGTCCACTGCCCTTCCCCAACGCCGATCGCCTCGTTCGCCTTTACGAAACATTCGACGAAAGCGGCGCGCGAAGCAGCACGCTGAACCTTTCCGAAAAGACCCTCCTCCAATGGCGCGAACATGGTCGCGATATCTTCAAAGACATCGCGGTCGGCACCGGCGCCAGCATCACGGCGTCGAGTGAAGGCCAGTCAGCGCAAAGTTTTCCCGCGGCCCGAATCAGCTCCAACTTCCTGACCGTTCTCGGCCTGCCCCCTTCTCGCGGCCGCAATTTCACCCCTGAGGAAGATCAGCCAAACGGTCCGCGCGTCGCCATCGTCAGCCACGATTTCTGGCAACGGAACCTGGGCGGCCGCGAGGATGTCGTGGGCAGGACCATCAATCTCGACGACGCGCCCTACACCGTAGTCGGTGTCATGCCGAAGACGTTTCGTCATCCTTATCGCGCGGAAATCTGGCTGCCGATTGCGCTCACTTTTGCTCCCGAAGCACGGAATCGCTACCTCTATGGCGTGGCCCGCATGCGGCCCGGCATCGCCCTGGCTCAGGCGGATGCAGCGGCGCGCCAGATGTGCGCCGCCATCAACCGGGCTGAGCCCGATCCGAACAACGCCCCGGCCGCCTACCTCATTCCGTTGCGCGACAGTTTCATCATCGATCTGCGGCCGAAGCTGCTCATTATCGCCGCCGCTGGTCTTTGCGCCCTGCTCGTCGCGGCCGCGAATTTCGCGGGCCTGATGCTGGCGCGAGTCGTCGAGCGCGATGGCGAGATGGCGTTACGCTCCGCGCTCGGCGCGACCCGCGGACAATTGATTCGCCAGGGGCTTGTCCAGGCGCTCATCCTTTCGGCGGTCGGGACAATTTGCGGATTACTCATCGCCGGCTGGCTCACGCCCGCGCTGGTCGCGCTTAGCCCTGAAGGGGCGGACGCCACGGGCAGCGCGATCCGTGAATTCGATTATGGCGTCCGGCTCGACTGGCCGGTCTTCGCTTTCGCGGCGGGCGCGATGCTGGTGATCGGTATCGGCTTTGGTTTGTTGCCCGCGTGGCGCGCCTCGCGCACCGACATCCGCGGCGCCATGGGAAGCATTGGCCGCGGATCGACTTTGGACGGAAGCACCCGGCGCCTGCTCGGCGGATTAATCGTCGTCGAGATCGCCATCGCCGCCGTGTTGCTCATGGGCAGCCTCACGCTCACGCAATATTTCCGGAAAGTGGTCAACGAACCGTGGGGATTTTCCACCGAGCGCAGGCTCGTCTTTAACGCGATGTTGTCCGACCGCCTCTTTGCTTCATCGGAAGCTCGCGCTCGCACCAACGACGCCACCCTGCGCGAACTGCGCTCTCTGCCCGGCGTGCGTTCCGC
>DASQLH010000277.1:0-10072 GCA_035630155.1 Chthoniobacterales bacterium
ACGAAGCAGGTTGTTCCGCCGGCTCCCTGGCAGCGGGCGAATCCTTCTCCTCCGTCTCTGGTTCAGTCACAGGAATTTTTTTCATGTTTTGCGAATGGCAATCAAAGTGATGTCGTCATTTTGCGGCTGCGTTCCCACGAACCTTCGCAGCTCATCGATCAACCGCGTGATAATGGCCGGCGCTCCTTCCGGGGCGCTGGCCCGGACGCATTCCATCATCAGTTCGGGGCCAAATTCGTCTCCGTTTGCATCGAGCGCCTCGGTAACTCCATCCGTGTAGAGGAGCAGGCAATCGTCGCGTTTCAACGTGAGCGCGAAGTCGCCTGTTATCCTATCGAACACGCTTCCACTGTCAATTCCTACGACCATTCCGGGAGGCTTGATTGGCGTGACGGTGCCCGCGGCGTGATCGTAAAAAATCGGCGCGTCATGCCCGGCGCGGGAGAGGGCCACCGCGCCCCGCACGTGATCAAGAATCACGTAAGCCATGCTGATGAACATGTCCTCCTTAATGTCGGGATAGAGCTGGCGATTCACCTTTTGCAGAACATCGGCCGGCGAAGGATTTCCCGGGGCCTGGCTCCGCAAAACGCTGCGGCAAATGGCCATGATGATCGAAGCCGGCACGCCTTTCCCGGACACATCGGCGATCGCGACGCCGAGTCTTTCGTCATCCACCTTGACGTAATCGAAATAATCGCCGCTGACGTGCCGCGCGGGAATATTGATCCCGCTGATCTCGAAGCCTTCGATGATCGGCGCCTCGCTGGGCAACAGGATTCGCTGGATGTCGCGCGCGATCTCGAGGTCGTGGTCGAGCCGCTTTTTTTCGTTGGCTTCCGAATAGATGATCGCGTTGTAGAGGGCGAAGGCCGATTGCTCCGCGATCGATTTGAAGACCACAAAATCGCTCGCCGAAAACGAAGGGCTCGTCGGCCCATTGCCAAGGGCGAGCACTCCCATGTTTTGCTTTCCGTAGAGCAACGGAGTCACCATCACGGAAGCGGCGCCGAGCGATGTGCCGCGCAAGCCGGCCAGCTCCGGAGCATGCGACAGGTCGCTGAGCGAGACGGGGTCCCGTGTCTGCCAGACGCGGCCGATAATTCCCTCCCCCGGCGGAATGGCATGGAGCCGAATAAAATTTTCCAGCGCCGCCGGATCAGCGGCAGCCTGCTGAAGAATGTGGGGCGGGACATCCACGAATGGCGGAGAACCCTTCGAAATGAACGCGGGCGCGAGTTTTCCCCCAGCTCGTTCCATCATGTAAAGCGCGCCGCCCTGGGCATCGAGAATCCGTGACGCGCCTTCCACAATCAGCCGATGCAGATCGGCCGGCCGAATCGTTTCCGTGAAAGCCTCGCCTAACCCATGCAGAAAATCGAAGACGAGCGTCTCTTCGATCTGGATTTCCTCCTTCGAGCGCTCGAGTTGGCGGATACGGATGCCCTGCCGCCACCAGGTGAAGAGCCAGCCCGCGGCGCACGCGATTAACAGCCCAAGGAGAAGGATTGGCCACATGCGCCGCGGGCTGGATCAGTTCGACGGCGTCTCTTTATGGAGGTCTTGTTTTAGGTAATCCAGGACGTCTTTGAAGCGCGCAAAGTTTTCCGGCGCGGCCTCGCACAGCGCCTCGTGCGCGTCGAGCATGTCGGCGTTGACCTGCTTTTTCGCGGCGGTCGAGCCATTGGCTTTTTCGCCCTGAAGCAATTCGCATTGAGGCGCGGCCGAGCCGTTGGCGTGGATGTCGAAAATCTGATCGAGCCCGAGGCCGGTCAGCAGATTGCGGCTCCGCTCTCCGCAATGAACGACATGGAGATGTCCATGGCCCAGTTCCTTCAAGCGTAAGGCCACGCCCGCCATCGTTCCCATGAAGGTCGAATCCATCATGGCGCAATTTTCCAGATCGACTACAAATTCGCGATAGCCGCGGTTGACCATTTCGCGGGTGAACTCCTTGAGATTGCCGCTGTTGAGGAAGTTACCCTTGCCCTCCACTTTCACCCAAACGGCATCGCCGTTTACTCCGACTTGAATTGACGACTGCACTGCTGGCGGAAGATACAGGATTACGAGGGGGACTGTCAACCGGCACCGCTGGGGCGGGCGCAGCCGGCCTGGCCGGAAACGCAAGAACGACCGAAACTTAGGCCGCGAACTGAGAGGAAATTCCGCAACCCTCGCGAGCCGCCGCTTAGCTCACTCCCACAAGTACGAGCGGTTTTCGGCGACGATCCGGCCGTTCTCGATCAGCAAACACCGCCACGCCGTCACGCGCCCATCCTGCAAATAATCGTCCCCGATAATGGCGAATTCCGTTTTGGTATTCCCCTTCGCATTCTCGTAGGTCACCTCGCGCGCCTGGAGGAACGCGCGCAGCTTTTCCTGCCGGTACTCGAGCCGCACAGTGACGTTGGCCGGGCGTTTCGCGCGCCAGAAAAAATCGAAGTAATTGCCGTAGCGCTGGTTCTTGTCGGCCGCCGTGATTGCGCCGTGCATGCGATAGGAACGTTCGAAGCCAAGCGATACCTCGGCAATTCCTGCCACGGGATTGTTCGGATTACTGGAGAGCGCCGAGGAGAAGGATCTCTTGGATTTGGGCGGGGTCACGCTGAGATGGAAGAGCTTGGTCTTGCGAAACTGGAAATCATCGCTCAAGGCGACGGGCAAAACGTCCACCTTCGTCAGCACCCTTGGCGTCGGCTTGGGCGCGCGCTCGGCCAGGACCGGGCTGGCCGAAATCGTTGCCACAAGAAATAGCGCCACGAACTTCATCGCCTTAATGAAAAGGGAACAGGCGCGAGGTGTCAATCAGGTGGATCGCGCGCTCCGTCGCGCGATGTCAGAGGGGCGGCGAAGCCGCATTAATTAGCATCGAGCGACGGAGCGCTCGATCCACCGGCATTAACGCGTAAATTTCGGCTGTGATTGAAGTTCGTTACGAACGGGGCGTCTTTCTGCCGAACGAAGATATCTGGCTCGATCCGTGGGATGGGAAGCCATTCGCGTTCGTCTCGCACGCCCACAGCGACCACATCGCGCCGCATGAAGAAATCATCGTCTCGGAACGAACGTCGCGGCTGATGCAGGCGCGATTGCCGGGCGAGCGCAACGAGCATGTCCTGAACTTTGGCGAGAAGGCCACCATTCGCGGACTGGATGTGACCCTGATTCCCGCCGGCCACATCTTCGGCTCGGCCCAATTTTTTCTCGAGACGGCGAGCGGGTCGCTTCTCTACACGGGCGATTTCAAATTGCGCCCGGGCCGCTCCGCCGAGCCGGCGGAATGGCGCGCCGCCGACACCCTGATCATGGAAACCACCTTCGGCCTGCCGCGCTATCGCTTTCCGCCCACCGAGGAAGTCATCGGGCAGATCGTAGCATTTTGCCGCGATGCGCTGGAAACGGGCGCGGTGCCGGTGCTGCTAGGTTACTCGCTGGGCAAAGCCCAGGAGATCCTCTGCGCGCTTTCCGGCGCCGGATTGAAGCCGATGCTCCACGGTTCGGTCCACCGAATGACGCGCATTTACGAGCAGTTTGGGCAATCGTTTTGCGAGTACGAGCGTTACAATGCAAAAGAAGTCGCCGGGAAGGTCCTGATCTGTCCGCCCAGCGCGAATCGCTCGCGCATGCTGGATAAGATTCCGGAAAAACGTGTGGCCATGATCAGCGGTTGGGCAGTCGATCCAAATGCGGTTTATCGCTACCAGGTCGATGCCGCTTTCCCGCTTTCCGACCACGCTGATTACACCGATCTGATTCGTTATGTGGAATTGGTGAAGCCGCAGCGGGTGCTGACGCTGCATGGTTTCGCTGCTCAATTCGCGCGAGACCTGCGCGATCGCGGAATTGAAGCTTGGGCGTTGAGCGAGGAAAACCAGATGGAGCTAACGCTGGGGAAAATCGCAATGGCAGGCGAGCCACCAGAAGTCCAGCGGGAGGCGGCCCACAGGGCCGCCGCTACTGGATCTGAGTTCCACGCGTTTGCCACTGTCGGCGAGGCGATCGCTGCCACGCCGGCGAAGCTCGAAAAAGTGCGGCTGCTCGCGGAATATTTACGGACGCTGGATCCAACCCAGCTTGCGATCGCGGCCGTTTACTTCACGGGCAAAGCATTTCCCCAAAGCGACCTGCGGACCATCCAGGCTGGGTGGGCGGTGATCCACCGCGCCCTGGTCGCCGCGACAAAACTGAGCGAAGCGGAATTCCGCCGCATCGCCAGCTCGCACGGAGACGCGGGCAAGACAGCCCTGGAAGCGCTCGAAGGGCGCACCGTCTCGGAGCCGTTCGCGCTCAGCGAGTCGCGCGCCTTTTTTGAATCTCTTCAGAAAGCACGCGGTCCGCTCGCAAAGACGGAACTTCTCGAGGCGCGGCTCGCCAGGCTGTCGGCGCGCGAGGGCCAGTACGTGATCAAGATCCTGACCGGTGATTTGCGGATCGGCCTGCGCGAGGGGCTCGTGGAAGAAGCGATCGCCTCCGCGTTTTCCGTCCCGTTAGATGACGTTAAAGAAGCGAACATGCTTCTGGGCGACATCGGCGAAGCCGCCGTGCTTGCCTCGAAAGGCGAGTTGCAACGCGCCGAGCTTTCCCTGTTCCGACCCATCAAGAGCATGCTGGCGAGCCCGGAGCCGACCGCGGAAGCAATCTGGGCGCGTTTTTCTGGTGTAGCTGCCGCCGTCTCTGGCGGCAGAAACAAGGCCGATTCCGCACCCCCTGCCGCCGAGACGGCGGCAGCTACAACGACACCGACGGTCGTTTACGTCGAAGACAAGTTCGATGGGATCCGCGCGCAGCTCCATCGCGGAGCGGAACGCGTGGAAATATTCTCGCGCGATCTGCGCCGCATGACCGACCAATTCGCCGAGGTCGCCGATCATGCGCGCGGTTTCAACGACGAAATCATTCTCGATGGCGAGATCATGGCTTTCGAGCACGGCAAGAAACTGACTTTCTTCGACCTGCAAAAACGGCTCGGCCGCAAAAGCGAAGGCGCGGACCTATTCGCGACCGCATCGGCGGACGTGCCGGTCGTTTTTGTCGCGTTCGATTTGCTTTGGAAGAACGGCGAATCATTCTTGCGCCGCCCACTGCGGGAGCGCCGTGAAGCACTGCGAAGCCTGCAACTGGCGGCTGGTTTCCAACTTGCGGAAATTTACCCGGCGCATTCGGCGGAGGAAATCGAGACGGCTTTCCAGCTTGCGCGGCGCCGCTTGAACGAGGGGCTGATGGTGAAAGATCCCGAGAGCATTTATTCGCCCGGCCGCCGTGGCATGTTCTGGTTCAAGCTAAAGAAAGAGCTCGCGACGCTGGACGTCGTGGTGGTCGCGGCCGAGCTCGGGCACGGCAAGCGCAATCACGTGCTGAGCGATTACACCTTTGCGGTGCGCGATGAAACCACCGGCGAGCTCCTCACCATCGGCAAAGCCTACAGCGGCCTTACCGACGTGGAGATCGCCGAGCTGACCGAGCATTTCAAAAAGCAAACCACCGCGAATCGCGGGCGATACCGCGAAGTGAAGCCCGACGTCGTCCTCGAGATCGCCTTCGATTCCATCCAGCCCAGCACCCGGCACGCGAGCGGACTGGCCTTGCGCTTTCCGCGCATCAAGGCCATCCGCCGCGACAAGGGCGTGGATGCGATCGACACGCTGGCTTACGCGCGCTCGCTCATGCTCTCCCGGGCTGCTGAATAATTACGAGGGCGGAACGGATGGTGT
This sequence comes from Chthoniobacterales bacterium, assembly GCA_035630155.1. Classification (GTDB taxonomy): domain Bacteria; phylum Verrucomicrobiota; class Verrucomicrobiia; order Chthoniobacterales; family UBA10450; genus AV80. Next base: position 5,715 of record DASQLH010000277.1, read on the forward strand.
GGGAGTCGGCGTTCCCGTTTCGTCGGGACGCCTCGGACGACGGCTTCTGGCCTTCTCCTCGGCGGTCTCCGGAGAAGCGGCCGGCGCTGCGTTCGGATTTGAAGACGAAGGAGGCTTCACAGGAATGATCGGCGCTGTGCGGGGCAATGCCTGGGTGGGCATGTTCGGTGTCCGGGCCGTGGCGGGCGGCGTAGCGCTCGGTGGCGTGGTCGCCGCCGGCGTCGTCATTGGCCCGCGGGGCGGAGCCGACGGGGGCTGCACCGGAGCCACGGAAGGTCGTTGTTTCACCACGGACTCAGGCTGAGTCGAAGGCGTACCCGTTGGCGCGGGCGCGGTCACAGGCGGTGTCGGCCTAACTCGTCGTTGTGGTTGCACCGCAGGAGTGGTCTCAGTTGCCGGTGGCGATGCAACGGGTTTGATCGTGGCAGTGGGCGCCGGGACGATGGGCGGGGTCGCCCGCAAATCGATGGCAGGCGACGGACGCACTCTGGGTGGAGTAGACGGAGCGGCCGTAGCTGCGGGCGCCGCCGCTGTGGCAGAAGGAGCGCTTGTTCCCGTCGGCGAAGGAGATGCGGGCAATGATGGTTCAATGGAAGGAGTAACCTTCGCCCGCGGAGTGGGCGAGGGACGCGTCCGGACCGTTGGAGATGCAACCGGGGCCGCGACAGTCGCGGAAGCAACCGGTGTTGCGCTCGCAGCGGCCGCTGGCTTGGCAGTCGGCGTGGCGCTGGCCTGGGCAGTCGGTGTCGTACTCGCGGCTGCCGTTGGCTTAACAGTCGGCGTCGCGCTGGCTCTGGCCGCAGGGCTCGGACTAGCCGTGGCGGCCGGCGTTGCAGTGGCCCGGGAAGCTGGTGTCGGGCTGGATGCAACCGGAGTCGGTGAAGCTGGAGCAGACGCTGGCGTCGTGCTTGCGGCGGGCGTCGTCGCGGCCGCAGCGGTCGCGGCGGGAGTGGCAGCCGTAGTCGCCGTCTCCGATGGTTTCACGAACCGTTTCGAAGGCGCATTGGGAGGCGGCGTCGCCTCGGCTCTCATCTTCGTGCGGGCGCGCTCGGCGGCCGAACGATCGGCAATCGCGGTCCAGCCGCTGTCGATCACCACTTCAGCCACGCGTTCCTTTACCCTGCGGGGCCGCGGCATGTCCGGCATCTCGACGATGACCGGCGTGGAGACTTCAAGCTCGTTGCCCTGAACTCTGGCCGACGCGAATTCCCCATCCGCCCGCGATTGCCGGCGCAAACGATAGCGCTCCATCGGCCGCCGGCTGCGCGCCCGCATTTCGTCAAATCTCGGGCCTTCGTTCACCACGAACGAGTTGGCGAAGGTGATGTTCGTCACATTGGTCGTCTCGACAACGATCGTGACGTTGCGCTCCGCGGGCAGGACGGCGCGGCGGACGTTGTCGGAACCAAATTCGTCATTCGAGACAAACGCATACTGGTCGGGACCGATGTCGTAATAGCTATCCGCCCAGGCGTGGATGCCGCTGCGGCGATCGAAGCGCGCCTCGGGCGGCAATGGCGCCCAGCCGACGTAATCCTTGCTTGTTCTCCACGAGACCCAGGCGGGCGCCCATTCATCTCCCGGCACCCAAACCCAACCGACCCGGCGCAGCCTTAGCCAGCGCCCATAATGGTAGGTCGCCCAGCCGAACGGCTCCTCCGAGACCCAGGTCCAGCCGGCGTCGCTGTAAACCCAGCGGCCTTCGGTGTAGGGCCGCCAATCGCGGGATTCCTCCGCCACCCGCGGCTGCCAGACGTAGCCGTAATCGGCCGTTTCGCGCCATTCGCCGTGCGGCTCGAGTTTGCGATAAAACATTCCGTAAGCGGCTGTCGAACGAGTTTCGCTCCGCGTTTCCGTTCTCTCGCGAACGACAGTCTCCGTCTCGGGCTCCGCCGGTACCTCGGCCGGGGTTGCCGCTGAGGCGCTTTCCCGGTCGGCTAGCGCTTTCTCGCGGGCCTCGAGCGCAGCCTGTTCCTGCGCGAGCCGCTGCTTCTCGTCCTGAAGCCGCTCCGCGGCCAGACGGTCCTGGACCTGCCGCTCCACTTCGGCTTTCTTTTCCTCCTCAGTTGGCTGCTTCTGGCAGGAAACAAAAAACGCCAGGGCGGCGATGAGCGGCAAAACGGTGAACTTCTTCATGGTGTAGTTAGACAAGGGTGGTTCCTGGTTATTCGAACGAAAACCGCCCGCAGACTGTATCTTGACGGTCGGCGACAGCTTAACCCGCGGGCGATGGTGAGGCCGGCGGCGGGGTAGCGACAGGGATGATCGTTACTTTTTCGATCGCATTCCGCCGCGACTTCTGCACGTTCGCATAGATCGCGAGCAGCGCCATGGCGGCGACGATAATGATCATCAGGCGCAGGCCGGCTCGCGGCGCCCGATTGGATTCGACGGGATTTTGCTGCTCTTCTGCGCGTGGCACGGCGCACCGTCCGCCGCGGGCGAGATTAGCGCAAGCCGCTCACTCCATCCTCAGCGCCGCGATCGCGTCCATCACCCGCTGGCTCAAACGCTGGTAAAGATCCTTCGTCGCCGGCTGAAGATCGGCTTCGGTGAAATAAATCGGCTCGCCGACCACTACCGTCACCGGCCGGAAAAGACGCGGCCATTTTTGACCGATCGGCCAGGCATCGTATGCGCCGAAAATCCGAATCGGCACGACCGGCGCCAGCGTCTTGGCGATGACGAGGCCCACTCCCGGCAGGGCCGGCTGAAGGTTGCCGTCCGGCGATCGCTGGCCTTCAGGGAAAACGAGGGTCCCCTCGCCTGCTTTCAGGATGCGAATCAAGGCCTTCAGCGCGGTGCGATCTTTGCCGCCTTCGGAATCGACCGGAATAACGTTCAGCTTCGGCAGCAGCCAGCCGAAAATCGGGCCATCGAGCAAGGTCCGGCGCGCGAGGAAATAAATGGCGCGGTCCGAAGCGCTGCCGGCAAACGGCGGATCGAGAAAGCTCTGGTGATTGGCCGCGAGGATCACGGGCCCGTGATTGATCATCCGTTCGCGGTGCTCCCAGCGCAGCCGGAAAAAGATTCGGCCGAGCAGCTTAATGAGGTTGTAACAAACCCAGTAGTAAGGATTCAAAACTAGTTAGAGGCGTGCGAAAGCCCATCCCTCCCCGGCCCTCTCCTTCGCCCTCACTTGGCGCTTACGCGTCCTTCTCTCCCAAAGGGAGAGACAGGGAGAGGTAGTTCCTTCTCCCATTGGGAGAAGGTTAGGATGAGGGTGTATTTCGAGCAAAGTGGGGTTGCAGTTCACATTCGAAAGAACAATTAGCGGATTTCCATCCCCTTCATCTTTAGCCGTCCGATGATCTCGCCGACGACGCCGTCGATGGTGAGACTCGAGCTGTCGATAACGTGGGCGTCTTCCGCGATAATCAGAGGCGAAGTGCGGCGCGAGGAATCGGCCCGGTCGCGCGCGGCGATCTGGTCCCGCTGGCCTTGGGCCTGGCGGCGGCGCAACCGGACTTCCGGCGAGGCGTCGATGTAAAATTTGTAGGGTGTGTCGGGGAAAACGACCGAGCCGATGTCGCGGCCTTCCATGACGACGTCATGATCGCGAGGGTAGTCGCGCATTTTTTCCACGAGAATTTCGCGGACGCGCGGAACGCTGCTCACAGCCGACACTTCCTCATTCACGCGATGGTCCCGGAGATGTTCCTCGGGATCCACACCATTGATCAGAATGCGCGATCCATCGCGGTCGAGGGCGCAATCTATCCGGATATTTTCCACGAGCCCCGCGATCGCCGCGGCGTCATCAGGAGCAACGGCATTCCGCAAGACATGCCAGGTCACCGCGCGATACATCGCGCCGGAGTTGACGTAATCGAAACCGATCTGCCGCGCGAGTTCCCGCGCCACGCTGCTTTTTCCCGAGGCCGCCGGCCCATCAATCGCCACGACGCGATGAGCGCTGTCGCGCGCGCTCATTCTTCCTCAGTCTTCGCCGGCGTAAGCGAGCTGATCACAGGCGTCGTCACCCGCACCCGTTTCGAGCTGACAAAGTCGTCCAGCGTCTTTTCGAAGCTGGGATACGATTCCCGCACGCACTCGACGTCTTGAATAATCGTCTCGCCGTCCGCGAACATGCCGGCAATGGCGAACGCCATGGCGATGCGGTGATCGCCAAAACTGGCCACACGCGCCCCGCGCAGCTCCGCGCGCCCATGAATTTCGAGGCCATCGTTGAGCTCGATGACTTGGGCGCCCATCGCCCGCAAATTGTGCGCAATCGCCGCGATGCGATCGGTCTCCTTGACGCGCAGCTCCTGCGCCTGCCGGATAATTGTCGTCCCACTGGCGAGCGCCCCCGCCACGGCGAGGATCGGCAGCTCATCGATCAACTGCGGGATTTC
>DASQLH010000278.1:0-2836 GCA_035630155.1 Chthoniobacterales bacterium
ATTGGGATGATCGGCCAGCGACTGCCCACGATAGAGAAGCGTCCCGGAGCTGGGCCGATCCAAGGCTCCGAGCATTTGCAGCAACGTCGATTTGCCGCATCCGCTCGGGCCCGTCACCGCAATAAATTCGCCTTCTTCGACGGAGAAATCGACGCCGCGGAGCGCCTTGACTTGTCCGTCGTCGAACTCCCTGGTGAGAGCCTTGGCCTCGAGCAGGGGCATGGCAGTGGCGGAAGTGGCGAGCCGCCTCAATCCTCGTCGTCGTCCTCGGCCTTATCCTTTAACTCCTCGACGCGCTCCTTTTCCTTTTCCTTGGCTTTTTCCACCTGTTCCTTGCGCTTATCGACTTCTTCTTTCACCGCTTCTTTTTCATCACGGGTGAGGGGGCGAGTCGTGGTTGTTGTCGTCGTCGTGGTGTTCCGCTCGGCGGGCACGGGCGCTTTTTTGACCACGATCCGCGATGCGACCAACCGATCGCCGGTTCCGGTGTATTGCACCGACAACGCGCTGCCCGCGGAGATTTTTTCAATCGCGATCGGAACGCCGGCTTCGTCGACGATGGTCGTTTGTTTGGTCACGACATAGCGTAACGGTGCCGGGTTCTTTTCTGTTCGGACGACGATCGTTTCCGAGCTCGGAACAAATTCGGTGAAAGCGCCGTCGGCAGTGGTGACGGTGGCGGCCGTGTTGGTCGTCGTCGTGGTTGTTCCCTGGGCTCGGACGTCCGTGCCCCAGGCGCAAATCCCAACAGCAAGCAGGACCCGACCGATTCTCATGATGTTCGTCTTCATACTTTAGAATTCGTAGCCGAGAGGGGCCGCGGTCTTGACCTATTTGTCCGCGTTGGTGCGCGCCGACTCCGCCTAGCCTGCGGACTCGACAGTTCTCCACTGGGGCCCGACGCGCGGATCGGCCAGGCAACGCATCAGTTCCGCCAAGGCGTTACGATAACTTGGGTACGGTGTCCGCTCGCCCGGTTTTTTCGGCTGCAAGTGTTCGACATGTTGGGGCAAAACCGAGTGGGGCAGACCTGCCCGTTGATGATGAACTCCATGAAACGGTTCGTGGAGGAGCGTGAAAGAAACCAGCCGCCCCATCCAGCTTTTCGCAACGATGCTCCGGGTTGAGCCATTTACCGTGTCGCCCGTCATCCCCACGTGCTCGATGTACTTGCGCCAGCTCTGCAAATTAGCCGCCAACACCGCTGGGGCGAGATACATCCAAATGAAATATTTCCACAGGCCGAATGTGGCGACCGCCCAGAGGATCAAACCCCAGAACACGACCATCCCGGCCAATTCCATCCAAATCCGCTGGCGAACACGCCTGCTTCGGACCGGAGAAGGAGAAGAAAGGAATGCTCGCATGAAAAGAAACGGGGTATAAACCAATCCGAAATTCAGCTCAATAAATGCGGCCAGGCATCTCCTCGACCGCGGCGTGGCCGGTTGGGAGAGTGGCCAGAATTCGTAGTCACGCTCCGTCGCGAGATAGGCATGATGGGTTTGGTGAACGACGCGATAGAGACTGAAGCTCAGCAGGCTTAGCGTGCCGATAATGAGCCCATCGATCTCATTGAAGAGGCGATTTTTCCGGAGAAGCCCGTGAGCCGCTTCGTGCAGGCCGATGAGAGTGCCGTGCATCAAATGGCTGACCACCAGCAGGAGCGGCACGGCCAGCCAGATCCAACCGCGGTAGACCGTGAACGCCAGCATCAATTCAGCGAAAACCAAACCGAAAACGAGAAGCTGAAAGGCGCCCCGCACTGCCCAGTGTGGTTCGTGCATCTCGCTGAAGTCTTCGTTAGTGGAGGTTGCGGTCATTGCGGTCGGTTCAGCAGTTCTGAGATTCGGCTCTCCGGCGAGCGGCAGATGCCCGCCAGAACTCTTTGAAATATGCCATTGAGACTTTCAATGTCATGCTGGGAAAACAAATTCTCACGAAATAGCCACGCGACTTCCAAGCCTTCCCGGTTTTCGGTGATTTCGCAGCCGATCTGGAATCGCGCGGTGCCCGTTGAACGCATCCTAAGACGCGCGGAAAGGTTCGGCAGCGAAACTTCCGGCATCGGGTGGTTTTGCAAAGCAAAGCGCACTTCGAAAAGTGGATTGTATCCCGCTGCCGTCTGTTCGCCGATCCCGCGCACCAATTCAAGGAACGGCATGGCGTTGGCAAAAGAGTCGATCGTCAACTGATGAGCCGCTCGGAGATGATCGGAGGCAACGCGCGAAAGATCGATCTGGCCGCGCAGAGGGACAATACCCGCGTAGTATCCCATCGTTTCTCGCGCGGTTTGCCTGGTGCGATTGGCGACCGGCGTTCCCACGACCAGATCATCGAATCCGCTCCATTTGGAGAACGCAATCTGGAAAGCGCCAAAAAGCGTACTGAACAATGTAACCCCAGTCCGACGGGCTAGTTCGCGCGTCTCGTTAGTCAGAGATGCAGGAATTGCGGAAAGCCAGCGCCTCGCCGGGCCGGGTGTGATAGTCGCGTTCCACATTCGATTTGAAGCGGCTAACCTGGCTTTCCAAAACCCGATGCGTTGTTCCAGCATTTCCGGTTTCCAGAAAGCGCGCTCGGCCGCGCCCCACGCCGCATAGGTTTGCGGCGCGGGCGGCAAAGCCTCGGATGATCCCGCGATACCTTGGAGATAACCGGCAAAAAGTTCCTCCACGAACAGTCCCAAACTCCAACCGTCGGCTACGGCGTGATGAATTACGAAGGCCAGCACGTGGTCATTCGCCGCCCGGCGCAGATTCACCACCCGATAGAGTGGCCCCTGCACGAGATCGAATGGCGTCCGAAAAATTTTCAACGCCAATTCTTCGATTCC
>DASQLH010000279.1:0-12646 GCA_035630155.1 Chthoniobacterales bacterium
CTACGATCATGATTTCCACGAGGGTGAAACCCCCGCGGCGTTTGTTGAGTTTGTTTAACATGCTGTTTGCTTTCTTTTTATCTCTTGTTTGTTTGACTGCGATCCACGATACCGACCGCGGATGTGGAGCGTTTTAAAGCAGCGTTGATGCCAATCAGTCCGCTTTTAATAATTTCTGGCATAGGCGGATACGTCGCCCTGCCTTCGCTGGGAGACCGCTGCGCAAGGGTCGCCGGGCGTCGTCAAACTCCTCCTGGCAATCTTCCCGGGTGATGGCTCGCCTGCCGCCCCAGATCCCCCGCTCCCTGGGAATCATTCATTGCGTGTTGGCCGCCGTCCTTCTCCTTCGCCTGGTGGCGCTGTTCCAATTTGCCGCCTCGCCTTTCTTCCTCCCCGGCGCTGGAGATATGCGTTTTTACGACGACTGGGCGCAACGCATCCTCGGCGGACAGCTGACGGATCGTCTGGCCTTCTTCGGCCTGCCACTCTATCCCTACCTGCTGGCGTTGTTCTATAAGGTTTTTGGATACACGCCTTTTATTCCGGCGTTGTTCCAAGCCCTGGCCGACGCCTTCACCGCGGCGCTGATCTACCAGATCGGCATTGCGGTCTTCGGAGGGAGTCCAAACACCAACGAGCCTGGGAGAGAAGCCTCTTGCTTCCTCCAGCGTCGTCGCGGTCAAATCATCGGAGTGATGGCCGCCGCTAGCTGGGCGATTTTTGTCCCGGCCGAGGCGTACTCGCTCGTGATAATGCCAACCGCCTTCGCCGTGGCCGTTTTCTGGCTGGTGATCGCGTGGATCATCAAAGAATCCGCAGCGCCAGGGCTGGCGCGGGCATTTGGGTGGGGAGCGCTTATCGGACTCACGGCGACAGGCGTCGCCACCACTTTGTTTGCGCTCCCGCTGCTACTCGCCGCAATCTTCCTCAAACCGGCCCCGGCGCAAAGGCGCCCGAACCAATTGCGCTCGCGCCTCGCGGCGGGCGCGCTCCTGCTGCTTGGGGCCGGCATCGGAACCGCCCCCTGCTGGTTCCATAACTATTTCGTCGCGCGCGATCCCGTTTTCCTGTCCGCTCATGGCGGCATCAATTTCTGGATCGGCAACAATCCGGCCGCGAAAGGCTACCCCAATTTCCCCGCCGGCATGCGGGCCGAACAGGCCGCCATGTTGCACGATTCCACCGCGTTAGCTGAAGCGGAAGCAGGCCGCCCGCTCCGGCGTTCCGAAGTCTCGGCCTTGTGGTCTGCGAAAGCGAAAGCGTACATGGCCGCGCATCCGGCCGCCTGGCTGCGGTTGTTATGGCAAAAAACTCTCAATTTCTGGAATGCCTTCGAATACGACGACCTCGGCGTCATCATCAAGCTGCGCGAGCTGGGCGTGATCTGGCCTGGGCTCCATTTCGGAGTTGTGGCCGCGCTCGCCCTCCCCGGCATTTTCCTGGCGCTCCGGGCCTTTCCGGCATCGGGATGGATTCTTGCTGGAATCGTGGCGCAGATGGTCTCGGTGCTGCCAGTCTTTGTTACCGAACGCTACCGTCTCGCAGCCGTCCCAGGCCTTTTGATTTTTGCCGGCTTCGGTTTGTGGCGCCTGGGCCAGGCTTTTTCCACCGCGCGATTTGCAACCGTCGCACTCTATTTCCTTTTGCTGGCCGGCAGCGCCGCTTTCGTCTCCATCCCCAGGACCGACCCGGCGCTTTGGGCCTTGAGTGCGTTTACTTCCGGGCGGCACGCCCTCGAAACAGGCGACCTCACCCGCGCCGAACAGGAGTTGCAGCGGGCGCGCGCTTACGTGCCGGACAATCCTGAGACGAACTTCGCGCTGGGAAATTTGCGATTGGCGCAAGAGAAACGTGCGGAAGCAAAACTGTTTTACGAGACTACCTTGCGTTTGAATTCAAAACATAAAGGCGCCCTGAATAATCTGGGCCTGCTCGCGTTGGAGGAAAATCAACCGGCGCAAGCGGTGGAATTCTTGCGGCGCGCCCTGGAGCAGGACCCTCAGGACGGGAAGACATTCTATTTGCTGGCCAAAGCTCAGCTCGCGGCGGGAGATATTCCAAACGCCCGGCTTTCGATCGGCCGGGCCCTCCAACACGAACCTGATCGGGCGGAATATCGACAGCTTCGCGACGAGATTGGAAAGCGCGCCCATGAGTAACACCTTCCCGCTTCGCGCGCGCCTGGTCCGTTCCTGGCCCCTGCTCTTCCTGCTGATTATCGCGGCGATATGGCTTTACCGAACTCCCTACCATGCCTCCAACCTCGAAGTGCCGCCCGACACGGTCGAATATGCGCTCGCTCCATTGCAGCTCCTCGAGACTGGGCGTTATGAGATCATGATCGAAGGGCGGGGATTGCCGCCGCGCTATCCGCCTTGGTTCCCCGCGCTCGCGATCTTGCCCGCATATGCCCTTTTCGGGCACGAGCCGGGCAACGCCATCCTCCCGATCACCCTGCTCGCAGTCGCGGGGGTCGGTTTCGCCTACGCCATTGGCAAACGGCTGAGCTCGACTTCCGGCGGGGTGCTCGCCGGGCTTGCCGTGCTCATCCTTCCCTCCTACAGCACCTGGGCCACGCACGTTATGTCGGACGTGCCGTGCACGGCCCTTATGCTCGGCGCCTGGCTGATTTGCCTTCGTCTCCGCGACAAGCCCGAGGGCTCGGGCATCTATTTCGGAGCGGGCGTCCTGGTGGCGATCACCACTCTGTTCCGACCAGTGTTTGCCGCCATGGTGCTGCCCTTTCTGTTCACCATCCTCGTCCAACGGAAGAAGCTGTTTCTCAGAACAGCTTTGCTGCTAGCTCCGATGGCCGTGGGAGCTGCCGCCAGTTTCGCCTACAACGCCGCCACCTTCGGTTCGCCCCTTCGCAATGGTTACAACTTTTGGGTCGCGGTCCCGTACGATTATCCTCGTATGACCTTTTCGCTCTCCTACGTCGGGATGAACTTCAGAATATTATGGCTGAGCCTGTTTCCGATCCTTTTGCTTGTCTGCATCGCCACATGGTTTCTCGTGCGGAACCGAAAACCTGCCGCCTACGCTGTTTCACGGCAATCATTCTGGGATTCCGCCATTTTTCTCTTCCTCTCCACCGTCCCGATGATGGTGTTTCATCTTGTCTATTTTTTCCCAGCCGAACGCTTCTTTATTCCCATGCTGGCCGGGACCGCCGTGCTGACGGCATCGATGCTCGCGTTAGTCGTTGGGTCCAAAGCTGAGTCCGCCCTCAAAATTCTGTTACCCGCGCTCTTCCTGCTCGCGGTGGCAGCGCGCATCGCCGTACCCGAGCCGCTACCTCTTCGCCGCCTCGCCGCGGAGCGAGTGCGGACGCATTCGCCGGATAACGCCATTGTGATTTCCGCGATCGATCCAGTTTATCTCAGCCGCCTGGCTGGGGCCGGATCGAACCGCCGCATCGTTCCGCTTTCGCGCAATGTGGAATACGCCTCCAAAGTATTGGTGCGTAAAAAAATCGAGGATCCGCGCCTTGAATCCCTCAACTGGAATGATGGGCGGGCCGTCTCCCTGATTCGGCCGCACGCAGAAGAGGCGGTCAAGTTCGTCGCCAGCGAACGCATGGAGGAACTGGCGCAAGAGGTCGCGCGCGGCACGCCCGTGTTCCTTGAGTCGTTATTTACCGATGAGCGCGATGCGAGAGTGCTCGCTGAGTTACAAGCCCGCTTCAACGTGGTCCAGCGGGCCCCGTATTTTTTCCAGTTACTCCCCCGTTAGCCGCTCAAGCCTTGCGGCAAAGCACCGCCAGATTCTTCCCGAAAAACTGCCCCAGCAACGGATCAAGGAACCGGCTCACCGGGAACAGCAGGCGGTCATATACCCAAATGCTGCGCGGCGAAATTTCCACCCGGGCGTTGCGCCCAAAAAGCAGCGCCGCGAAAAATCCCAGGCAATCCGCATAACGCGCGCGCTCCAGGACAAAGCCGGCGCGACGCAGCATCGCCACCATATTTGATCGCCGATAACGCCGCTGATGCTCGACGTAATCATCGAGCCTCGACCAAAGGACGGGAAATGCCGGCACGAAAATGAACAGCCGGCCTCCTTTGCGAAGGCGCGAGAAGATGGCGCGAGCCAGGGCCTCGTCGTCGGGCACATGCTCGAGCACGTTCAACGTGTAAACGTAATCGATCGATTCCGGTTCGTGTTCCTCCATGGTCGCCACCACCGGGAATCCGTTCTGCCGGAGAATGGTTTGGTTTTCCGGGTCGGGTTCGACGCACTCGATTTCCCAACCGCGTGCGCGAAGCATCTCCGCGAACGTTCCTCGCCCGGCCCCCAGGTCGGCGATCTTGCGAGCGCCCGCCGGCTTCGCCGAGTAAACTTGCCCGGCCACCCAGCGGTTGTAATTCCGCGCTTCCCTCAGCCAATCGAGGATGTCATGACCTCGATACTGAAACGACGAGTTCGCGGTCGAAAACGCGGAAGACTGAATGGGCGCGGGCGGCTGAGCAGACATCATTTTGGGGTTTCCACAGGTTACTCAGGATCGCGGAAAGAGCACGAACCTTGATGTTCATGAAGATATTCGGGAGCGGGCAGGCCTCCGATTGCCCCTGCCCGTGCGCTCGCGCGTTGCCTTGCGCAGCGAATTGGTGGAATCTGGCAGCGATCGAACCAAATAAAGACGGTGAATAGCGAAACCAAATCCTCTTCGCCGGCAGGTCACAGCCGTCTGTTGCTCGTCGCGATTGCGCTCGTCATCCTTGCTGGCATTGCCTTGCGGATCTATCCCTCCGCCAGCTTCACTGGCATAGGCTACGACGAAGGACTCTACCGTGAGTACGTCAACAATCTCATCGCCAACGGGCTGACCAGTTATCCGGACCTCGCCGAAAGCTACGTAGAACGTCAGCAAAAGCTTCCTGCCGCGATCCTGCCGCCGACCCGCTTCCTTTATATCTTCACCGCTTATCTCTGGCATCAGGTCACGGGTGATGAAGCTCTCGTCGCGCTCCACCGAGTCTCCTGCTTGTTCAGCATTCTCTTGTTCATCGCCGCCGGCGCGTTCGCCTGGCGGATGGGCGGGCCGCGCCTCGCTCTGGGCGTGCTCGCATTAATGGCGTGCGCCCCGATGCAGCTTCACATGTCGCAACACGCGCTCATCGACGGTTTCTTTGCTTTCTGGGCCACACTGAGCCTTTGGTTTTTGTGGGAGAACCTTCGCCAGCCGAATAGCGCGCGCTGGCTGATTCTCTTCGCCGCGAGCCTCGCCCTGATGGTGACAACGAAAGAGAATTCGCTCTTCGCCTACGTGGGCCTGCTCGCTCTTATCGGGGCAAATCGGTGGCTGCGCTTCGGCACGGTGACGCGCCCGCTTCTTCTGGTCACCCTGGCCGGCCCTCTTCTGGGCCTGGTCATTCTCGTCGCTCTCTCCGGGAGCGCGACGACGTTCGTGAATATCTATCGCCTGCTCGTGAGCAAAGCCTCCGTCTTGCCTTACGCTATCGCCACGGGAGACGGGCCCTGGTATCGCTACCTGGTCGACCTGCTCCTGGCCAGCCCACTCATTTTCCTCCTCGCGTGGGGCGCGATTTTTCGGCTGAAATTTGAGGACAAGGCCTCGCTGTACCTCGTCACTTTCATGGCCGCCACCTACCTGCTGATGTGCAACGTGCGCTACGGCATGAACCTTCGGTACACCAACATGTGGGATATGCCGATGCGCTATCTCGCGGTCACCTGCGTTTCCAATTTGGCCGCCGCTTTTCGTCGCCGCGAGATGGTGGTCGCCGGCGCCCTTGCCGTTCTTTGCGCGATCGATTTGCGCCAATACCAGATCTTTTTCGTCCAGCACGAGCTCTACGAGCTGGTTACCGCCGGGTTGCTCCGCGCGCTCCAGATTCTGAAGTAATCGCGCGCCGCAGCTCTAGCAGGCGATCTTCAAGACCGAATCCCGAAGGCGGACACTCGATTCGATCGTCTCGCTCAGCAGATTGTGCACGGTCGGCTTCGCCTCGGCCCGGACAAAAATCTGGTAGGAGAACAGTCCTTTGCTTAGCCGGATCAGCGCTTGGTTGGCGCGCAAGAGAAACCGCGAAACGAGATTCTTGCCGATTGCTTTCGGAAAGGGCGCCGGAATCCCGCGGACTTCGAGGACCTTGTAACCGGATTGTTCCAGGAGCGCCTCTAACGAGCGGAAGGTGAAGAGACGCGTGTGCGTCGCATCGAGAATGCCTTTTCGGCCGTAGTTGAACTGCCCGAAAAACAGCATCAATCGCGTCACGAGAAACCCGATATTCGCAGTCGTGATGACCACCTCCGGCCGCTTGCAAACGGCGGCGAAGCGCAGCTCATCCATGAATTTCTCCGGTTCCTTCAAATGCTCGATAATGTCGAGCATCATGATCTGGTCGAACCCGGAGACGTTTACCGGAAATTCCGGTCGATCCAAATTCCAGCGGATGAAATCAATACCGGCGTCCGGCGATTCGTCCGGAATGTACTGGTCCATGCCGGTGACCTTGCACCCCTTGGCCGCGAGCTCGCGGGCGACATAACCCTGGCCGCAACCGATATCAAGCAGATGGCTCCCCGGCCGCGCTGCTTCGATCGCCGCTGTGTGCGAAGAGGCGTAACCTAATTTCAAATCGTAATTCTCCTCTGGCGGGAGCACATCGAACTTGCGGTCGAACAGCAGGTTCATCTCGTGGAACCGCGCCCGCAGCATCGTCTTGAAAACGTTCCATGCATATTTCATCCCGTTCACGTGGCAGATCTCGTCGCCGTAATAGGTTGGGATCGGCAACTCGAGAATGTGCAATTTTTTCATCACGAGCTGCACGATGATCTCGGTGTCGAAGTGGAAGTCGTTCGTGTTTTTCTCGAATGGAATCTGCGCCAGCGCCGCGGTCGAATAGAGCCGGTAGCCGGAATGGAACTCCGAAAGCGCCGTCTCTAGCATCCGGTTTTGAAACGCCGTCAGGATTTGATTGCCGATCCATTTATAGGCCGGCATCCCGCCTTGGCGCGCGGCTTTCTTGTCGATCATCCGCGAGCCGAAAACGGCATCCGCTTCGCCCGCCAGCAGCGGCGCGATCAACTCCGGTAATTTTTCAGGAGCGTACTGTCCGTCGCCGTGGACCAGCGCGACGACGTCGAAGCCGTTATCGATCGCATAGCGGTATCCGAGCTTCTGGTTCCCGCCATATCCCTGGTTCTCCGGGGTGCGCAGGACCGTGATTTTGAACGCGGAATTTTGCCTCTGGAACCGCAGACCGTTCCGGAAAGTATCGTCCTTCGAGGAATCATCGATGATCAGGACCTCGACGTTCTCGCTGTGCAGGCAGGACGGAATCCGGCTCAAGACCTTCTCGATCGTCGTCTGCGCGTTGTAGGCGACGATGAAAATTAGCAGCCGTTGACGCCCGAGATCGATTCGTTCAGGCGCGGCAGGTTCCAGCTCCGCGAGATACATACCCGCTTTAGAGCTAGAATTAGGCCAGTGGAGGGTTCGTTTATGGGGAGCGCTGGAGCAACATGAACGAGCCATAGATACCGACGGGTCGAAAACGATCGCGCACGATGTTTACGAGCTCGGCGGAGCCGTTGCCGGCCATTTCGCGCGCTCCGCTTTCCGGCTTCCACTCGGAGTTTAAGATCAGCCAATCCGCGCTCGCAATATCCGTGGCTAAACGCGATCCAGGCCGATTAGCCGACATCGGATTCATCTCCAGAAAGTAGGTGGCGGGACGAAGCTTTGGCATCAGATGATAGAGGAACGTGTCGCAGTAAACGGCCGCGCGCAGGTCCCCCGGCCCCACAAAAAGCCGCTCGCCAGGCGTGGAGAGCTTTTCGAGTTGGTCCAACATGCGTCCGATCATTACCACTCTTTCGGAGGGCCCGACCGGAAATGATCGCGGACCTTTATGGGCGAACTCACTCCCGCTCGGCGCCGTTTGGAGGGCTTCGCTGAACCTGGCAAAGAAGTTCTTGGGAAGGACGGGCGCGATCGCGCAAACGAGAACCGCCACCATCGCAACAGCGCCTAATGCCAATCCAATCGGCGGCCGGTCTTTCGTTCGGCGCGACAGAATCGAAAACAGGGACAGGGGCAAAATGCCGATGGTCAGGAACGCGACGAACAGCACGTGATAAAGATCGAGCCGCTGCCAGGCTTGCGGAAGGACACCCGCGCCTAACAAAGCGAGCGCCAATAACACTCTGTCACGCGGCAGCGTCGAGCGCGCCCGGAGGGCGAAGATCCCCGCAGCAATGTTGATGGTCACCGCAAACAGCTGCGCGAAAAATAAGCGCACCAGAAAAGGAGCCGCACTGGAAAATGGAATCCGCCGCGATGGCCCCGACCGTAAGACGGGATAAAGGAAAATGTTGTTAAAGACCTGCTCAGGCCCGGCGATAAAAAAAAGGACGGTGAAGGGAATCAAGCCAATTGCGCCGCCCAGGATGAATTTCATTCGAAGACGCCAGGAAAGCGGTTGAAGCAAAACGCCGGCTGCCAGCAACACCGCTGGAGCTACATCCGGTCGAAACGACATCGCAAGACTCGCCAAGACTCCGCCGAAGAGGCATCGCCGACCGCTTTCGGGCGCGGCCATCGCCCAGATAAAACAAAGTGCGCAGGCCATGGCGGCAAGCCAGGCATACGCAACGACTCCCAAAGGGAGAAGCAACAGCCCGCCGATCAGCATACATCCCGTTGCGATCGGAGTTCCCCAGCGTCTCGTTAGGCCAAAGAGCGCGAGTAAAATCACAGCGCGGTAAAGCAAACCGACGGTCCGCTCGACTCCGATGTTCGTGCCAAAAATTGTGTAAATCGCCGCCAGCAAATACGGATTCGCTGGGCCATAAAATGTCTCGAAATCACGATATGGAATTGCGCCGCGTTGAACCATCTCCGGGTAAACCAGCAAGGTTCCCTCATCCATCGGCCCACCCCCATGTTGGAACGTGGTCGACAATGGCACGAACAGGATAAGCAATCCGATCGCCAGGGCATGCCAGCCGTGACCTCTTTTCTGCACAGTGAGGGGTTGCTCCATGATTTATGGCGTGCGGCTATCGTTTTCGGCGTAAGAGCCCGAACGAACCGTATGTCCCGACAACTTGAAAGTGATTCTTCACGACATCCGCGGCTTCGGCGGACCCGGATTCGGTGGAACGATTCGGCTCGCCGTTAGAATCCCACTCCCGATTCAAGACCAGCCAATCGGCACTCAAGACGTCGGACGCCAGGCGGGATCCGGGGCGGTTTGCCGACCCCGGATTCATTTCCAGAAAGTAGGTCGCGGGACGAAGACTGGGAACTAAATGATAAATGAAGGTGTCGTTGTAGTTCGTTCGCCTGAGATTTTTCGGTCCAACAAAAAGCCGCTCACCGGGCACTGAGAGCCGCTCCAGATCGTCCAGCATACGCCCGATCTGAATCACTCTTTCCGGATAGCCGGCGGGAAAGGACCGGGAACCGCGCTGCACAAATACAGTGCCTTTGGGCGACGTTCGCAGGGCGTCGGCGAACGAAGTCAAGCTCATGCTCGCAAGGTAGGGAGCGATCGCAACGACCAGGAAAGCCACGGTCGACGCCGAGCCAAGAGCGAGCCACCCCTCCTTCCGATTCTCGATACGACGCGCCACGACCGAAAAAAGGCTCAAGGGCAAAAGACCGATGACCAGAAACGCAACGAAAAGCAAATGGGCCAGGTCGAGCCGCTGCCACGCCTGGGGCATGACGCCGGCGCCAAACAGGGCGAAAGCCAGAAGCACTCTTTCCCGCCGTCCCTCTCGATGAGCGCGAACTGCCAGGAGGCCCGCGACGATGTTTGCGATCGCGGCCAGAACCATCGCAATAAAAAGTCGCACCAAAAGCGGATGGGCGGCAAAAAACGGGATGCGCCGCGCCGGCCCCGACCGAATGACTGGATAGAGGAAGATGTTGTTAAACACCTGTTCCGGTCCGGCCACGACGGTCACGACGGCGAAGGGAATCAGGCCAACGGCCGCCCCGAGGGCAAATTTGAGGCGGAGTGACTGCGAAAGCGGCCAAATCAAAACCAATGCCGCCAGGACGACTGCCGGACCAAGGTCCGGCCGAAAGGTCAGCGCCAGGGCCGCGAGCAGTCCGCCAACGAAATAGCGCCACGGTTGCCCTGCCTCCGCCATGGCCCAGATAAAACAAAGCGCACACGCCACTGCTCCGAACCAGGCGAACGCGACAATACTCAACGGCAGGAGAAGCAGCCCGCTCATCAGCGTGCATGCACTCGCTATCGTTGTCCCCCAGCGTCTCGTTATGCCGAAGAGAGCGATCAGGATGACCACGCGATAAAACAGACCGACCATGCCCTCCACCACGATGTTCGTGCCGAAGAGGCTATAAACAGCTGCCAGGAAGTACGGATTCGCCGGACCATAAAATGTTTCGAAGTCGCGATAAGGCACCGCGCCGCGCTGAATCATTTCGGGATACAGGAGCAACGTCCCTTCATCCATCGGTCCGCCGCCGTGCTCGAAACCCGTGGAAAACGCAATCAGCAGAACGACCAAGACCGACACCAGAGCGGCCAGCGCATTCCGGCGCGCTTTCGAGCCGGCTAAAGCCGTGAAAGGAGCGGGCGCCGCTTCGCTTTCGCCCGCGGCGAGCGCCGTGCCGGCAATATCGACATCGACTTTAGGAACGCTCGTCATATGGGGGTGGCGCAGCGCGAGGCGTTCACGCCGTCAACGAGTGGCTCTTGCGATGATCTCCGACACTCATCCGCTCCGCTATCCCGGACGGGAGTTCATCGAAAAAAGTGGAAAAGATTTCCGCGTGGGGATGGTGGCGAAACACGCTCGCAATAAAGCGTGATCTGTACCAGCGCGTCCGCTTCAGTTCCCGTTCGAGGTCGCCTGCTCTTCCTTGCCCAACACCGAATTCGCCGTGGAGAGCAGGGCCGCGTCGTCATTGTCAGTCAGCTCGCTCAGGAAACGGCGGATGCGATGGAACGATTGGTTCAGGAAAAGTTCCGCCGCGCGGCGGTTAGCCGGGGCCGAGGCGCCATTTTGGGTGACGCCCTGCAACTCGGAATCCAATCGGCTGATCACGCAAGCCGAGGCGAACATCTCCATGGCCACGCCCGCGATTCGCTCCTGGACCAACTGCATGTCCATGACCGGCTCGCGATACTTAATGAGCGCGCGATTCACACTGAGATTGAAACGCCAGATCAATCGCCCGAGCAACGACGCCTGGGCGCGCAGGCTTTCGCTCTTCACCGGCACACTCGGAATTTTGACCGCCGCGCCGAGCCGATTCATGCCGGCCGTCCAGGCTTTGCCGAGGCCGCGCGAAGGATTGAACATGGTGTCGTAAATTTCCTTAAACTCCATGCCCGGCCCGCGCATGCCGACGAGCGCGATGAACGACGTCAGCACTTCGTTGCTCCCTTCGCCGATCTGGTTGATGCGCGCGTCGCGCAGCATCCGCTCCAGCGGCGAGGTGTTGAAATAGGCCGAGCCACCGTGGATTTGGAATGCGTCGTTGACCGCCTCCCAAAGGCGCTCGGTCGTGAAAACTTTCAGCATCGCCGTCTCGAGCATGTAATCCTCGAGGCCACGATCGATCAGCGACGCCGTCACGGCGGTCATCGCCTCCATCGCGTAAATGTCGGCCGCCATGCGCCCGATCTTCTTTTTCACCAGGTCGAAATCGCCCAGCGTCTTTTTGAATTGCCGCCGCGTGTTCGCGTGATCTACGGCGAGCTCCAGACAGGTCTTCGCCGCGCCGGTGCAGCAGGCGCCGAAGGTCGTGCGGCCGAAATCCAAAACCGTCAACGCCACTTTCAGCCCCTTGCCGATCGGTCCCAGGACATTTTCCTTCGGCACCGCCATGTCGCGCATGGCGAAGCGGCCGGTCGCGGTCCCGCGAATCCCGAGCTTTTCCATTCGCGGCTCAAGCATCGTAAAGCCCGGCATGTCCGGCGTGACCAGGAAAGCCGTGATCGAGGTCTTATCGGACCCGGGCACCGGCGTGCGGGCCATCACCGTCAACACCTGCGCAATCGACGCGTTCGTGATGTAACGCTTCTCGCCATTCAAAATGAAATGCGAACCGTCCTCGCTCGGGGTCGCCGTGGTCTGGACATTTGCGGCATCGGAACCCGCCTGTTCTTCCGTGAGCGCGAATGCCGCCAGTTGGTCGCCGGTCACCAGGGCGGGCAGCCATTTTTGCTTT
This sequence comes from Chthoniobacterales bacterium, assembly GCA_035630155.1. GTDB lineage: Bacteria > Verrucomicrobiota > Verrucomicrobiia > Chthoniobacterales > UBA10450 > AV80. The sequence continues at coordinate 12,191 of DASQLH010000279.1, forward strand.
TGCTCACGCGTGCCGAACAAAAGCAACGCACGAATGCCGATGGAATGGTGGGCGTTCGTGAAAACGGAGGTCGAGGCGCAACGTGCGCCGATTTCTTCCAGGATTTTGCAATAAGCCCGCTGGGAAAAACCCCGTCCGCCATACTCCTTCGGCGCCGTCATGCCGAGCACGCCGGTGTGAGCGAGACCGTCGATGACGTGCCGCGGGATGTCTGCTGCGCGGTCAATCGCGCCCGGATCCAAATGTTGATCGAGAAACTCGCGGATTTCCGCGAGCGATTTGTCCAGCTCCGCCTGCTGAGCGGCAGGGATGCGCGGATAGGGCATCGCCCAATCGGAAACGAATTGCCCGAGAAACAGACCTTTGGCGAAGCCGAGAGCCTGCGGGCCGGTGAAAAGGAGCTCCTCGGCCTCCTTGATCTCTTTTTGCCGCTGAATGTCTGCTTCGTTCATAAAC
>DASQLH010000280.1:0-5390 GCA_035630155.1 Chthoniobacterales bacterium
CGAAAAGCCCGAGACGCAGCTTCAGCCGATTATTGCCACGATCGAGGAAGCGGCGGCGCGTAACCAGCGGCTGAACCCGGCGCTGGTCTTCGAGCTGGTGATGGCGCGCGACGATCTCCTGGAGCGTTGCCCGAGACTCAAAACAACGAATTCGAATCTCACGCTGAACAAATTGATTGCCGACGAAGAGGCTCGGCTGATCACAATTCTGCCGAAGCTTCCAGCGGCCAAGGAGCGCCGAGTTTTGCAGGCGCTGCCCGCCGCGCTCGGACCGGCCTGGACGGTTCGGGCCCTGCAATTGATGCAGAGCAATCACGCGCGCGCCGTCTTGCAGGTTCCGCGCGTTTTCGCGGACGCGGGGATGCAGGATGAATTGCGCGCCTTTCTGCAGCGCGGCATTCGCGAACACTCGGTCACGAGCGAGACGCTGGTCTGGCTTTGTCGGGAGCGCGCCGGCGAATGGCGCACCTTGATTGCGCCGGATCTGTTGGGCGCAATCCTCTCGGCCCTCGAGCGCGATCAGCATAACGAAAACAGCCGCGGCAGTAAGCTGCGCGATCTGTTGCTCGACGATCGCGAGCTGATTCCCGACATGTTTTCCGGCGCCGAAATCGGTGTGGCCCGCGATGCCATGCGGCGGCTGATGCTGACCCCGGTCTTCGATGAGCTGACCAAGCGCTCTTTGCTGGCGCGGATCATCAAGCTTTATCCGGAGCTGGAAAGCGTCATCACCGGTGAACAAAAGGAAGAGAAGAGCACCGCGCTGGTTGTTTCCTGGAGCAGCCTCGACAAGCGCAAAGCGGAATACGAGGAGCTGGTGAACAAGAAGATTCCGGAGAACAGCAAGGAGATCGGGATCGCGCGCTCCTATGGCGATCTCCGGGAGAATTTCGAATTTAAGGCCGCGAAAGAAATGCAAGCGGTCCTGATGCGGCGAAAATCAGAACTGGAAGCGGCGCTTCACAATGCCCGCGGCACCGCCTTCGAAAGCCCCGATACGTCGCAGGTTTCCATCGGCACGGTTGTGACTCTGCGCGATTCCGATTCGGCCAAGGAGGAGGTTTACACGGTCCTGGGCGCCTGGGACGGCGACCCGGATCGCAACATCATTTCGTATCAAACCGCCATCGGCCAGGCGATGCTCGGCCACAAAATCGGCGAAATTGTCACCTTAAGTGACGAAACCGAGACGCGGCGGTTCGCGATCATTTCGATCGAGCCGGCGCCGGTCGATGTGACCCCGCCGGATCCCTCGCTGACGGAGATTCCTGCCGAACCCGTAGCTGCGGAGTGAGCCGCTTTCTGTAGCCGCAGCCCTGTGGGCGGCGCGAGAGAAAACACTGTCAACAGCACCGCTCTCGCGCCGCCCACAGGGCGGCGGCTACAGAAGACGCTACGGCTGGACACCGGCGTTCCATTCAGAGAGAGTTTCTGTTCTTTATTATGAGCGACCCGATCTTTATCGCGCAAGGCGCGGAACCAATCTATCTCCTGCCAAAGATGGCTAATCGCCATGGCCTTATTGCCGGCGCCACGGGCACAGGCAAGACGGTGACGCTCCAGACCCTGGCCGAAAATTTTAGTGCGCGGGGCATTCCCGTTTTCATGGCCGACGTGAAAGGGGATTTGGCTGGGATGAGCCAGCCCGGCGGGAACAATCCAAAGGTCGTGGCCCGCGCCGAAGAGCTGGGGCTTGTCGATTTCAAAGGCGAAGCTAGCCCGGTCGTTTTCTGGGATGTGTTCGGCGAAAATGGGCACCCTGTCCGCGCGACGGTTTCCGAGATGGGACCGTTGCTCCTTGGACGGCTGCTCAGCTTGAACGACACCCAGGGTGGCGTGCTCAACATGGTGTTCCGGATTGCCGACGAGAACGGCCTGCTGCTGCTCGATCTAAAGGATCTCCGCTCGATGCTGCAATTCGTCGCCGATAATGCCGATCAATTTAAGACGCAATACGGCAACGTCTCCGCGGCGAGCGCCGGAGCCATCCAGCGCAGCCTGCTCGAGCTGGAGACGCAGGGCGCCAATAAATTTTTCGGCGAACCGGCGCTCGATCTCGAGGATCTGATCCAAACTCGAAGCGGGCGTGGCGTGGTCAATATTCTGGCCGCGGAGAAGCTGATGCAGCAATCGCCGAAGGTTTACGCAACGTTTCTTCTCTGGTTGCTCTCGGAACTGTTCGAGCGGCTGCCGGAGATCGGCGATCCCGAAAAGCCGAAGCTCGTTTTCTTTTTCGACGAAGCGCATTTGATCTTCGACGACATCGAGCCGGCGGTGGAACAGAAGATCGAGCAAATGGTTCGATTGATTCGCTCGAAGGGCGTCGGCGTTTATTTCGTCAGCCAGAACCCGCTCGATATTCCGGATGTTGTTTTGGGGCAGCTAGGGAATCGAGTGCAGCATGCGCTGCGGGCGTTCACGCCGCGCGATCAAAAGGCGGTTTCCGCCGCGGCGCAGACCTTCCGGCAAAATCCCAAGCTGAACGTCGAGACGCTGCTCACTGAACTCGGTGTGGGGGAAGCGCTCGTCTCGATGCTGGACGAAGAGGGCAAGCCCGGCATTGTCGATCGCGCGAAGATCCTGCCGCCGCGGAGCCACTTGGGAGCCATCACGCCGGAGCAACGCGCGCAGGTTATCCAATCATCCGATATCGCCGGCCATTATGAAAAGGCGGTCGACCGCGAGTCGGCCTATGAAAAACTTCAGGCGCGCGCGACGGAGAAAGCCGCCAGCGCCGGCGCTCCACCGCCGCCCCCGACTGGAACCCAGCCTGAGAGCGGCGAGAAGCCGTCGATTTTTGGAACGATCGGGGATGCGTTCAAACCGACGATAGGCCCGCGTGGCGGTGTTCGGGAATCGTTCGCTTCCACGATGATGAAGAGCGCCGTTCGATCGGCGAGCAGCCAGATGGGCCGCCAGATTATGCGGGGATTGCTCGGCAGCTTTCTCGGTGGCGGCCGGCGCTAAGGCTGTCCCGAGGGCCTGGCAACGGCGCGCGCTTTTAATCTCGGGCCGATCCTCTACACTCTGGGCGATGTCTGTCGTTTCCGTAGGAGAGATTGTTGATTTTGTCGGGGGACAGTTTGCGGGTGATCGTGCCCGCAAAATAAGCGCCGTCGCGGCCCTCGCAGACGCAGGCCGGGAACAGCTTACCTTCCTAAGCAATCGCAAGTACGCCGCCCAACTCGAGGAGACAAACGCGGGCGCCATCCTCGTGCCAAAGAATCTTGAGGGCGACGACGACCGCTGGATCCGCGTCGATGATCCTTATTTTGCGCTGGCGCGAATCATGACCCGCTGGTTTTCAGCGCGGCCAACGCCAAACGGTGTCTCAGCCAAGGCGAGCATCGCGGCGAGCGCCAAACTCGGGGAGAATGTGGCGGTCGGGCCGTTCGCGACGATCGGCGAAAATGTCGTCGTCGGAAGCAATGTCACCATTTTTCAAGGGGTCTCGATCGAAGCTGGTTCAAATATCGGCGACGATTGCATCATCTATCCGAACGTCGTTATTTATGATGGGACGCGCATTGGCCGGCGCTGCATCCTTCACGCGGGTGTCATCATCGGCTCAGATGGTTACGGCTTCGCTCTGAACGAAGGAAAGCACCACAAGATTCCGCAAATCGGCATCGTCCGGATCGAGGATGACGTCGAAATCGGCGCCGGCACGACGGTTGACCGGGCGGCGTTGGGCGAAACGGTGATAGGCGAGGGGACCAAGATCGATAATCTCGTCCAGATCGGCCACAACGTGAAGATCGGGAAGCATTGCCTGCTCGTCTCGCAGGTTGGCATCGCGGGATCTACGGAGCTTGGCGATTACGTCGCGGTCGCGGGTCAAAGCGGCTTCTCTGGCCACCTCAAAATTGGCCACCGCGTCCAGGTCGCGGCGAAGAGCGCTGTGCTGGAGGACGTGCCCGATGACACCAAGGTGATGGGCTCACCCGCCATGCCGTTCAAGGAATTCGCCCGCCGTCACGCTGCCCTCAAGCGCCTGGCAAAGAAGAAAGGCTCGTAGCCTCTCTGCCTGTAGCGGCTTCGCTGCGCGAAGCGTCATGCGACCCTCTCTCGACGCCCACAGGGCGACGGCTACAGATCAGTGCTTCGACGGTCCTGCCATTGTCTTATTCCCCACCCGGGCGAGATATTCTTCCACTTGGAGAAGATTCTCCGAACCACGCTGGACGATCTTCAGGAGATTATCCATCGAAGAGACCTCTTCGAGCTGCTCGGTCAGGAACCACTGGAGAAAATTGATCGTGATATAGTCATTTTCCGAGCGCGCCAGCTCGACTAGCGCATTGATCTGATGCGTCACCTTCACCTCCTGGTCGAGCGAAAGCTTGATCGCGGCCTCGGCCGTCTTGAAGCTGGCCTGGGGCGCGTCGATCGCCGGAAGCACCACTCGTCCACCGGCGTCCACCACGTATTTGATGAAGCGCATCGCGTGTTCCTTTTCCTCTTCCGCCTGCTCGAAAAAGTGCTCCGCCAATTGCGGGAGCGCATCCGCCGAGAAATGCGCCGCGATGGCGACGTATTGCAGGGAAGCGCCAAACTCATTCCCGATCTGTTCGTTGATGGCATCGACTACTTTGTTGCTGATCAGCATATGGACCTTTCTGTGAAGACTGTTTCCTCTACGCCACGATTCCCGTACATGCAAAAGCCCCGCGGCTTGTTTCCAAGCGCGGGGCTTCTGTTCTGGCGACGTCCTACTGACTCGCTCACTCCCGTTCGCTCGCCCTTCGGGCTTGCCGTCTATGTCGCTCGCCTCCCGGCGGCTCCATTCTCTGCTCGAGTAAGGCGTATCCAAAGCAAAACGCCCGATGGGATTAACCCACCGGGCATTTTGTTCTGGCGACGTCCTACTCTCGCACAACCTATCGTCGCACTACCATCGGGGCTGCAGCGTTTCACTTCCGTGTTCGGAATGGGAACGGGTGGGGCCACTGCGCTATGATCACCAGAGGGCTGCCGCCTTTCATTGCAGATTGAAGATTTTAGATTGCAGATTGTTCTGCAATTCTTCCTCCTCAACGCTGCGTCAGAGTCTCTGGTGACTATCTGGGCCGGATTTTCAAAGAACCGGACTGCCAATCTTCAATCTGAAATCGACAATCTGCAATTACTACCGCTGATTCTCTGAGATCTACATACAGGAAGTGTTCCGCATTTAAGGCTTCGTTTTCGTTAATTATTTAGAGTCATTCCTCTCAATTTGCCGTCCCGTCCCGCTTGCGCGGAACGGAACGGGTTAATTGAAAAGTAAATGACCAAGCCGAACGAGTTATTAGTATTACTTAGCTGAACGTATTACTACGCTTACACCAGTAACCTATCAACGTGGTGGTCTACCACGACTCTTCAGGGAGAACTCATCTTGGGATAGG
>DASQLH010000281.1:0-20418 GCA_035630155.1 Chthoniobacterales bacterium
CTGGATGTCGGACTGCTTGCCTTCGCCTTCCACAATGGTGGTGCTCTCCTTGTCAATCGTGACCCGTTTTGCACGGCCTAAGTCCTCGAGCTTTACGTTCTCGAGTTTAATACCGAGGTCTTCGGTAATGAGTTTGCCGCCGGTGAGGACCGCGATGTCTTCCATCATGGCTTTGCGACGATCGCCGAATCCTGGGGCCTTAACCGCGGCCACCTGGAGCGTGCCACGCAGCTTGTTCACGACCAAAGTCGCGAGCGCTTCACCTTCCACGTCTTCCGAGATGATCAGGAGCGGGCGTCCCGCTTTCGCGACCTTCTCAAGCAGCGGCAGCATGTCCTTCAGGCTCGAGATTTTTTTCTCGAAGAGAAGAACGTACGGATTGTCGAGGATCGCTTCCATCGCTTCCGCGTTGGTCACGAAGTAAGGAGAGAGGTAGCCCTTGTCGAACTGCATGCCTTCGACCACGTCGAGGCTGGTTTCGATCGACTTGGCTTCTTCGACGGTGATCGTTCCGTCCTTGCCCACCTTGTCCATCGCGTCCGCGATAATCTCGCCGATCGTCTTGTCCCAGTTCGCCGAGACAGTCGCAACCTGCGCGATCTCGCTCCGGTCACTGACCTTCTTCGAGATCTTGCCCAGCTCGGCGACAATGGCTTCCACAGCCTTGTTGATGCCGCGCTGGAGCGAGGTCGGGTTAGCGCCGGCCGTTACGTTGCGGAGACCTTCCTTGTAGATGGACTCAGCGAGAACGGTCGCCGTGGTGGTGCCGTCACCAGCGATGTCGGAAGTCTTGGAAGCGACTTCGCGGACGAGCTGGGCGCCCATGTTTTCATAAGGATCTTCGAGCTCGATCTCCTTGGCCACGGTGACACCATCCTTGGTGATCGTCGGGCTGCCGAATTTCTTGTCGAGGATGACGTTGCGGCCGCTCGGTCCGAGGGTCGCTTTCACGGCGCGCGAGAGTTTCTCGACGCCGCGGAGGAGCGCATGCCGCGCGCTCTCATCAAATTGTAATTGTTTAGCTGCCATAAGTTAGTTCTTAGTTTCTAGTTGAGAGTTGAGAGACGGGATTAACCAATGATGCCGAGGATGTCATCCTCGCGCATGATCAAATAGGACTCACCGTCCACTTTGATTTCGGTGCCGCCATATTTCGAGATGAGCACCTTGTCCCCTTTTTTCACGGTGAAGTCGACCTTCTTGCCTTCTTCGTTCACTTTGCCGGTGCCGAGAGCGACGACAGTGCCCTCTTGCGGCTTTTCCTTGGCGGTATCGGGGATAATGATGCCGCCCTTTTTGGTTTCTTTCTCTTCGATCGGCTGCACGAGTACGCGATCTCCGAGAGGTCTTACATTAATTGCCATTTTTTAGTTACTCCTTCTTCTGCTTTGGTTGGTTAATGCCGGAAGCTGTCAGTTCCTACCGACGGCTTCCGGCAAATTGTTAAAATTATTTCTTCTTCTCTTCGTCCACGACCTCGAACTCGGCGTCAACGACGTCGCCCTGGTCTTTCCGCGGGCCTTCCTCCTGCGGACGAGCGCCGGGGCCGGCATCGCCGCCCATGTCGGGACCGGGTGTTGGTCCGGCGCTGGCGGCGGCTTGCTTGTAAAGATCGGCGCTGACTTCCTGGAATTTGTTCTGAAGGTCGTCGTAGGTCTGCTTCATCGCGTCGGTATCGTTCTGCTCGATCGCTTCCCGGACAGCTTTGATCGCGTCCTCGACCTGCTTGCGCTTGTCTTCCGGAATCTTGTCGCCGAGATCCTTCAACTGCTTCTCGCTCTGATACGCGAGCGTATCGGCGTTGTTCTTGATCTCGATCGCTTCCTTCGCCTTCTTGTCTTCCTCGGCGTGGACCTCTGCGTCGCGCTGCATCTTCTCGATTTCTTCCTTGCTCAAGCCTGAGCTGCCGGTGATGGAGATTTTCTGCTCCTTGCCAGTGCCAAGGTCTTTGGCGGAGACGTGGAGAATGCCGTTCGCGTCGATGTCGAAAGTGACTTCGATCTGAGGCGTGCCACGCGGGGCCGGCGGGATGCCGTCGAGGTGGAACGTGCCGAGGTTCTTGTTGTCACGGGAGAGAGGCCGTTCGCCCTGGAGCACCTTGATCTCGACGCCCGGCTGGTTATCGCTGTAGGTCGAAAAGATCTGGGACTTGCGGGTTGGGATCGTCGTGTTGCGCGGGATCATCGGAGTCGCCACGCCGCCGGCAGTTTCAATCGCCAGCGTGAGCGGAGTGACATCGAGGAGGAGCACGTCTTTCACGTCGCCCTTGAGCACACCGCCCTGGATCGCGGCGCCAATCGCCACGACTTCGTCCGGATTCACACCTTTATGAGGTTCCTTGCCGATCAAGGTGCGCGCGGTCTCGATGACCTTCGGCATGCGCGTCATGCCACCGACGAGCACCAGCTCGTTAATGTCCTTCTCGGAAAGCTTGGCATCGGCCAAACAGGCCTTCACCGGCGGAACGGTTCGTTGAAACAACGGATCGGTCAGCTGCTCGAGCTTGGAGCGGGTGAGCTTCTTCTGAATGTGCTTCGGCCCACTCGCATCCGCCGTGATGAACGGCAGGTTGATCTCATATTCCTGAGAAGAAGAGAGCGCGATTTTCGCCTTCTCGGCTTCTTCCTTGATGCGCTGGATCGCGTCCGGCTGCTTGGAAAGATCAATGCCGCTGTCCTTTTTGAATTCGTCGACGATCCAATCAACCAGGACGTTATCCCAATCGTCACCGCCGAGGTGCGTATCGCCGTTGGTCGCCTTTACTTCGAAAACGCCGTCGCCGATTTCGAGCACCGAAATGTCGAAGGTGCCGCCGCCCAAATCATACACGGCGATCTTCTCGTCCTTCTTTTTGTCGAGGCCGTAGGCCAGAGAGGCCGCGGTCGGTTCGTTGATGATACGCAGAACTTCGAGGCCGGCGATCTTGCCCGCGTCCTTGGTCGCATTGCGCTGGGAGTCGTTGAAGTAAGCCGGCACCGTAATGACGGCCTGCGTCACCTTCTCGCCGAGCTTCGCTTCCGCGTCGCTCTTGAGCTTGGCCAGAATCATCGCGGAGATCTCCGGCGGGGAAAATGTCTTCTTCTCGCCGTTTACTTCCACTTGCACGTGCGCGTCGCCATTGGCGGCCTTCACGATTTTGTAAGGGACGCGATGCTCTTCCTCGCGCACCTCGTCGAACTTCCGCCCCATGAACCGCTTGATGGAAAAAACTGTGTTGGCAGGATTCGTCACTGCCTGGCGTTTCGCCGCCTGACCGACCAGCCGCTCGCCATTCTTGGCGAACGCGACAATCGAAGGCGTAGTCCGTGCGCCTTCGCTATTTTCCAAAACCGCCGGGTCACCGCCTTCCATGACAGACATGCAGGAGTTGGTCGTGCCCAAATCGATACCTAAAACTTTAGCCATAAAATTGTTCCTTTCGTGGGATCGCGAGATGCGATCGACATGCTATTTAGCAATCCATATTCCGGCCAGGGGGATTCACTCAAGTAGTTGATTTTGAGTAATTAAGAACTGTCAGCGATCTTGGACACTCGGGAACGAAGGGACATGATGTCCCGAATCGTGGGGAAGAGGGCGCCTCTGTGTCGCACCACAGGAAACAAGCGCCCACGATCCAGACTTTCTCCGAAATCCCGGTATGTCTCCTGCTTAACTCGGAGTCCGATGCAACAAGCAGGCGGCTCGACCACTTCCATCCCAGCGCCGAGCAACGATATCGTCTTCGCCTGCGCGCATTGTGCGACCTCCTTCGTCGTCGATGCGGCCGCGGCCGGAATGACGTTGACCTGCGAAAATTGCCGCAAACCGACGGTGGTCCCAATGCCGGCGCCGGAACCGCCCGCCGAAATTGCCGCCAAGATTTCGGACCTGCAAAATCAACTCAAAGAGAACGAATCGCAGCGAACCGAAATCACCGGCTACATCAATCAGCTCAGCATCCAGCTTCATCGCTGGCAGCTGCGGCTGAAGTCGTTAAACGAGCGGCAACAGAAGCTTGAAGCGGACCTGGCTGCGCTGGGTCGCAGCTAGGCCGCTCTTTGCCGAAAATTACTTGGTCGCCTTCAGCGCGGCGTCCGCTGTCACCAATCCGGCGCCAGTGGCATCGCTGCCCCAGCTCTGGACTTCCGTAGCCCCGCCCGGGAGCGCGACGGTGCGAGAACCGGGCGGCAACGCGATCGCCGAACTCTTCAAAATGCTTTCCGCGGCGGCCGCGGTGAGCGAACGCTTCTTCTGGCACATCAGGGCCACCACTCCCGCGACGTGCGGGCTGCTCATCGAGGTGCCGCTCAAGTAAAAGTAACTCCGTTGGCCGCTGTTGATCTGATAAGGGCCGACCACCCATGAGCCCGGCGCTGTGACATCCAGCTGCTGCCCGGCTTTTTGGCGGCTCGAAAAATCCGCGATATAGAAATTGGCGGGATTCGTAGGATCGGCGACGTCATCGGCATTCCACCAATTGTTTGGATTGCCATCCGGGCCGGCGAGCCACTGCCCGGTCCAGCCGGCCGCGGCGACGGAAATGACCGGCGCATACGCCCCGGGGTAACCCATGCCGGCGTCACCTTCGTTGCCGGCCGACGCGACGATGATCACGCCTTTACTGATCGCGTAATCCATCGCAGCCTTTTCCGCGGCATCGAGGGAAGGACCGCCCAGGCTCATATTAATAACGACGGCCGAACCGGCGAGCGGGCCCGCTTTCAGATCCGCGATGTATGAAATCCCGCGCGCCACGACCGACGACCAACCCGAGCCGCTTTGCCCAAGCACCTTCACTGGAATGACCGTCGCCTTTGGCGCAACGCCGTTTACCGGCGTGCCGAGAAGGTTGTAGCCAAGGATCGTGCTCGTCACATGGGTGCCGTGCGAATTTTGATCGTGCTCCCACGTATTGGGCGGCTCGGACACATTGCCTGCTTCGCCGCCACCACCGCTGAACACTTTGGCGAACTGGGTCGCGATGCGCTGCTCGGGGAAATATTGGCGCCAGCTATCGAGCAATCCGGTATCGAGAACGGCCACATAGACGCCGGTGCCGTCATAATTCACCGCACGGCCACTGAACCCCGGATTCGCCGTCACGTTCACGGCGTCCATGTCCCAAGTGCTGATTCCGTTCGCGAAATTAGTCGCCGCGACGGTGTCGAGGGGACTGCCATTGCGAACGGCATCGGGATTCGCCGCGGCCACAATCGAAAGCCCGCGAATCGCCGGGAGCTGCGACGCGGTGGATTTCAGCGTCACCAACTTGATGGCGGGCGCTGTTTCGCGAACGGTGCCGAAGCGTCCGAGTTCGGTGAGGCTCTGCTGCGTGATCGGCCCTTTGAGCAGGACGTTGATGCCGATGGCTGCTTCAGCGTGGGCGGAGGAAGCAGTTCCGAGGGATAATAGCGCGGTGGCTGTTGCGACAATAGAGAGGAATTTGGCGACGATTTTCATAGGTAGTGATGGGTAAGTCCGCGGAGAGTGTAGATTCTCCGGCCCTTCGTCAATCCTAAAATGGTGGATCGAGCGCTCCGTCGCTCGATGCGAAATAATGGCGGCGAAGCCGCGTGAATTACCATCGCGCGACGGAGCGCGCGATCCACCTTCTTACTCCGTCCGCAACGCCGTCATCGGGCTGACCTTTGTCGCCCGCCGCGCGGGAAGGTAACAGGCCAGCAACGCCGCCGCACTGAGCAGCAGACACGAAGTCACCAGCGCCGTCGGATCAGCCGGGCTCACCTGATAAAGAATTTGGGTGAGAAGCCGGCCGGCGGCGAGCGAGAGGAGCAGACCTATCCCGAGCGCAAATCCGGTCTGGAGCGCGCCCTGTTTCATAATGAGGGAAAAGACGTCGCGCGGATGCGCCCCGAGCGCCATCCGAATGCCGATCTCGCGGGTCCGCCGCGCGACCGCGTACGATTTCACGCCGTAAACTCCCACCACGGCCAAAAGCAGCGCGATCCCGCCAAACACGCCGAACAAAACGGCGCCAAGCCGCACGATCCAAAGCCCGACGTTCTTTTCGAGAAGATCGGTAAACGGAGACATTTTTAGAATAGGGAGGTTAGGGTCCACGTTGCGTAAGGCTTGCCGCAACGTCGGAATCATCGCCGCGACCGTCTTGCGATCGGTCGAAACGAGACGGACGTGGAAATAAACGTTGCCGTTGTAACCGTGCGACAACGGCACAAAGAGACGGCGCTGCGGGCCTTCGTTTTGCACTTCATGGCGGTGCCAGTTCACGATCCCAACCACTTCCAACTCCGACGGCGAGCCATCCGAGGGAGGGTTGGAGTAACGGATCCGTTGACCGATCGCGTCGCCATTCGGAAATAATTTCGTCGCCATCTTTTCGTCGAGAATGGCAACACGCGGCGTCTCTCTGTTCTCGGCCTCGGCCATCGTGAAATCGCGTCCGCGGAGAAGGCGCACGCCGATGGCCTCGAAGTAACCAGGCGTGATCGCCGTGTAGAGGCCATTCGCGCCGGGATCGGGCGCATTCGGGTCGGTTCTGGCCACCGCAGCCTCGCTCGCCGGCACGATGCGGCGGGTGTTCGTGAAATTTCCGTAGGGAAGCATCGTTCCGAGGCCCGCCCCGCGGACGCCGGGCAAAGCGCGGGCGCGCTCGATCGCCGCGAACATGAGGCGCTTCGCCTGCGCGACGTCGCTCTTGCCTAACGAGAAGTCCATCTCGGTGACGATGATCCCCTCGGGGTCGAAGCCTCGCGCTACGTTGGCCGCCTCGATCGCGCCGCGGAAAAACAGACCGGCGCTGAACAGGAGCATAAGCGAGAGCGCAATCTGCGCCATCACGAGAAGATGCCGCGGCGCGAAGAAACGGTTGAAGCGCCCGATGTGCGCCGGTTCGCCGGCCTGCTGTTTGAGATCGTTCACGAGATCGGCCTTCGACGCTTTCAACGCCGGCCCGAGGCTGAAGAGCAGGGTGGCGAGAAGACAAAAGAGGAACGTGATCGCGAGCACGTTGGTGTCCGGCCGCATATCGACCACGAGGGTGAAGCTCATCGAAGAGAAGAGCGAGCCAAGCGAACGGAGCAGCGCGCCGTTGCTCCAAACACTAAGGAGCAGACCGAGCGTTCCGCCCACCACGGCAAGCAAAAGGCCTTCGCAAAGAAGCTGCCGAATAATGCGCCAGCGGCTCGCGCCCAAGGCCAGGCGGAGCGCGATCTCCTTGGCCCGCGCGGTCCCGCGAGCGAGCAACATGTTGGCAAGATTCAGGCTCGCGATGAGCAACACGGCTCCCGCCATTCCCGTGAGCAACGCGCCGATCAGCGTGATCGGCCCATCGTCTTCCGGCCCCGTGCTGATGCTGAAACGCGACGGCGTCTGGATTTGCAACTCGCGCGTCCCTCCCGAGTCGGGAGGAAGGATGGCATTGAGGCGCTGGGCAATTACCGGGAGCCGCGTTTTGGCGGACTCGATGGTAAGGCCGGACTGCAACCGGCCCATGACATTGAGTGCGTAGCTTTTCGGATGCGACAGATCCTGGAGATCGGTCAGGTCGCTGAAGGCCGAATTCATTTGCGAGTAAATCCCCAGCGGCAGCCAGATATCGGGAGCGATGAGCGCGCTGATTCCGCTGAATCCTTCCGGGCTGACGCCGATCACTGTGAAGGCCTGGCCATTCACCTGGAGGATGCTCCCGACAAAGTCAGGCCGGCCGCCCATCCGTTTCCAGAAACCGTGGCTGGCCACGACGACGGGAATGTTGGCGTTCGGCCGGCATTCGTCCGCGTTATAGAAACGGCCGAGCGCGGGCTCGACGCCCATGAGCGAAAAGAAATTTTCCGAAGTGAGAAACGCGAAGCTGCGCCGCATCCCTTCGTCGCGGCCGATTCCGGCCAGGGCAAAATTCACCGCCGCGACGTCGGTGAACACATCCGTGCTCTCGCGCAGGAGCTGATACTCCGCGTGCGAGAATTGCCGGTAATCTCGATTCGCGTTTTGCCGCGCGGTGAAAACGCCGACCACTTCCGCCGGGCGCACGCGGACGGTCGGCCGGAGCACGACGCCGTTGATGAGCGAGAAGACCGCGGAGTTCACGCCGATAGCGAGCGCCAGCGTAAGCAGCGCGATGATAGTGAACCCGGGCGTCTTGATGAGTTGCCGGAACGCGAAACGGAAATCCTGAATCATAGGGTTGGCCTTTCCCTTGAGATGCGGACAGCCCTGCCTTTGGATTCAAAATGCGAGCGGCGGTCGCCGATCCGTCACCCCATTCCGGGGTTGAAATCGGCGGGGCCGGGCGGTTTCACCCGGACCTCCGCTTCGCTGCGCACCGGGCTCTATTCCTGCGTGCCTCCGGCACTAGCTAGTTTACGCGCAAGAATGAGAGCGCCGCAGGCGCGACGGAATAAAGCCCGGACTGAAGCGGAGCGGAGGTCCGGGGCAATTCGATTTGCGATAGCAAAAGCCCTGGAAGGGCGTCGGAAGGCTGTCGCTTCCTGTCCGGCAGCCGCGGCACACCCGCCCCTACTTCACGCCGCCCACTCGCTGCGGCAGGAAGACGGCGCCGCCCGGAATGCGATTCAGAAGCCACAAGCGCGCCGTGCCGTCGCCGCTCGTCGTCACGAACGCATGCCCGAGCGGCGCGAACTCGACCGACCAAAGTACGCCCCCATGTCCGCGGAGAACGGCGACGCACTTTTTGGTTTCGTAGTTCCAAAGCCGCGCCGTCTGGTCCCAGCTCACCGTCACCACGCCCGGCCCGTAGTGGGTGAAGCGAGCGGAAAAGACGGGAGCCGTATGGCCCTTCAGGGTCACGATTCCCTGCTGCGTTTGGGCATCCCACACCTGCGCCGTGTGGTCGGCGCTGGCCGTGACAAAACGAGTGCCCCCAGGCTGGAAGGCGACATCCGTGACTGCTTTTTCGTGGCGGAGGGATTTAAGCTTGTTGCCGGTCCCGCGGTCCCACAAAATCGCGCGCCCGTCTCCGCCGGCACTCACGATCCAGCGCGCTTTGGAATCCATGGCGACCCGACGCACCGGCGCACCGTGACGAAGAACTTCGCGGTCCTCCGGCGGGTTGCCGGAAAAGCTCACGGGCTGGCCGCCCGGAAAATTCCAGAGGCGCGCGGTCCCGTCCGCGCTGGGCGTGACCAGCCAGCCTTTGCCCTCAGTCTCCACCAGGCAAGGCACCCAGACTTTGTCTTTGTGCCCGGCGAGCACGATTGAATCCTGCGGCGCTTCGCCGGCGACGTTCCAAATCCGCACCTCATTGTCTTTGCTTGTGGAGGCCAACCAGCCGCCATCGGCGCTCCAAGCCAGACCAGTCACGGCGCCGCGATGGCCCTGAAGAAGGACCGGGGCGCGCTCCTTCACTTTCCAGAGACCGATGGTCATATCGTCGCTCGCTGACGCGGCAATCCAACTCTGCTCGGAGCGAGGCTGGGGATTGAAGCGGGCATCATTCACTTCGCCCTGGTGCCCGCGCAGGCTGAAATCGTTGTCCCCTTTCCAATCCCACACCCGGGCGGTCCGGTCGCTGCCTGCGGTGATGCAATAGTTGTCCGATTTTCCCGGGACCGATGCGCCGCTCGGCGGCGTGGTGTAATGCACGTTCCAGACCGCCCCCTTATGACCGACGAAAAGTGTGTCGGTGATGAAATCAACTTCGCCGCCAGGCAGGGAGTCTGGGGGTGGGCCGGCATCGTCTCCGCCGGGGGTAGTCAAGACAAGCGCTTCCGGGGCGATCTCTTCTTTGCTTGCGACTGAATCGATCGCGCGCTGTTCCTCATCGACGCCGTCGATCTTGCGCTGCTCCTGATAAACCTCGTCATGTTGTATCAGGGCGGATTGGAGCTTTGCGTCCGCTTGCTTTTGCTGTTCCAGCTTGGCCAAAACGACCGCGTCCTTGCTGCGTTCGCGTTCCAGGTAGATCGAAATGCCGGCCAGGGTCAGCACTACGGCCAGCGCGATTCCGACTCCAAGGGCGACGCGTTTTCGCACTTTTCGCATCGTGACCCGCGCATCGCTCAACACCCGCTGGCGCTGGATCCAGGGCACGAGGAACTCGCTCATAATGTCGTAGAAATAGGCCTCGTTGCGGCGCTGGCGCCGGACCAGGCGCGATTGTCCCGAGAGCTCCGCCAGGGCGCGTTTCCCGGTTTCCGTCGGGACCTGTTCGCAAGTGCGCAAGCGCTCGAGCAGGTCGGCTTCGAGAACGATATTGCGAGTGCCTGCACTGGTCACGAGATGCCGGAGGATCGCGACCGAGGGCTCGCGCAGGCCGGAGCTGAGCCGGTCGAGCGATCCGGTGAGGTGACCCTCCAGCAAACGCTGGATGACTTCAGCGCGGTTTGGCGTCGCGTCGAAAAGCGATTCCGCTTTGGGATCGCGCCAGAGCGAGAGGCACGCGATCTGGACTTCTGTGAGGTGGACCGAGCCGGTCTCGCTCCGTTCCTCGAGAGCCGCGCACATCTTGTCCGCGAGCTCGTCGGAAATGACGCGACCGAAATGCTCGGGCGGAATCTCCGAAAGCGTGAACGGTCCGCGAATCAATTTCTTCAACACGCTCGAATCGGGAAACGTCAGCCGCACATTCTGATCGCGCAGATTCGGGACGAGCGTGAAGAGCTTCGAAAGCTTCGCCAGGTAATCCTCGCGAAAAACGAAAAGCAATTTCACTGGAAGCGTTTCGTCCCGCAGCAGGCTATGGAAAAAATCTAGCAACGTTTTTTGCGCCTGGGTCGCTTCCGCAAATTTTTCCCGGCCTTCCGGCGCTTCTTCGAAGAGGGTGATGAATTCCTCGAATTGATCGAAAATGAGCAGCGGCGGCCCGCCTTCATGCTCGGTCGCCAACCGCGCCCGCAGTTCTTCGGTGGAGAAAACGATTCGCATCCGCGTTTCATCGTCGGAAGCGAAACGCGACGGCAAAAAGGGCGCCGTTCCTTCATCGGTTAGCGGGATACGTTCGACCACCAGTTCGCCGCCCGGCAGTGGTTGCACACGGAGCCGTTCCGGCAGGAAGCCCTCCTCGAGCATGGCGGGAATAAATCCGGCGTTGATCACGGACGACTTGCCCGTGCCGGACTCGCCATAAAGCAGCGTGCCCCGATAAATCGAGACCAGGCGAATGAGCCGGCGCGTCTCCTCGCGCCGTTCGAAAAATATCGGGCGATCGATCAAACGAAATTGCTCGATGCCGCGATACGGCTCGTGCGGCCACGGCATTTTAGGCAACTCGCTCATGCGGGCATTGGGGCTTTCTTGATCCGCTCGTAAAGCGCCGGCACGAACGTCCAGACGTCTTGCGTGACGAAGCGGACGTAACGCCGCTGGTCGCTCCAGTAGCGCACGATGAGCTGGTCCGGTTTCGGGTCGATGGAATACGTTTCGGGAAACAGAGCGGGGTCGAGATTCACCCGCATCGCCTTGAAGAGGAGCCGGAGATTATAATCGATGAGGCTATAGCCAATGAAGAGCGTCGGCCAGCGTTTGAAGCGATAGAGGAACGTCTCCGGCACCGGATGAAACGGCGCCTTGTCGCCCATGCGCAGGACGAACTGGATGTAATCCTCATCTGTCACCACCGCCGATTCCGGATCGTCCACATCGCCATGGAGCTTGCAGACCAGCGGGTTCTCCGGCGTGGGGTCGTCGGTCGGATCCTCCGTTGGATTCATTGACGAAGGACTATAAATGGAGAGCTGCGGCTGCTTGCCAAGGGCGCGAAGGCTCTGCTCGAAAAGCTGGTCGAAGTTCGTCGTCATCACGAGGGGAAAATCCAGGGCCGCCAGACCGCGGACCGCGGGCGACGCGATCTTGCCGACGTGGACCTCCTCCTTGATCCGTTTCATCAATTTGTTGCGTGAGAGCCGGTCTTCGTAATGCCAGCCGACGCGCTTGAGATCCCCGGTGTCCCACCCGGGAAAGCGCTCGAGGTATTCGCTTTCCGCCGCCAGAGTCCGCGAAAGGGCCGCGCCGAGCGGCGGACGCTTTTCCTCGGGATAAGCGTCAAAGTATTGTTGCGGCGCGCCCGCGGGCGGACCGTAATGGACGCCCGCCCCGAGAAAGAGAATGCACTGGCCTTTCGCCACCGCTCTCGCGATTTCCGTCAGTTCGTCCATGGCTCAACGGGAATCGAATTGAAGCCGGGATAGGACGCAGTCACATAATGGTTCTACCGCATGCGGCTCCGGAAGTTCCACCCAAAAGCGCAGGCCGATCTATTCTTCAACAGCCCCGCCGGTTCGCCCATCAAAAAAACGTGCGAGCCGGCGCGAAGCTTTTTTGAATCCGCGGGACCTGGAGCGCGCATCACAAATATAGATTGAGTGCTGGCCTAACGATTGAAACGGCGGCCCGGGCGAAATGGCGCGACGCGATCGCGCAACGCGAACTGGCCATCTTCTTTTCGCTCGCGTTCCTGCTTTCCTGGTATCCGTGGCTTCTGGCGCTGGCCCAGGGACGCACTTCAGGCCCAAACCCGTTGGGGCCATTTGTCGCGGCGCTCATCGTGGCGGGGCTCGTTGAGGGCTGGCCAGGAATTCGCGAACTGCTCGCGCGAATCGTCCGCGGCCGCATCGGTCTTCGCTGGTATGGCGTGATCTTTGGATTGCCGGTCGCGCTTTGCGCGATTGCGGTCGCGATCATGGCCGCGTTCGGCACAAGTAACCGCTATGCCGGTCGCCACGGCCTGGCGGGAATTGCCGGAGCGATTTATCTTCATCTTCCTCTTCATCGGGCTGGGCGAAGAACCGGGCTGGCGCGGATTTGCCCTCCCGCGCTTGCAGAAGGATTACTCGCCGTTGCGGGCGAGTCTCATCCTCGCGCCGATCTGGGCGCTCTGGCATTTGCCGCTCATGGGAAATGAATTCCCGCTGCCGATCATCCCGGCGTTTCTCATTTCATTGCTGGCCGGGACGCTCATCCACACCTGGCTCTTTAACCGCACGAAAGGGAGCGTCTTCGCCCAGATGTTGTTTCACGCGGCCGTGAATACGGCGGGCGCCGGGATGATTTTCCCGCTCTTCAAAGGCGCTGCCTTCGTAGCATTCTGGTACATCTACGCGCTGCTCTGGCTGTCGGCGGCGATCGTCCTTGCAGCTTCAAGGAGGGGCGATTTGAATCGCCCATTCTTAAGGTCGGTCCCGCCGTTGCGGGATAAATCGCCGCTCCTTGGAGGCCGCTCGAAAAGTTCGCCGCGGGGGGCAATAACGGACTTGTCCTCGCCGAGCGACCCTGCAAAGATCGCGATCCTCATCCATGAAAACACCATTGCTTCGCATCGTTACGCTCAAGAGCAGCCTCCTCGCAGCCCTGCTCGTCACTTCATCGGCGTTCGCCCAGGACCAGGAGAAATTGACGCAGCCCGGCGTAATCACCGGCTCCATGGACATCGATTTCCGTTCGCGCAAAAACGTGAACGAGAAAGGCCAGCCGCAAAAAGGCGAGAAGGACATTTACAATCTGACCTTCAACGTGGCCAAGACCACGGAGTTCAAAGGAAAAATCGAACGCACACCTTACCTCCCAGGCGTGCTCGGATTTCAGGAACAAAAGGGCGCGCTCAATTACGGGATCGACCTGGCCGTGATCAATCCGGTGGACATGTCGCAGAAGAAGAACATCGGGAAATGGGTCGGCACGGTGCCGATCAAGGATGGCGTTTACTCCGTGGAAGGTGCGGCGGACAGCGCCCACCGCATCGCGGTTGACGCGATCGGACGCGCGGCGGCGTTCACCGACAAGTTCGGCGGCCGGTTGATCGGCAAAGGGAAGAAGCCGTCGAACGCCGTCACCTATATCCGGCAGCTCGCGGGCAAGGAAGTAAAGGTGGAAGTGAAGAACACCGACCCGATGCGCTTCGAGAGCCTGGCGCTCGCGATCGGCCCCGCGCAGAGCTATCCGCGCACGAGCGTGAATGGGAATCTCGATTACGATTACGAGACGGGGAATTATTACACGAACGGGATTCGGTTCGCCTATATCCAGAATGGCAAGGACGTCGAGGACGTCGTGACCGGCTCGATCAAGTGGGTCGAGGATCCAAACCGCGCCACGAACGGCAAAGGCCAGTACGAATTCAACCTGCGCTGGAACGAAGCCAAGACGAAACCGGCCACGACGGAAGCGGACGCGTTCGCCAAGATGTCGGACGAAGAAGCGTTCTTCGCGGTGGACAATTCGATCCCATCGCTCACCGGCACCATCGCTTACGAAGACCAGATGCAGTCAGTCGCCGGCAAAGACATGCCGGGATCGAGCAAGGTGAAGTACAACCTGAACGCGAACCAGCTCACTAAAGTTCAGATCATGAATTTCTTTAAGCTCTGGATGATCTGCGTCGGCCCGACCAACGACGAATAATAAGACGCACTCATCTTTTACCGGAGAAGACTTATGTCATACGGACGCACCCCTCTTTTTCGCAAGCTCATGCAGACCATGCGCCGGGCGCATTGGCTGAATGAGAATCCGCAGCATCGCGAGTTCTTCTTCGAGGCTGAGGAAGCTTCGCGCGTTTCGCGGCGCGACTTCGTGCGCATGCTCAGCGCGGCTGGTTTGCTGACGGCGGCCGGCGGCCTGGCGCCGCATCTGGCGCGCGCGGCCGAAAGTCCCAGCCCCAAACCGGGCGCTGGCGGCGGCGATCCGGTGGCCATTATCGGAGCAGGGATCGCGGGATTGACCGCGGCTTACCGGCTGCATCAGGCCGGAATTCCGTGCGAGATCTTCGAGGGCAGCGAGCGCACCGGCGGCCGGGTCCTGACGAAGAACGACTTCAACAAGGACGCGATGTTCTGCGAGCTGGGCGGCGAATTAGTGGACTCCAACCACGACGACCTGATCGCGCTCGCTAAAGATTTGGGCGTCGAGATTCAAGAGCTCAAGGACGGCGATGCGGGCGTCGATCTCTATTATTTCGGCGGCAAGCACTACACCGATAAGGAATTGATCCCGGCGTTCGAACCGTTCGCGAAGAAGCTCGCGGGGGACTTTGATGGCATTTTGGACAAGGACGAAGAGTTCACCGAGAAGGCCGAAAAATTCGACAAGATCAGTCTCGCCGAATATCTCACGGAGACCGGCAAGGGAGTCGAGAAATGGGTCGTGGACATGCTCCGGGTCGCTTACACGATCGAGTACGGCCGCGATCTCGATGAGCAATCCGCGCTCAATCTCATCGCCTACCTGCAGGCCGACACGAGCCAGGGCTTCAAGCTTTTCGGCGATAGCGACGAGTCGAAGCGCATCCAGGGCGGGAGCAGCTCGCTCCCGAACGCGCTCGCGAAAGCGATCGATGGGAAGGTGAAGATCAACAAGGGCTATCGCCTGGCCAAGATCGGGCAGGCGGGACCAAACCTGACGTTGAATTTCGCCACCGAAGGCGGCACGAAGTCGCTCAAGTTCACCCGCGCCATTTGCACCATTCCTTTCACGATGCTGCGGCAGGTGGAGGGAATAAAGACCCTCGGCTTGAGCAAAGAGAAACAGAAGGCGATCGCCGAGCTGGGTTACGGCAACAATTCCAAAGTCATGTACGGCTTCACCGAGCGCTGGTGGCGCAATCCCGCCGTGAAACTGCCGGCCGCTAGTAACGGCAGCCTCTTCACCGATCTGCCGCTGCAATGCACCTGGGAGACCAGTCGCGGCCAGACCGGCGAGAGTGGCATCCTGACCAATTTCCTGGGCGGTTCCGCGGCCAAGAATTTCACCACGGAGCGTTTCGACAAATTCAAGGAAGAGCTCAACCGCGTCTTTCCGGGCATCAACGACAAGTTCGACGGGAAACGCGCGATGATGAACTGGCCGGAATACAAATTCACCCGCGGCAGTTACACCTGCCCGCTCGTCGGCCAGTACACCACTCTGCTCGAGGCCGCGGCGCCGGCCGAGCTGGATGGCCGGCTTGTCTTCGCCGGCGAACATACGGGCGGCGACTTCTCCGGGTTCATGAACGGCGCCGTCCTCTCGGGTAATCGCGCGGCCAAGGAAATCATCGAGCCGAAGAAAGAGGAATTGGAAAAGGCGGCTTGAGACCCGCAAATCGTAAAATCCCAAATCCCAGAACCCAAATCCCAAGTAAATCCCAAAGCGGGAAAGGCAAAAACGCCCGAACGGCGGTCTAGCGTTGGTCCTTTTGGAACTTTTTGGTTGCCTGGGATTTGGTTTTTGGGAATTGGGATTTCCGCCGCTCGCGGTAGTGGCTAGCGTCCAATTGACCCTCATCCTAACCTTCTCCCTCAGGGAGAAGGAACTGTGACTTCGCCCGTGCCTTACAGAGGATCCGGCCATGCACTCCCCTCGCCAGTCTCTTTCCCTTTGGGAGAGACGGACTGGTGGGACCCGCAAATCGCAAAATCCCAAATCCCAAGTAAATCCCAGAGCGGGAAAATCCAAAACGCCCGAACGGCGGTCTAGCTTTGGTTCTTTGGGATTTTGTCGGTTTGCTTGGGATTCGGTTTTTGGGAATTGGGATTTCCGCCGCTCGCGGTAGTGAGGGCGGATTGACCGCGCCCGCACCGGCTGCCAACCTGCCTCATGCCGCTACGGGCGCGTTATCTTTTCGTCTGCTCCAATCGCCGCGAGCCTGATCATGACAAAGGCTGCTGCGCGGAGAAGGGATCGGAAGCGATCCGGGCAGCATTAAAGGAACAGCTCGCCGCGCGTGGGCTGGCGAAGCTGGGTGCGCGCGCGTGCACCTCGAGCTGCCTGGACCAGTGCGCCAGCGGCGTCTGCATTCTGGTCGAGCCCGATCATTTTTTTTACGGCCGGGTAACGCTGCCGGATGTGCCGGAAATCGTCGAAGCGCTCGCCCGCGGCCAGCGGGTCGAGCGGCTGGTGCTTACACCCGACGATCTCGCGCTGGGATAACGTAGCGTCATCCTGTGGGGGGGGAACGGAGTGGAAGGCTCGGGATGAAAGGCCTTAGATTTTTTTCTCGAGCAACGCTTTCAACAGATGCCGGTGGCAATGCGGTTCTTCCTCGGCGCAATGGCAAAGGAGCGTGACGGTTTGGTTCCTGGCGAAGTGCTGGAGAAGCCGCAGAGTGAACTTCTGGCCGTGATTCTTGATCTGCCGGTTGCGGCGATCGATCCCGTCCGATTCGCGCAGCTCCTCCAGATAACGCCGGCTGTATTCCCGCCACGAAATTTTGCCTGAGAGAATGGCGTCTCTTAGTTGCTCGCTGGGGCCGAGGTTTGCCATCCAGATGTCGTAGCGATCGCTGGGCAAGCCGCGCCCGCGGCCGCGGGCCGCCAGGATGCGGAGACCGTCTTTTCGCGGCTCGATTTTGGTGTGAACGGACTTGGTCTTGAACATGGTTTTAGCCCTAAATAATTGCTTGCAGTCCCCGCGGCGACCGCACATTCTCGCCCTCGTCAACCACCAACCTATGAAACGATCCCTAGTTTATTCCATTACCGTTATGCTGGCTGCCGGGCTCATAAGCTCCTGCACCACCAAGAACGAATCAACGACAACGACGACTACCCCGGAAAAAGCTCCGGCGAAAAAGGAGGCGACCACTACCAAGAAGTCGACCACCAAGAAAGAGTCGTCCACCGACGCCACCAAGAAAGAGTCGACGACCACCAAGAAGGAATCGACCAAGAAGAGCGATAGCCCTTCGCCGTCGCCTTCGCCGTCCGCGACTCCGTAAGGACGTCCGCCGCAGCCAAAGCGCTGCGCGCAGTAACTTCGGCAGAGTTAGTCAGCCGTATCACGCGGCTGACTAACTCGCCACATTCCCGCCGAAAGATCCGCGCCTCGGAAGAGGCTGCGGAAAATTCATGAAAGCTCCATTCACCGTGGGGGTTGTCGGTCACTTCGGCCTGGCTGTCCGCGACCCGAAGCGCAGCGCAAAATGGTTCGAGCGCGCGCTCGGTTTGAAGAAACAATTCGAGTTCGAGGACGGGGTGGCCGTAGGCAACGACAACGTCACGATCGCCCTGTCCAAAGGCAGGCCATCACCGAAAACGATCGGCCACATGTCGTTTCATCTTCCGAACATAGCGGCCTTGCGAAAGGCGCTGGCGCACCTCAAGAAGCATAGGGTTGATCTCGAGGACCCGGGCCATGAGATCGGGCCCGAAGCGCCCGGCTCCCCGCACATGGGCATCTGGTTTCATGATCTTGATGGCTACCGCTGGGAGTTAAGCGTCCAAGGCGGACGCTGATGCCGCGGTCTTCTTAGCAACGGCGCGCCTCGCCGAGCTTCAAGGAGCGGCGGTTTGCCACCGCCGACCAATTAAACCGGCGATTTTCAAATCGCCGCTCCTTGATGATCCATTGTTGGCCAGGGCGCCAGAGAGATTGATCTTTTCTAGCCCAATTCCAGCAGACTGCGCGGCGGAAGGGAGGGCAATAGTTCGAGTTCGATCGACTCGTTTTTGTATATCAGCCTGAAACAAGTTTCCGCGTCCGGCGCCACGGCAAAGAAATACTCAGGTTTGTAAAACGCGCAGAATTCGTATTTCGGATGATTTTGGGGGAAGCCGCAATCGTCCCTGGCGTGAGCCCCGCGCCTGCAGCAGGCGGTGAGATCCCTGACCAGTTTCTCCAACTCAGCCGCACTGCGTTTAACTTCCACGCAAATAAGAATCTTCTCGGGACTAGCCTTCACCAAAATATCCACTCCATAGGCGAAGGAACGATGCTCCTTGATGCTCGGCTCCATCACGATGTGGCTCTTCAACCAACCACGTTTCAGAATCAGCGATGACGCTGTGGCAAGCTGACAAATGCCCTCGCGAAACAGGCGCGGGGGCGGCGGGTTGTGCCAGAATATCTGGCACATCTTTTGTCTCGTGTTCCCCACGCTCGGCGGAGGCAGCAGATCGCTCTGGACGTATCCCAACTCATCGAGCTCGAACAAGCCGTCTTCCAGGCCGCGCAGGAAATATTTCGCCTCCTCCTCTCCCAGCGGCGGATTAATCCGCAGCCCGGTCAGCGGAACAGGTTGGCCGATTGTTTCGTACAATTCGACATAGCGCTGCTGCAACCATCGCTCCAGTTGGGTCCTCCAGTCTCTTTCAATCACACTTCGATATCTCTCTTGCCGCCATTACTGAGCTGGCGTCTATTCCTCGTTCACAGAACAAAACATATGAAAACACTTCTTACTCTCCTCACCCTCGCCATCATCGGCATTCTCTCGGCAGACGCCAAAACCTTTAAACTCCCCGATGACGACTTCGCGGTGGCTTCCATCGACATGCCTGATTCCTGGAAACCCAGCGAAATTGACGGCGGCGTGGCCGGACAAAGCCCGGATGACGCGGTTTACCTCTCGGTCGTGGCCGTGGGCAGTGAGAAGGGCATGAAAGGCGAGATCGACGACACCTTTGAAATGCTCAAGAGCCACAACGTCACGCTCGACGAGTCGACCAAGAAAGAGAACAGCTTCAAGATCGGCAGCCTTGAGGCGACCGAGCTGCTCTACCAGGGCAAGGATGAAGACGGCCCGGCCGCGGTCAGCATTGTGTTCGTTCCGATCAAGGACAAGCTCATCATCATGACCTACTGGGTCACGACGGCGAAGGAGAAGGAACACCAGGCGGAAGTGGGAAAGATCGTCAACAGCCTGAAGGCCGGCTCCTAATCCCGAGCGAACGCGGATTCTTAATCTCTAATTTAGCAAAGACGCCAACCGGTTGCTCCCGGTTGGCGTTTTTTTGTCCTCCATGAGCGACGTTGGTGGAAGCGCCGGGGTGTCTTGACACTGAGATGAGCCGAATGGCATGCTCGTCGCCAAGATGCCCGAATCCAAAACGCCAAATGTGTTCTCCCCTGAGGGCGCCATCGATCTTCACGTTTCCCCGGAGCTGCGTGCTTCGCTGCGCGAGATCATCGATGAGAAGCCAAAAAGACTTATCGTCGATCTTTCCCGTGTGCCTTACGTCGACAGCTCCGGCATCGCCGTGCTCATCGGCGCCATGCAAAGCCTGGAACATGAAGGCGGCGTTTTCCTGCTCGCCGGTGCGCAGGAAACGGTGATGACGATTCTCGAGAGCGCGCGACTCGATAAATATTTCCGGTTGTACCCGGACGTAAAGTCAGCTCTCGCCGCCCCCTAAAGCGCAGCGCAAGGTTCTCCCTGAGGGGACCCGCGCAAAAAAAGAGGCTTGTAACTTTTTTTCGCGCTCGCCACTCTGAGTCGCAGGCGGAAAAATACCCCGTCGCTCTTACCCTTACTCGAAAGGACCCCAGCATGAAAACGACACACAAAATCACTGTCGCATTCGCCACCCTGGCTGTCGGACTCGTCGCCTACGCTGCCAGTCCCACGCCCAGTTCATCACCTCGCTCCAGTCCCACCGCGTCAAGTACGCCGACCAGCAAAACGTCGCCCACCGAGAGCAAACCAGCTCCAGCCGATCTGGCCAGCCCAAGCGAAGAGCCCGGCAAAGCCGTCATGGCGGCGGCAACTCCGGCGGCCAATCAAGCGCCGCCCAAGCCGATCCTCTACCT
>DASQLH010000282.1:0-2125 GCA_035630155.1 Chthoniobacterales bacterium
AGTTGCCGAAGCATCTTCGCATGTTAAAAGCTATTCATGCTGCCGTTTCGTAGCGGTCGCGCCGGAATCTCCAGCGCGTTCTCCGCTTTCCTAGTCCTCGCCCTTCTCACCTGTGGTGTCGTCGTTGCCGCCGAAAAAAAGGGCGCCACCCCTGCGGCCAAAGCCACGGCCACGCCAAAAAAACCGCGGCCCAAGCCGGAGGAGGGGGTCACCGATGTCCCCATCGCCACCGGGCATGATGCAAAGGGTCTGGTTTTGCCCGACTACGACCTTCTGGGACGGCTGCGCGGGAAGCTGCAGGCAGGCGTGACCAAGCGGCTCGATGAAGAGAATATCGAATTTCAGGGAGTGAAATTCACGACATTCCTGCCCGACACGCAGACGACTGACATGGAGATCAACATGCAGACGTCGGTCTTTAACCTAAAAACGCAGGTGCTCTCCTCGAAGGTCCGCACGACGTTGAAGCGCTCCGATTTCGAGATCGCCGGCGATACAATGAAGTTCGAAATGATTTCCCGGATCGGGACGCTGGCGGGAAACGTAAAGATGGTAGTAAGAGGTAAAGCGCGGACGGCCGGAAACGAACCCGAATGAGAAATCTGCTCGGTGTTTGCGCAGTGCTATGCGTGGCAGTGCTTGGGGGAATTGCCCGCGGCCAAGGCTCCGCGCCATCCACGCTCTCCTCCCGGACACCGCGCCCTTTGCCCGAAGCTGCGCCGGCCGAGACGCCGAAGGATGTGAAAGTAACGGTCGAAAAGAGCCCTGACGGAAAAGCGAAGGATGCCAAAAAAGCTGCCGCCCCCGGGGAACAGATCGTGACCGAGATTTACGCGGACCAGGCCGTTTTCGATTCTACCAAATCGCTCGGCACCTTCAGCGGGCACATCATCGTGACCGACCCGCGTTTTCAGATCCAGGGAGACAAACTCACCATCTACATCGCCAAGGACCAGGGCGAAGGCCTCGAGAAGGCGGTCGTCGAAGGCAACGTCGGTGTGGTGCGCGAGCGTCCCGATCCGGGAGGCGGTCCGCCGAGCCGCATGGTGGGGCGCGCCGACAGGGCTGTTTACACGGCGGCGACTGGAAATTTTGAACTGACCGGAAACCCTCGCGTGCAGCAGGGTCTGAATACCCACGTCGCCACGAGCCCAGATACAGTGATGATCCTGAACGAAGCGGGCCAGTTACAAACAACGGGGCCGAGCCGAACGGAGATCCGTCAGGCCCCCAAGGCCGAGGAGACGCCCAAGCCGTGACCAGCCCCATTGCCGCCAGCTCGCCCCCGATGTCGCATTCTTCCCGGCCAGAAGCGGAGGAATACGTCCTCGCTACGGAGCAGCTCGTAAAGATTTACGGCGGCCGCGCCGTGGTAAACGGCATCGACATCAAGGTGCGCGCGGGCGAAATCGTGGGTTTGCTCGGGCCGAACGGCGCCGGCAAAACGACGAGCTTTTATATGATCGTCGGCCTCGTCCGGCCGAACAGTGGCCGCGTCATGTTCTCCGGCACGGACGTGACGCAGTATCCGATGTATAAACGCGCGCGGCTCGGCATGGGGTATTTGCCGCAGGAGGAATCGATCTTTCGCAAGATGACGGTCGAGCAAAACATCCTCGCGATTCTCGAGACATTACCATTGAGCAAGTCCGAGCGGCGCCAGCGTTGCGAGGAATTGCTCCACCAATTCGGGATCGAGCGCATCGCCAAAAACACCGCGATCACCCTCAGCGGCGGCGAGAAACGGCGCCTCACCATTGCGCGTTCGCTGGTCACGCAGCCCAGCCTGCTCATGCTCGACGAACCGTTTAGTGGCGTCGACCCGATCGCGGTCTATGATGTTCAGCAGATCGTGGTCAATCTTCGCAAGTCCGGGCTCGCCATTCTGATCACGGACCACAATGTGCGCGAGACGCTCTCCATCGTGGACCGGGCCTATCTCATCTTCGAAGGCCGCGTCGAAAGCGAAGGCACCAAGGATTTTCTCATCAACGATCCCATCAGCCGCCAGCTCTATCTCGGCGAGCGTTTTCAAATGTAGCGAAAGGAAATGAAGTGATAACCAAAAACGCTCATCCGCCCGTCAAAGTCACCGGACGCCACCTGCAAATCACCGACGCGATCA
>DASQLH010000283.1:0-6367 GCA_035630155.1 Chthoniobacterales bacterium
GTCGTGAAAAGTTTTATGGCCGCCGCCAAAACGATACGGCTTGGTCCGCAACTGGTTGGCCGCCCAGATCGCGCGCTTTACCGCCATCGGAGCATTTGCCGGAGCGAGCGCTAACTTGCCATTGAGCTTCGCCTGGTTTCCTGGAGTCGTGGGACCGGATAAAGGAAAGGCACTGGCAACGGCGGTTGAGGCCATAGTCAAAAGCGTAATGCTAGCGAGCGTCCATCTTCCAAGGGTAATTGTCACAAGTCGTTTCATCATCGTCGGTTGCGTTGCGGTTCTCCGAAAAAACGGGGCAACAGACAAGCACTTTTTCTGTTGCGGCTTCAAGGAGCGGCGGTTTTAAACCGCCGTTTTTGTCGGTTCGGCGATTTCAAATCGCCGCTCCTTGGGGTCCGGAGAGCGCTCAATATCGCGCTCTGCGAGGCGGGTCAAGCGGCCTGCGCTAATTTTTCTGTTGCAACGTGCTGAGCTTTTCCTGCGCCCGATTGACTTCGGATTTCCGGCCGCTTCCCATGGCGAGAAGCTTCTGCTGTCGCCGGAGATTCAGCTCGGCGGCGTCGAGCTCCGCCTTGTTTTTCCTGGCGGCGGCGGATTCAGCTTCCTTCGTCGCGCCGGCCAACAGCGATTTCGAAGTTTCCAGTTCCTCGGCCGAGATCTCCCCGGCATCGAGCCGGACTTGTTGAACTTCGAGGTTTTGTTTCGCGAGCTCGAGCTTCGCCTCGGCCAGGTCCGCTTCCAACCGGACCACTTTGAGCGCCCGATTTTCGGCATCGACCTTCGCGATGATCCCGCTCTTGTAAAGCCGCTCGCCTGACGCCGCGTTTTTCTTGGCCTTTTCCAGCGCGACCGTGATTCGTTCGGGATCGAGATCCTTCTGGCCGGGCGCTGCCGGCGGAGCGTTGTAAACGATGTTCCGGTTCGGCGTTTCCTGGATGAGCAGCGGCGGCTCGATCTCCAGCGGCTCGGCCGGATCTTTCTTCGGCAATTCCTCTTCTTCCGCCGGCAAAGTAGCCGCGATGAGAAGACTGACGAGCAACGCGAGCCAACGCATCATGGGTTGAGAATATCACGAGCGACCGCTTCCTGGCTACGAAGGAGTTTGTTCGCCAAGGAGCGGCGGTTTACAAACCGCCGTGGTTTGGTTCGGCGGGCTGGAGACCGCCGCTCCTTGTGAAGATGCGAGCGCGCGAACAGGGGCGCAGTCGCGATTCATCAGCAAATGGCTTTCGACGATCGTGAGGAGACAGGAAAGGCGGACAAAACCGCGGTTCGGCGACTTCGACTGACGGATGTTTTGCGTCGCCCTTTCGATATCAAATCGTTCGCGCTCACCGGGCTCTTCATCCTGGCGGTGTTTTACACGATGTATTTCATGCGCGCGATGCTGCTGCCGCTGGTGCTGGCATTGTTGCTCAGCTACCTCCTGGCGCCGCTCGTCCGTGCGCTCGGGCGAATTCGAATTGGCCCTCCCTTCGGAGCTGCCCTGGTTCTGCTTTCGTTGATCGGGCTCCTGTTTTACGGAATCTCGTTTCTCTCCGAACCGGCTGCCGGCTGGCTGGAAAAAGCGCCCTACAGTCTGCAGCAACTCCAGCAGAAGCTCCTGCCCCTCAAGAAGCCGATCGAAAAAGTCGCGCAGGCCACCGGCGAGATCGACAAGCTGACTTCGCCGGAGCAACCCCAGGAGAAGACGCAGACGGTCGTGGTAAAACGGAGCGCTTTTGCCGAGGTGTTTTTCACCCAGGGGCCCGAGTTTGTCGCCAGCACGACGGTGATGTTTATCCTGCTCTATTTCCTCCTGGCCTATGACGGAGTGTTCCTGATGAAAATCATCCGGATAACGCCCCGGCTCGGGGACAAGAAGCGCGCGGTCTCCATCATGCGTGAGATTGAGAGCCAGATCTCGCGATATCTCCTCACGATTACCCTCATTAATATCGGCCTCGGCATTGCTGTCGGCACGACCGTCCATTTTCTGGGGCTGCAGAACCCGATCATGTGGGGCGTCATGGTCGCGCTCCTCAATTTTGTGCCGTATCTGGGTGCACTCACCGGCATCATTTGCATGACTCTGGGCGCGGTCCTGAGCTTCGACAGCCTCGGATACGCCATGATCTTCCCCGCCAGCTACTTGATCATCGCCATCCTGGAAGGGAACTTCATCACTCCCTGGGTGCTCGGCCGTTCGCTCACGCTCAACCCCGTGCTCATCCTGGTCGCGCTTGCGTTTTGGGGTTGGATGTGGGGGATTTCCGGAATGATCCTGGCCGTGCCGATCCTGGCGACGTTCAAGATATTCTGCGATCACATCGAGCCGATGGCGCCGGTGTCGGACTTCATGACGTAGCGAGGAACAAGCTGAGTTTCAAGGGATTCATGTGGATGTTATCAGCAAAACGTAATTGCAATCCCGTCCGCCGCCAGATCACCTCGGATGCGAACTAAGATGATTCAGGGCTGACTGATTCGAAGACGCTTCGCCTCCGATTTCTTCCGGTTCGAGATGACGATTATGCACAGTTCGCCAAGAACGTCTGTCTGGCTCTTTGTGGTTACTTTCGCTCTGGTGTTCTACGGGATGGGGGCGGCTTCCGTGGAAAGCTTCGTCAACTACCCGACCTGGCCTCTGATCGGGGCGAACGAGTTCCGTGCTTATCATCGGGCTCTCGGTCCTCTGATCATCGGCTACATGGTCGTTCCGCTGGTCGTCGCGACCCTATTAACAATTCTCCTCCTTTGGTTTCGACCGGCATCAATCCCCCGGTGGATGATCTGGCTGGCTCTCGTATTGCAGCTGGTCGCCTGGGTTTCCACCTTCGCCATTCAGTTGCCGATCCAGGGGCAGTTGAGTGCGGATGGCTTGTCGCTGCCATTGATAGACCGCTTGCGCGTGACCAGTTTTTGGTTTCGCCGAGTGCCAAATATTGCCAATGCATTTCTTTTTTTGGGTATGATGTCCGTACTGCTGCGGGGAAACGTCAGGCGCAGCGCCGAAGCCTAACCAATCGATGAAGCCGACGCCGGGAAGTTCCGCGATTACACAGCGCGGATCAGACGAGCGACCATTCCAATTCACAGGTCGCGTGCGCAGCTTTCGTCACGCCATCGCCGGGATCGCACGGATGATCCGCTGCCAGCATAATGCCTGGATCCATGCGGGAGCCACTTTGATTGCGCTCAGCGCGGCGTTCCTGTTCCAGGTTACTGCTGCGGATTGGTGCTGGATCATTCTTGCGATTTCGATCGTCTGGACCGCCGAAGCGTTGAATACCGCCTTCGAGTTTCTGGCCGACGCGGCGTCGCCAGAATTCCACCCGCTGGTCCGCGACGCGAAAGATGTGGCGGCCGGAGCGGTTCTTATCACGGCGATCGCCGCCGCGGTCATCGGCGCGCTCGTGTTTTGGCCGCATGTGACGAGATTGTTCGCGCAGGTCCAACAATAACTGCAACGTCTCAAGCGCTGTAGTCGCCCCGCTATGTCGGGGCGATTCCCGGCACGGCGATCCCGCAGGGGCGGGACCGTGGCTACAGGAAGAGACGCGCGACTGAGCGGCGCGGCTAAAGGGGGACGCGCCGGCCGCTACAGGTTGGAGAGACCTCAGTCCTTGATGCTCAGGAGCGTCTTGATTTCTTTCAGCGCTTTTTTGCGCGAGCTGTCGTAGGCCTGGGCATCGGCCTGCTTGCCGCTCGTGATGAAATCCTTCAGGTCGTTTGCTTCGCGCAGGACGAGATCGAGGACCTCGATCGTGTTCTGAATGAATTGCGAATCGCTCTTACTCAGGGTGTCGGCATCGACCAGCTTGGTCATCTGCTCTTTCATGCCCTTCGTGACATTGATGTAGGTGTTCACGAATGTGGTGGCCTGATCGGGTTTATAAGCTTTTCCGACAAACGCGTCCGGCAGGGTGCCGACGGCCATGTGGGTGAGGAGCACCGATTGGCCCGTGGTGTAGCCGAGCGTGTTGAGCAGGACGGTGTCATCGGCGGCGCGGACAGGCGCGGCGGCCAGCAGGATCGCGGACAGGACGGCGAGAAGCAGTTTTGAGGTCATAAGGCGCGACGGTAGCGACCCGTTTTTGCGAGCACAATGCAAATCCGATTTGGAATCAGAAAAAGTGCTCGACTCCGCTGCTCTGGGAGGAGAAAAAACGGGCATGGAACCCGCGCCTCCGCCGCCCCCTCCGCCATTCACGCCCGCGCCGCAGCCCCAGCCAGTGCCGCAGGCGCAGCCACAGCCAGCCGGCTGGTGGAGCCGCAACTGGAAATGGTTTGTCCCCACCGGGTGCTGCCTCACGCCTCTCGTTCTCGGCGGTGCGTTCGCGGCCTTCATTATCCTGGTCGTTTTCGGCGCGATGAAACAAACCGATGTTTACCAGACCGCGCTCGCGCGAGCGAAAGCGGACCAGCGCGTCACCACCGCGCTTGGAACTCCGATCGAGGAAGGTTGGTTCTTGTCCGGGAACACGAAGGTGAGCGGCAGCTCGGGCGAGGCCGATCTGACGATTCCGATTTCCGGGCCCAAAGGGAAGGGGACCATCTACGCCGTCGCCACCAAATTCGCCGGCGAATGGACGTACTCAAAACTGGTCGTGAAAATCGACAGCACTGGCGAGACACTCGACCTCAATCCGTAACGCCCCCCATGGCGATTGGCGTTTCACAGAAACGCCCTACAATTCCGGCGTGAGCGACGAACCAAAGCCGGCGCAGCTGGAGCTTTCTACAGCTGGAATGCAGCGGCTTGGTTACCAAGTTGTCGATCTGCTGGTCCAGCATTTTGCGGGCATGCGCGACGGTCCCGTGGGCGCCAAAGGCGAACCGCCTCAGCTCATGGCGTTGTTCTCCGGTGCACCATCGGAAACTCCCACCGATCCGCATCAGCTCCTGGCTCGGCTCGAAAAAGATGTCTTCCCAAACAACCTGCATGTCGATCATCCGCGCTTTTTTGCCTTTGTTCCGGGGCCCGGAAATTTTGTCAGCACCATGGCGGACGCACTTGCGTCCGGCTTCAACGTTTTTAACGGAACCTGGCTGGGCGGATCGGCAGCGGCGGCGCTCGAGCTCACAGTGATCGATTGGTTCCGGGGCTTTTGCGGTTTCCCGGATACCGCAGGCGGCCTCTTTGTCAGCGGCGGCTCCGTGGCAAACCTGACCGCTCTCCACGCCGCGCGACGCCACAAATTGGGCGATCAGATTCAAGGCGCGACAATTTATTTTTCCGACCAAACCCACTACTCGATCGAGCGCGCCCTGCGCGTCATCGGCTTCGCGCCGGAGCAATGCCGGAAGATTGCTTCAAACGAGCGTTACCAGCTTCCGCTCGAATCGCTGCGCGCCGAGATTCGCGCGGACAAGAGCCGCGGCCTGCGCCCGTTTTGCGTGGTCGCGAATGCCGGAACCACCAACACCGGCGCGGTCGATCTGCTTTCCGGCCTCGCCGATCTCTGCGCGGAAGAAGATCTCTGGCTCCACGCCGATGGCGCTTACGGAGCCGCCGCGGTGATTTGCGAGCGCGGCCGGGAAAAACTACGCGGACTCGATCGCGTCGATTCGCTCTCGCTCGATCCCCACAAATGGCTTTTCCAGCCGTTCGAGTGCGGCTGCGTCCTTGTGCGTGACGCCGCGCATTTGAAAGCCGCGTTTCAATTAATGCCCGAGTACATGCGCGACGTACACCGCAACACGGCGGAAACGAACCCGGCTGATTACGGCATCCAGCTCACCCGCGGATTTCGCGCGCTGAAGGTCTGGTTATCGATGAATACCTTTGGGATGGCCGCTTTTCGCGATGCGATCACGCGCGGCTTCGAGCTGGCGGAATTCGCGGAGAGGGAGCTGCGTGCACGCCAGAACTGCGAAATACTTTCGCCGGCCGAGATGGGCATTGTCGCGTTCCGCTTCGGAGAGAGCGACGAACTTCAGACAAAACTCGTGGAGCTCATGCTGCGGGACGGCTTTGCCTTCCTGACTTCCACCACGCTGAAGGGCAAGACCGCGCTCCGCCTCTGTACCATCAACCCGCGCACGACCGAAGACGACATCATCCAGACCATCGATCGCCTGGAAAAATTCGCTGCCGACTGACGCTGCCTTGGAGACGGCACGCCCCCGTGCCGTTTGAGGATGGCTAACGACGCTGCAACCCAACGGCACGAGGGCGTGCCGTCTCCAGATGTTACACCGCCTCGCTGCTCGCCGGAATAAATCCGAGCAACAGCGAAACTGCCGCGATCCCGATATGCAAGAAGGTGTCAGCGTCGTTGTTGCTGATCAGCCCGAGCAACATCGTGTGCTGGCCCATGTTCATCAGGCCGAGTATGGCGACCAAGCCATAAACGACTCCGAAGATGCGGAAGTACATCCGCGA
>DASQLH010000284.1:0-28135 GCA_035630155.1 Chthoniobacterales bacterium
CGCGAACGCGATCAGAACGTCATATTTGGCGCTCCAAGGCATCGCGGAGCGGAGGGAGGTGATGAATGCGGCGTGGCCATAGGACAACTAGTCACGGCAGCGCGCACCACGTTCGCTGAACATGATCCGCTCATCCAGGCGTTAGCGTTGCATTATCATTTCGCGGCCATGCATCCATTTCTCGATGGGAATGGCCGGACAGCGCGCGCGCTGGAGGCACTGATGCTCCAGCGAATCGGATTACGCGATACACTTTTCATTGCGATGTCGAACTACTACTACGAGCAAAAAGTCGGCTATCTCAACGCTCTGAACGAGACGCGTGCAAACGAACATGATCTAACGCCCTTTCTAAAATTTGCCCTGAAAGGAATTCAGGCTCAATGCCGGAGATTGTCCGGCGAGATAAAATTGCAGGTCGCTAAGGCGCTTTATCGCAATACGATGACCGATCTCTTCGGTCGCTTGAAGTCGCCTCGAAAACGAGTGATGTCCGACCGTCACGTTCAGCTTCTTCACTTACTGCTCGATGAAGAGGAGATTCTACTCGAAGAACTATTTAAACGGACGGCACATTTCTACCGGATGAAAAATCCGTATAAGGCGCTCATTCGGGACTTAAGTTATTTGATAGAGCTGGGGGCCGTGGGAGCGACACGTCTTCCGGAGAATGCAGGATTCTTAATTGCCATCCGGCTCGACTGGCCGACGAGAATCACGGAGACGGAATTTTTTCGGCATGTGAAGGAAATGCCCAAGGCCAAATTGCACGGTTTCCTATCGCCATGATCCGAATGAGCCTCCCGAAAGCGGGTGCAAGGATGCGAACGTGATTTCGCGCCCAGATTTCCATTGAAGAGCGAACAGCCCACCGGACGGTTACGCCCGATGTCTCGCGAATACACGCTCCAGCCCGCCCCGCATGCGACGGCGATCAATATCGATTATGCGGCGGAGCTGAATGAGCAGCAGCTCGCGGCGGTGACGGCTTCGCCGGGACCGCTGCTGGTGATCGCCGGCGCTGGCAGCGGAAAGACGCGCACGCTCACCTATCGCGTGGCCTACCTGCTCGAGAACGGCATCGACCCGCGGAATATTCTGCTCCTTACCTTCACGAATAAAGCCGCGCGCCAGATGCTCGACCGGGTGGCGAACCTGCTGCCGGTGGACGCGAGCGGACTTTGGGGCGGAACGTTTCATTCGATCGGGAATCGGATGTTGCGGCGGCACGGGAGCGCGCTCGGGTATTCGAGCGGGTTCTCCATTATGGACCGCGAAGATCAGAAGGACCTGATCGATACGGTCGTTGCGGCGGCCGGAATCAATCCCAAGGAAATCCGGTTTCCGAAAGGCGACGTGCTCGCGGAGATTTTCAGTTTCGTCATCAACACGGAGACGCCGATCGACGCGTTGCTCGCGGAGAAGTTTCCGTATTTCCTGCCGCTTCTCGAGCAGATCAAGGACGTGCACGCGCGTTACGAGAAGAAAAAGAAGAGCACGAACTCGATGGACTTCGACGACCTGCTCGAAAAGACGCTGCGGATGCTAAAAGAGCACGAACACATCGCCGATTTCTACCGGCGCCAGTTCCAGTTCATCCTCGTGGACGAGTATCAGGACACGAACAAGATCCAGGCGGATTTCATCGACACGCTCGCGGCCGAGCATCGCAACGTCATGGTGGTGGGCGATGACGCCCAATCGATCTATTCGTGGCGGGGCGCGAATTTCAAAAACATCCTGGCGTTTCCCGAGCGCTATCCGGACGCGCAGGTTTTCAAAATCGAGCTGAATTATCGGAGCGTGCCGGAGATTCTCCACGTCGCGAACGCGGCCATCGCCGCGAACGTGAAACAGTTCCGGAAGGAATTGAGCGCGACACGGCTGAGCAATGCGTTCCGGCCGGCCGTGGTGGGACTGAACGATGGCAGCGAGCAGGCGCAGTTCGTGGCGCAACGGATTTTGGAGCTGCGCGATGAAGGGATCGAGCTGAATGACATCGCGATCCTTTACCGGGCGCATTACCACGCCATCGAGCTGCAGCTCGAGCTTTCCCGGCGCGGCATCCCCTACGTGATCACGAGTGGCGTGCGGTTTTTCGAGCAGGCACACGTGAAAGACGTGACGTCGTTCATCCGGTACATCGCGAATCCGCGGGATGAGGTCGCGTTCAAACGGATGGTGAAATTATTGCCCGGCATCGGGAACAAGAGTGCGGATAATCTTTGGCGAGCGTGGGAGAAAGGGTTGGACGAGCGCGGCGAAATTACCTCCTGGAGCGAGCGGCTTCTCCCCATGCAAGTCGGCGCGAAATCAAAAAAATCGTGGGAACAGCTCGCGCATACGCTCGATGAGATCGCGCCAGGCGGGCAGCCGAATCCGCCGTCGGAGATGATCACGTCGATCGTGGAAGCGGTTTACGATGACTACGCGAAGGCAAATTTCACCAACTACGAGCTGCGCCGGGAAGATCTGAACCAGCTCGCGGCTTTTGCGCGCCAGTTCAAGGACGTGCATGAATTTCTTTCTCAGCTGGCGCTGATCAGCAACATCGACGCGGAACCGGCGCTCGACCAGACGGCGGACAACGAAGCGGTGAACCTCTCGTCGGTCCATCAGGCGAAAGGGCTCGAGTATCACACGGTTTTTGTGATCTGGCTGACGGACGGGATGTTCCCGAGCACGCGCTCGCTCGAGACGCGTGACAGCATTGAAGAAGAGCGCCGGCTGTTTTACGTCGCGATCACGCGCGCGCGGGATGAGCTGTATCTCACCTACCCGCACATGCGCCTGAACGCCGGCTACGGCGACATGTTCCAGCGGCCTTCGCGCTTCCTGAAAGAGATCCCGACGAAGCTGATCGAGGATTGGCAGGTCCGGCGCGGGTAAATCGACGGGATCTCACACGGGAGGGCACAGAGGTCACAAAGGGGTTGAACAACAAAGCGTCCGTGGTGTCCTTTGTGCCCGTTGTGTGAAGTATGGAACTGTCTCCTGACAATAAGATAGCCGGCGTGCTGGCGCCGCTCTTTGCGTTGCGAACAGAGAGCGACCTGGGGATTGGCGATCTGGAGGGATTGCGGCAATTCATCGATTGGGCGGCGGAAATCGGATTCCGGCTTGTCCAGATTTTGCCGATCAATGAAATGGGCGGCGATCACAGCCCGTATAATGCGATTAGCGCTGTCGCCTTGGAGCCTTCGACGCTGTACCTAGCTCCCGGCTCGCCCGAAGATCTTACGCAGGCGGATTTCAACGAGGTCATTGGTCAGGTCGATCTCGATAAGTTGCGAAAGGGGCCGGTGAAACATGGCCGTGTCCGAAAGGCCAAGCTGGCCTTGCTCGAAAAAGCATTTGCTCGCTTTGCACAGCGTGGGGCCGAGGAGCCGGCCGGTTTTGAGGCTTTCTGCAACGAGGAAACCGCGTGGCTGGCAGATTACGCGTTCTTCCGCGCACTCATGGAAGAAAACGGCGGCAGGGAAATCTGGGACCAGTGGAAAGAGGAGCATCGCAGCCCGAAGGCGGCGCGGGAATGGATCGCCGCCCAATCTGCGGAAAAGCAGAGGCAATTCAACGGACGGGCGAGGTTCTTCCAATACGTCCAGTGGGTGGCATTCGATCAATGGAAGGCCGCGAGACAATATGCGGAAGAGCGCGGCGTGGCTCTGATGGGCGACATCCCGTTCGGAGTAAATCTTTACAGCGCCGACGTGTATTCGCGGCGGGATGAGTTTGCCCTGGAGTGGTCTGGAGGCGCGCCGCCCGAGCCGTATTTCAAGGACGACGAGTTTACCCAAAAGTGGGGACAGAACTGGGGCATCCCGCTTTATCGCTGGGACGTGATGCGCGGGCGCCATTTGGATTGGTGGCGCTGGCGCGTGCGCGGTGTGCGAAAAATCTTTCACGTTTTCCGCATCGACCATGTCCTGGGCTTCTACCGCATCTACGCCTTCCCCTGGCGCCCGACGCGCAACGCGGAGTTTCTCCCGCTCTCCTTCGAGCAGATGCGCGAAAAGACCGGCGACGCCTTCCCGCAGTTTTATCCGCGCGACGATTCCACCTGGGAAAACTGCGAAGCGAATCGACGGGAAGGTGAGGAATATCTGCGCGGCGTGCTGGAGGAAGCGCGAGCGACGCGGGTGGTCGGCGAAGATCTTGGGACAGTGCCGGATTATGTCCGGCCCAGCCTGCGCTCACTCGGCATCGCCGGATTCAAGATCCCGCAATGGGAGAATCATCCGGATGGCCGCTCGATTTCAGGGGCGGATTACCAGCGCCTTTCCGTGGCCACCTACGCGACCCACGATCACAAGCCGCTGCGAGCAATGTGGGAGGAGGCTTTCGAGGAACCGAGTTCTACGAAAGAGCAGGCCAGACAGGATCTCGCGAAGATCGCTGAGTTCGCCGGTTTTCCGGCGCCAACCGCGGAGAGCGATTTCGACCGGGACTTTTACGGACCGGTGATGGAGGCGCTTTTCCGTTCCGAATCGTGGATCGCGCTGGTGATGATCACAGATCTCCTGGCGCGAAAGGACCGGTTCAACGTGCCGGGCACGGCCGCGAGCTCGAATTGGAGCCGTCGCATGGGGAAAACCGTGCAGGGGTTGAAGGAAAGCCGGAGTGTTCGGAAACGGATGCAGGCGATCCGCGCGCTGCTCGAGAAGACGGGAAGAACGGAGCCACGGATAAACACGGATTTACACGGATGAGGAAAATGGGGTTTAAAATCCGTGTTTCATCCGGGTTAATCCGTGGCTAAATAATTTCATGAAATCACCCATCAAGGTCGCGATCACCGGGGCTGCCGGACAGATTGGTTACGCACTCGTCTTCCGCGTTGCATCGGGCGCGATGTTTGGCCCGGACCAGCCGGTTGCGCTGCATCTGATTGAAATTCCGGCGGGCTTCGAGGCGCTCAAAGGTGTCGTTATGGAATTGGATGACTGCGCATTCCCCCTCTTGAAAAATGTCGTCGCCACAACCGACCTGGACGAAGGATTCCGCGATGTGAACTGGGCGCTGCTCGTCGGCAGTGTTCCTCGCAAAGCCGGGATGGAGCGGAAGGATTTGCTCGGGATCAACGGGAAGATCTTCATCGGCCAGGGCCAGGCGATCGAAAAGAATGCAGCCAAGGACGTGCGCATTTTGGTCATCGGCAATCCATGCAACACCAATTGCCTCATCGCCATGAACAACGCGAAGTCGATCCCGCGCGATCGCTGGTTCGCCATGACGCGGCTCGACGAAAATCGCGCAAAAGCGCAGCTTGCGCAGAAGGCTGCAGCGGACATCACCGAGGTGACCAACATGACCATTTGGGGGAACCATTCCGCGACGCAGTATCCCGATTTCTACAACGCGAAGATCAAAGGCCGGTCGGCGGCGGAGGTCATCGGGGACGAGACGTGGCTAAAGGAAACGTTCATCCCGGCGGTGCAACAACGCGGCGCGGCGATTATCAAGGCGCGCGGGTCGTCTTCGGCCGGCTCGGCCGCGAATGCGATCGTGGACACGGTCGTCTCGTTGAACGGCGACACAGCGGAGGGTGACTGGCACAGCGTCGCGGTTTGCTCGGATGGCAGCTACGGCGTGGAAGAAGGTTTGATCTGTTCGTTTCCGGTGCGGGCGCGCGACGGCAAGTGGAAGATCGTGCAGGACGTGCCGCTGAATGAATTCAGCAAAGCGAAATTCGATGCGTCGGTGGCGGAGCTGAAGGAAGAGAAATCGATGGTGAGTGAGTTGATTGGATCGTAGCACGGGCATCTTGCCTGTGGGGACACCGGGCGTCTCGCCCGGTGCTAGAACGAGACGCACAGAAGGAAACGGGCGAGACGCCCGTTTGCCCCACAGGCAAGATGCCTGTGCTACCTTACGCTAACTGCGCTCCCGTGACCTGCTCGTAGGCTTCGCGATATTTGGCGGAAGTTTTTTCGATGATGTCGGCAGGCAGCCGCGGCGCGGGAGGCGTCTTGTCCCAATCGAGGGTCTCGAGATAGTCGCGCACGAATTGTTTGTCGAAACTCGGCGGGCTCTGTCCGACGATATATTGGTCCGCGGGCCAGAAGCGCGAAGAATCGGGCGTGAGGCATTCGTCGATCAGCAGTAATTTTCCGTCCACGGTCCCAAATTCGAACTTCGTGTCGGCCACGATGATGCCGCGGCCCTCGGCGTGTTCGCGGCCTTCGGAATAAATCTTGAGACTCAAATCTTTCACGCGGTTCGCCATCTCGTCGCCAAGGATGCGCGCGCATTCCTGCATATCGATGTTCTCATCGTGGCCCTCCTCGGCTTTCGTCGAGGGTGTGAAGATTGGCTCCGGCAACTGCGAGGCCAACTGTAGTCCCGGTGGAAGTTTGATCCCGCACACGCTCTGGCTTTTCTGGTATTCTTTCCAGCCGGACCCGGCCAGGTAACCACGGACAACGCATTCCACCGCGAGCGGCTGGGTTTTCTTCACGATCATCGAACGCCCGATGAGTTGTTCGCGAAATGGCTGCAGCTCCGTGGGGAACTGCTCGAAGTCCGCGGTGATGAAATGATTGTCGATCGTGTCGAAGCGTTTGAACCAAAAGGCGGAAAGCTGATTGAGCACCGCGCCCTTCGATGGGATCGGGTCCGATAGGATGACGTCGAAGGCCGAAAGCCGGTCGGTCACGACGAAGAGAAGAGTTTCGCCCAGATCGAAAACCTCGCGGACTTTTCCGCTGCGCAGTTTTTTGATTCCGGGAAGTTCGATATTCGATTGTGGAGTGGTCGGCATAACTGCGACATCATTAGCCCATGGCTGGAATCGTCGTCAAACCGCGCGCGCGCATTTTGCACGGGCACGACTGGGTTTTTTCCGGCGAAGTACTGAAAGCGTTCGGAAATCCGGCTGATGGCGACGTCATTTCGCTCAAGGATGGAAAAGATCGGCTGCTGGGCAGCGCGATCTACAACAGCAAATCGCAGATCGTGGCGCGGCGTTTTTCGCGGAGGCGACAGGAGCTCGATCTCGATTTTTTTCAAAGGCGAATCGCGCAGGCCGTGGAGTATCGGGCGCGGCGGGGGGTGAATTCGCGGTTGTGCCGCGTCGTCTGGAGCGAGAGCGATGGTTTGCCGGGCGTGATCGTCGATCGCTACGGCGATAATTTGGTTCTGCAAACGCTCACGCTGGCGATGGATCAGCGGAAGGAGCTGATCGTGGAGGCATTGAAGGCGACAGGCGAAGCGCCCGCGATCCGATCGATCGTTGAGCGCAACGACGCGGCCGTTAGGCGCGCGGAGGGGATGGAGCCCCGGGTCAGCGTGTTGTTGGGCGAAGGGCCGGGCGAAACAGAAATCGAAGTAGCCGGGATGCGCCTGACGGTGGACTTGATTCATGCGCAGAAAACCGGGTTTTACCTGGACCAACTGGCGCATTACGAAACGGTGGCGCGGCAGGCGAAAGGCCGGCGCGTGCTGGATTGTTTTACGAGCCAGGGGGCATTCGCGCTGGCGTGCGCGAAGACGGGTGCGTCACAGGTGACCGCAGTGGAAGGCAGTGCGGAAAGCGTGGCCCAGGCGCGACGAAATGCGGAACGGAATTCGTTAGAGATCGAATGGGTTGAACAGGACGTATTCCAGTTCCTGCGCGCGGCCGAAAAGAACAGCGCGGAGTACGACCTGATTATTCTCGATCCGCCATCGTTCACGAAAACGAAAGGCGGATTGCACGACGCGTTGCGCGGTTATCGCGAGCTGCACGTCCGCGCGTTCAAGCTGCTCTCGCGGGACGGATTGCTGGCGACGTTTTCCTGTTCGCACCACGTGACCGAAACCGTGTTCAACCAAACCATCGCGGATGCGCTGGTCGATGCCAGGCGCTCGGCGCGCCGGCTCCACCGCTTCGAACAGGCGCTCGATCATCCCGTGCTTCCCACGCTGCCGGAAACGGAATACTTCAAGGGCGTGCTGCTCGAAATGATGCCCGGAAGATGATCAGCAGAATATTATCGCGGGCTGATGCCGGCAGGTGGATCGCGCGCTCCGTCGCGCGATGCTTACGATTACCCCGCTCCGCGGGCACATATGTCATCGAGCGACGGAGCGCTCGATCCACCCAGGTATGACGACGGATCTAGCATCGGAATTCGCGAAGCTGGCTCCGTGGATTTTTCAATTCCGGATCGACGGCCATGATTACGGGGGCGGAATCAGCGCTGCCGGCGACGCGCGGATCGAACAATTCTTTCGTTTCGCTCCGAACCCGGCGACGATTCTCGAGCTCGGCGCGCTCGAGGGCGCGCACACCTTCATGCTGGCGGCGCGGCCTGGCGTCCAGCGCGTCCTGGCCCTGGAAGGGCGCGAGGCAAACCTGCGGAAGGCGCGGTTTGTCCAGGAACTGTTGCAGGTGCGAAACGCGGAATTCGCGCAGGCAAATCTCGAGCACGCGCGCCTGGCTGAATTCGGCGCATTC
This sequence comes from Chthoniobacterales bacterium, assembly GCA_035630155.1. GTDB lineage: Bacteria > Verrucomicrobiota > Verrucomicrobiia > Chthoniobacterales > UBA10450 > AV80. The sequence continues at coordinate 8,438 of DASQLH010000284.1, forward strand.
GATGTCGTATTCTGCTCGGGCCTCTTATACCATCTGCCGGAGCCGTGGAAATTGATCGAGCAGCTTCCGGCGGTCGCGCCCGCCTTGTTCATCTGGACGCAATATGCTGCGGAAGAAGAGGCGAAGGATGTCGGGCGCGGATTACGCGGGAAGATTCACGGCGAAGGCGGCCCGGACGAACCGCTCAGCGGCATGTCGCCTACCGCAATCTGGCTCACCCTCGCTTCCCTGCGCAGCGTGTTGCAGGCGAGCGGCTACCAGAAGATCGACATCATTCACGACGATCCCAAGCATGCGAACGGCCCGGCGGTCACGATCGGCGCCAGGATCGACGAATAATCACCGGGCATTCCCTTTCAGGATGAGGATGTGCTCCTCGTTCGTGCGCCACAGGTAAGGAACAATCGGGGTAAGAGCCCGGCCAAAGCTCGCCTCAACGGGCAGCGGTGAGGCCAAGGTCTTCCAACGATCGAGATAGGCGGACCAGGCGTTCGGATCGGGGGCGTAGCGGAGATTGAACTCGCCCGCAACGACATAATCGAATCGCTCCCGATCGAGGAGATCGGCCGCCTCGAACCACGAAACGACCGTCGTCCGGGCCGCCACGCGGCTCCATTCCGCCGGCAGGATCGCCGTCTCACGGAGACCAAGAACTGTCTGCTCTTTCGTGGTGTGCTTCTGGAGCCAATCGATGGCTTGGACCCGGGTATCGACGCGTTGCATGCGCCAGCGCACATGGCGAACAGTGGCGCGGCCCAGCGAAAAGGAGATAACGAAAACCAGCGCCGTCACGATCACAGAAGCCCTGATCGCGCCCTGACCGCGGTTTTTCAAAAATTCGGACAACCAGATGCAGAGCAAGGCGCTGGCGATGCAAAGCAACGGAACCAGCGGCAGGAGGTTCCGGAACGGTTTGAAACTGGATGACGCGAAACCCAGGAAGAGCAAAATGGCGAAGGCGATCCAACTCACGGCCACTTCTCGCGTGGTGCGATTCCAAAGCATCCAGACCATCCCGGCCAGGCCGGCCATCATCAGAGGCCCGCCGATCTCCCCGGCAGACATTGCCGCCTGCCAGTAGCCGTGTTCCGATCGGATTGTCTGATAGAACGTCGTGATATAATGCAATTCACCGACGACTACTTCCGGATGGAGCACGGCGGCCGGGACCCCGCAAAAAACGCCGAGAAAAAGCCCGGCCCCGGCGATGACGGTCAGGGTTGCCTTGGTCTTCCAGGTAATGCGGAGCGTCACGATGGTCACGAGCACCGCGACGAAAACGGCGCCGGCGGTGAATTTCCCGGCAAAGGCCAGGCCGGACGCGATGCCGGCTGAGGCCGCGCTCAGCCACAGCGCGCGGTTCGCCGCGGCGCCGGCAGCGCTGCGCAAACGCTGGCAAAGATAGAGCGCCGCGATCACGAAAAATGTTCCGGTCGGATCGAGGGCCAGGTTCGATCCGCGACTGACCAGGGCTGGGCACAAAGAGCTGAAGAGCATGGCCAACAACCCGGCCCCGGGACCAGCGAGCAGCCTCGCCAGGGCGCCCGCGAGAATAGCAGTGCCGATGCTCAGGCACCCGACCACGAGCCGCCCCAGCCAGATTATCTCCGGCGGGGTGATGAGATCATAGCGATCACCCAGGCTGGTTTTCAGCTCCTGGTCCGTTGGGAGGTCGTCCACCAACTCACGCTGGTGGACCATCCGATAAATCGGGGAGTAGGCTTTGATGGCGGCGACGACGAGATAACTGGTGAGCGGCGGGTAGGTATAGACCGTTGAATCGAACACCTTGGCTTTCAGAATGCCCATCGCCGGATGGAGAATGTGCCCTTCATCGACGTAATCGATGTAGGGAAGGCCGGACGTGATCGGGCTGAAACGGAGCAGCGCCGCCAGCGCGAGCAGGATAAGCCAGAGAGTCGACTCCGTTCGTTTAGTCACAGATAGTTCGGTTGATCTAAAGGGAACCTGATTCGAATACCATCATCATGCAGTGGTTTTTCGCTCTAACGGAAGATTCGACCGCGTTTCGGCAATATGCCGAGATGATCATGGTGGCGGTGCATACGGCGAAAAAATTCACGTCGCTTGAGCCGCACTGTATTTACGACGGCGGGGAGAACGAATTCACTGAGTGGCTGACGAAACGTGGAGTGAGGATCGTTCGTCACAGAAGTTTTGTGCGCGAACAGCTGGAGGAGCTGGGGCGGCAAAAGGGAAATCCACATCTCGCGGCGGCGCTTTCCGGCGCGTTTTCCCGGGTGGAATTGCCGGAGCTGGTGCAGCAGCTCGGCGGCGCTGGGCGTGTCCTCTATACAGATTGCGATGTGATTTTTCTCAGTGAGGTGGTCGCGGAGCTAGAGGCGAACCGTTGCGAATATTTCGCCGTCGCGCCGGAATCGGTGCCGGACGATTACGTGAACATGAACACGGGCGTGATGTTGATGAACACGGAGCGTCTGCGCGAGAGCCTTCCCAAGTTTCGCGAATACATTTCGCACAACCTGGCCGAGCTCGAACGCGAATCCTGGGACGAAGCGGCTTACCGCTGGTTTTACCGCGACAGCGATGGACCGCTCTGGGACAGGCTCAGGCCGGAATTGAATTGGAAGCCGTACTGGGGAGAAAACGCGCAGGCGAAGATCATCCACTTTCACGGGGCGAAGCCGTATCAGCGGGACCACATTGAATCGCACTGGTCTGAGCTGAAAGCTTTGACCGGGGGCGCGTATTCCGCGCTGGTCGAAAAGTGGACGGAGTTGCTGGAGGAAGCTCGTTAGCCGACCTCCTGCTCATCCTCCTGATCATGATCATGCTCCCTTCGTGACGCCACGATCCAGACCAAGATCAGGAGTATGATCAGGATTATGAGCAAGATGGGAACGTGCCCGTTATTTGTCGGCGACGGCGAACAGGTGGACATGGAGTGGCACGCCATCGCGCGTTCTCAGCGGGTGTTCGCCGTATGAGAAAATTTCGATCTGGCGAAAATACTTCTCCAGCAAACTGCGCAAACTTGCGCGCGTGAAAAAATTCTTGTGATCGGCCTCGAGCAAGTGCCAGGGGACAACGCGCCAGTCATACAGGTATGGGATCACCTCCATGTTCGGAACGGAGAAGAGGGCGCGGCCGCGGGTGATGCGCGCGATTTCACTCAGAAACGCCCCGGGATCCTTCACGTGCTCGACGACTTCGATGCAAATCGCGCAGTCCCATTCGCCGTCGGAGCACGGCAACTTACCCGATCCCAGATCCACCCGGCGGAACGGCAACTGGCGCCGCTCCAGAATGCCGCTGCAATACTCGTTTGATTCCAACCCGAGCCAAGCATGCCCGGCTGCCATCAGCACGGGGCCGTAGGCGCCGGCGCCGCAACCGACATCGACCACGGACGCGCGCTCCGGCAAATATTCCCGGAGCAAATTAGAAACCTCGACCCCCGGCTCTTCGATCGGCGGACCGGAACCGTAAATGTTTTCTCGATGGAGCAGCGCGGTGTTTTCCGGCGACACCACATCTCCGTAAGGCCGCTCGCGCAGCGCCGCAGGCACAAGGCGGACCGGTTGTTCCGCGAGCGAGCTGGAACTTCCGTCGTCCCATGAACCAACCACGCGCAAAACTGCGTCGCGCGGCGCGGCCACGAGCGGAGCGATTCGGCCGAGCATTCGAAAGCCGATTCGCGCGTCGCGAGCCACGCCGAGTTTCTCGGCCACGTCCGGCCTTGGGAAAAGGATGCCGGTCTCGGCGCACAGGCGTTCATCCAAAAACGCGCGAACGCTCACCGGCGGCGAATGACGATTTGGATCGTGCACCCAGCCAGCGACAAAAATCGATTCGTCGTAAACACTCTGCCCTGGCGCCGGAGAGTCTAGGCCGGTTTGAAGGCTGGAATGAGCGATGGGCGACGTCACGCGCTCATCCTCGAATATTCGAGCGCACTATTTCAAGAGCCGCGGGGAAAAATTGTGGAATTCTGAAGTTCGCCCGCTAATATCACTGAGCCGCGCGCGATGGAGGACGCCGAATCGCGACGGCGCCCCAACGGAGTGCCATGGCAGAACGAATCCGACCGATCGAACAAATGCTGGAACTAAGCGAAGAAGAGGCGATGTCCCCCGAGCATCTTGATTCGCAGGTGCAAAGGGCCCAGGAGCAACTCCAGCAATTGCGGCGGCAGGCGGACCAGATCGAAAAACAGAAGCGCGAGCTGGAAGAACTGAGCCGGCGCCAGGAAGAACTGGAGCGGGGCCGCGCCGAGATGACCGACAAGCTGTCGCGCTCGCTGGTGATTCTCGAGCGGGAAGGATACGACTCGCAAAAGAAGCTCGAGCAAATCCGCGCGACGCACGAAAGTTTTACGCAGCATTTGCAATTGCTCGAATCGATCGATCCCAAGGGCTGGAATCCGGCGGAGCTGCCGAAAGAGTTGAGCCGGGCGTTGAGCACGGTGGACGATGCGCGAACGGAATTCAGCCAGCAGCGCAGCCGTCTCGAGGCGGGCAGCGGCGAGTCGGGCGAGATCGATTTGCCGGATGTCGCCTCCGGGAGCCTGGGCCTGGCCGGCGGGAGATCGTTCATGCAATGGATGCAAATCGGGTTCGCGGTGACGTTACCGCTGATTATTTTTGGGATTGTGGCGCTCCTGATTTTCTTCTGGGCAGCCGCGAGGGTTCAATGATTTCGCATGCGCCGCCGACCTCCTAAAGACGGAACGCCGCTCAACCAGAAACAGGAAGAACTCGCGCAGCGCGAATCGCAGTTGCGCGGCGAAATGGAAAAGCTGGAGCGCGAGATCGCGGAAGCGCCCCGCAGGGCCGAGGAAACGACCCGCCGGCAGCGCGAGGAGCTGCTGTCCCGCGCCAGCGAAGGCCGAAGCCGGCTCGATGTTTCGATCGCGCTGCAGGACAAACGCTGGGGAGACGATAGCCGCTCGGGTGCCCGGCGCGGTTCGCTCCGGAAAGAACGGCGCGAAGGTCGAATCATCTTCCTCGTCCTCGTGATCGCGCTCGGCCTCGCGGTTATCTGGTTGATCAGCCACCTCCATCTCTAGGAGTCGCGCGATGCCGGACAGTGGCGAGATTGACGTGGCCCACGTCGCCCGGCTGGCCCGGCTGAACCTGACGGAGGACGAGACAAAACTTTTCCAGGAGCAGCTTCGGCGCGTGCTCGAATATGCCGAGAAGTTGAGCGATCCCGACACCAGCCAGGTGGAAACGGCGGCGCATGCGTCGCCCGTTTTCGATGTTCTGCGCGAAGATGAGCCGCGCCCCTGGCTCACGGCGGAAGAGGCGCTAAGCAACGCGCCGCGCCAGGCCAACGACCTTTTCGTGGTCCCGAAGGTCGTGGAATGACGCTGGCCGATCTTCCGGCGCTGAATGTCGCCGAGCTGCGCAAATTGCTCCAGGCGCGCGACGTTTCTCCACGCGAAGTTCTGGAGGCGTTGCGGCAGCGCATCGCGGAAATGGAGCCAAAGATCGATGCGTATCTCTCCATCGATTTTGACGACGCGTTGAAGCAGGCGGAAAGCGCCGATCTCGATCTGCCGCTCGGCGGGGTGCCGATTGCGCTCAAGGACATCATCAGCGTGGAAGGCCAGCCCTGCACCTGCGCGTCAAAACTTTTGCGGAACTATCGGGCAACCTACGACGCGACGGTCGTGCGGAAATTGAAAGCGGCGGGCGCGATTCCCTTCGGGAAAACGAACATGGACGAGTTTGCCATGGGATCGTCCACGGAAAACTCGAGCGTGAAGGTGACGCGCAATCCATGGGACGTTTCGCGCGTCCCGGGCGGTTCGAGCGGGGGATCGGCCGCCGCGGTGGCGGCGGATGCGGCCTTCGCAGCGCTCGGCACGGACACGGGCGGATCGGTCCGGCAGCCGGCGGCGCTTTCCGGCGTGGTCGGATTCAAACCGAGTTACGGGAGGGTTTCGCGTTTTGGTTTAGTGGCCTTTGCTTCCTCGCTCGACCAGGCGGGACCGCTCACGAAAACAGTGCGCGATTGCGCACTCTTGCTGAACGCGATCGCGGGCGCCGACCCTCAGGATTCGACTTCGCTGCACGAGCCGGTGCCGGATTACACCGCGAACCTTGATGACGAATTGCGCGGCGTCCGGCTGGGGTTGCCGAAGGAGTATATGATCGATGGGATCGATGGGCAGGTGAGGGCCGCGGTGGAGAAAGCGGTGACGCATTTTCAATCGTTAGGCGCGGAGATTGTGGAAATCTCCCTGCCCCATACCGAATATGCCGTGGCGACGTATTACATGATCGCCAGCGCCGAAGCGTCGGCGAACCTGGCGCGTTTCGACGGCGTGCGTTACGGGCATCGCGCGGAAAATCCGAAAGACCTTTTCGCTCTCTATGGGCGGACGCGCGAGGAAGGGTTCGGCCCGGAAGTGAAACGGCGCATTATCCTGGGGACGTACGTTCTGAGCGCCGGTTATTACGACGCCTATTACGAGCGCGCCCAGAAAGTGCGGGAGCTGATCCGGCGGGATTTCGCGCAAGCGTTCGCGAAGGTCGATGCGTTGATCTCGCCGACTTCGCCGGATGTGGCGTTTCCGCTGGGCGAACGGCAGGACGATCCGTTGCGGATGTACTTAGCGGATGTTTTCACGATTGCGGCGAACCTCTCTGGGATTTGCGGGATCAGTTTGCCGTGCGGTTTCGCGCGAACTGAGGAAGGCGCGGAACTGCCGATTGGATTGCAACTGCTCGGGAAGCCACTGGATGAAGGGAGGATCTTGCAGATCGCGCACGGCTATGAGCAGAGCACGGAGTGGCACAAACGGAGGCCGCCGTTGGCGGCAAACGTCCAACGTTCAACGTCCAACATTCAACGTCCAACTCAGAAGGAATGATGGCGCGCGCATTTGCGGACCGGATGAACCAACGGTCGGTCTACCGGGCCATGCTCTGGTTTTTCGGGTTTGTGCTCCTGGTGTTCGCGATCGTGCCGGTGCTGCACTGTTTGCGCGGGCATAGCATCAAGGATTACCGGGTTTGGTACGAGACGGGGCAGCTCGTCTTGCAGGGCGCGGAGATTTACCCGAATCAGTGGACGAAATTTCCGTTCATGTATCCGCCGCCGTGCGCGCTCTTTCTCGCGCCGCTGAGCGCACTCGGGAGAACCGGACTCATCATTATGCTGACGCTGGTCAACGCCGCGGCCTGGTTTTGTTGCATTATCTTTTCCACCCGCCTCGCGACGGGCGACTGGCGGCGAGCGCATGTTCTTCTCTACTTGATTCCGAATCTTGTTATGGGTGCGCATGTCTGGGGGAATTTTCTCCTGGGACAACCGAGTCTGCTCCTTCTCGCGCTGATGCTGGGCGCGTTTATTTTGCTGCAGCGGCAGCTCACCGTCGTTGCGGGCGTCTTGATCGCTCTCGCGGCGGCGATCAAAGCATTCCCCGTTATCGCGATTATCTATCTGTTTTATCGCCGTTATTGGAGCGCGACGATTGCCATGGCGCTGACGCTGGCGTTCTTCCTCGTCTTTCTGCCGATCCCGTTTCGCGGCTATGACCTGGCGAAACAAGACCTCGAACGATGGACGAGCGGCATGTTGTTCAAGTATGACGAAACGGGCGTCGGCCAGCGGCTGGGGCGAAGTAACTCCTGGAAAAACCAGTCGATCTGGGGCGTGGCAAACCGGCTGTTGCGCCCGGTGGAATACGACCACAAATACGAGCCGCATACGCCGGCTTACGCGAACTTCGCCGATCTCGAGTTCAAGACCGTGAACCACATCATCCTGGCCGCGGCATTTGCCCTGGGCCTTGCGTTCGTCGCCGTGATGCCGGCCGCGCGACGGCGCACGGCGGAGACAGACGCGATCGAGTTCGCGCTCTTACTGCTTTTGATCCTGATTTTTACCCCGCTCTCGTTCGGCTATTTGTTCGCCTGGCTGATCTATCCGCTGACCGTCGTCGTACAGCGCTTGCTGACGGGAAGCGACTCACGGCTGCTGCTCGGCTGCGCCATTGCCTCGGTCGGTCTCCTCGCGCTTTCGATCCCGTTCCGCGTGATGGCGCAAGTCTACGGGAATGCGCTGCTGTCGACATTGCTGCTCTTCGTGGGATTGGCGACGGAGCTCTGGCGGCTAAAACGAGAAGGTGGCGACGCCGGCAAAGCCGAGCCCGGTTAATCGCGAATCTCGGAGCGGCAGGGAACCGCTGTTCCCAACTCGAGTTCTGGAAGCGTCGCTCTCGGGGGAATCCCGGACGGGATCTGGAAAGGCATTTTCGCCATGGCCGCGAGCCAACGGACCGCGAAACAAAGCGCGACGCCGAAACTCATTTTGGAAATTCCCCGTGCGCGATCGCGAAACACGATGGGAACCTCAAGGACGCGCAGATTTCTTCCTCCATGAACGATCGCCTCAAAGGCAATCTTGAACCCGGTAGCCGATGGAGCGAGCTCCAGAAGCAGTTCTCTCGGCATGGCGAAGAAGCCGCACATGGAGTCGTGCACGCCGGTCAACGGGTAAGCCATGCCGGCTGCGCCGCGGGACAGAATTTTTCGCCAGACCGGCCAGCCGGGCGTCGAGCCGCCGATGACATAGCGGCTCCCGATCACCATGTCGGCGCGTCGTTCGAATAACGGCTCCAACAAATTCGCGATTCTCTCCGGGGGGTGACTGAGGTCCGCGTCCATCACCACCAGCAAATCACCCTCGGCCGCGCGCGCCCCGGCGATCACCGCGCCAGCCAGCCCGAGCACGGGAGCATCGCGCTCGATCAGCTCAATCGGCGCGGAAGCAGCAAACGAGCGAATGCATTCGCGCGTCCCATCCGTCGAACCGTCATCGACAAAAATGATCTGGTCGGGCCCCGATTCGCAGCGCCGGATGCGAGCGAGAAGCGGCCCGATGTTCTCGACTTCATTGAGAGTGGGAATGACGAGCGAGATCATGATGAAGAGGCATCGGTGCGGGGAGAAGTGACCCGCTCGCGCACAACGCTCTGCGGTTTCTCACTCACGCCGAGATAAATTCGGCCGACATACTCGCCCAGGATACCGAGGAGAAGCAACTGCGTGCCGGAAAGCAACAGCATCGCCGCCATGAGCGAACTCCAACCCGTGGGCGTATGATGCAGCAGACGCTCGACGACCACTTCGATGACGGCGAGAAATCCGAGCGCGCTCGTGATCATTCCCGCGAAGGTCATCAACCGGAGCGGCAGAATGGAAACGTTCACCAGCATGCTGATCCAAAGCCGGAGGAGTTTGCGGAAATTGTAACCGCTGCTCCCGTGAGTCCGCTCGGCGTGATGCACCCGCGCCGTGCCGGCGTTTTGCGTTATCTGAAAAATGAGGCCGTCGATGTAAGGATAAGGCGTGCGCGATCTCGCCACCTCGTCGGCCACGAAGCGACTCAGGCAACGGAAGCTGCACAGGTAAAGTTTTCTCGGCTTATCGACCACGAAATCGGCGATGAGGTTGGTGAGCCGGCTGCCGGCATTGCGCCACCAGGCGTGTTCTTTCCGGTCGTAAATAGCGAAGACGACGTCGCGCTTCTCGGCCTCCGCCACGGCCAGGAGCTTGAGCGCTTCCGAGGGCGGATTTTGCAGGTCGTCATCCATGGTGACGACGTAGCGCCCGGAGACGGCGCGCAAGCCGGCCAGGACGGCGTTGTGTTCGCCGAAGTTGCGCGAGAGGCTGAGGAAGGTGGTGGGCAACTGGCTTTCCCGAGTCAATTTCAGCGCGATCGCTTCGGTCTCGTCGCGGCTGCCGTCATTCACGAGGATCAACTCGTGGCCGCCCTTGACCTCGAGCGCGGCGATTTCCCGGTGGAGCGCGGGCAAGGTCGCCGCCGCGTTGTAGAGCGGAACGACGATGCTGAGGTGCGGCTTGAAGTCATCCATGTTTTCGCGCGACAGCAAAAAGAGAGCTGCCAAAAGGCAACGATAGGTGACGGCTGGCGGTGAGTTCAAGCGCCGCGACGCGCTTGAGCGTCGCATTTACGAAGCCGGGAAGCGGGCGGAAATCCGAGCGCGGCTCTTCGCGGTGCAACCGCTTCCGGCTGAGCCAGCGCACCAGCGCGATCGGCGGGGTGAAGGCGGCGTTCCAATAGGTCAACCGCTCGACCTGGAAGTTCGCGCCTTCGAGCAGCGCCCGTACCTGTCGCCGCGTGTAGCGGCGATCCACATCGGTGGCGCAATCGTGTGCACCTTTCAAAAACTCGAAAGCGGCCAGGTTTAAAATCAATTTGCCGCCCGGGCGCAGGACGCGGTGCACTTCGTGGGCGGCGAGAGCGTCGTCCACCCCGGCGTGGCTCCAGACGTCGAGCGACAAAACGAAATCGAATGAGCCCTCGGCAAACGGAAGTTCGTGAACACTCCCCCGCGCGAGATGCGCCCCCGTGTTGCGCCCCGCGGTGAGCGTGACCGCGTGTTCGCTTTCGTCGATGCCGGTTAGCTCGGCGTGGGGAAAATTCCGGCGCAGCGCGGCGAGCGTTCCGCCGGTCCCACAGCCCGCATCAAGAACCGAAAATACCGGCCCCGGCGGCTCGATCGAATCCGCCACATGCTGCCGCAACGCCTGGTACCACCAGTATTCGTCCTCAACGGCGCGCATGATGTCATGTTCGTCTGGAGACATGGGATTCTCTCTTTAGCGCTGTTTGAGAGAGGAGTCATCGGGGAGCTCGTATAATTTCGGCTGGTCGGCATCGACCGCCCAAAAGGAAAGCTTCGCTCCGGGGGGGACCGCGCTCTGCGGGAAGGTGACGGCCCAGCCGGACCAGAGGAATTCCATGCTGCGGAAACGCTTCACCATGGCGGGGCGCATTTCGAAAACGTCGGAGATCGCGAAAATGACCGGCTCCGGGTCCGATGGCGTCTGGTAGGCAACGGCCACGCAATCCGCCGGGCGACCGCGCGCGAGCAGGGCAGCCCACCCGGTGGCGCGCATCTGTTCTCCATCAATGGGCGTGACAGGATCAACGGCGCCAATCGCCTCTTTGCCATCCGCGACGGCGTGGGGCAGGCCGCTGAGGCGATTGGTGCGCAGCAGCGGTGGGCGGAGCAATTGCAATCGATCCAGGGCGGCGGCCCTTTGCACGACTTGAGCATCGCCTGGGTAGGAGGTCTTCTTAATGACTTCTCCGGTATTGATGGCGGAACTGAAGAGAACCGCCGCGCGGGCGAGCCGGTCTTTTTGGGACCACGAGCGGAGGAAGGATCGCGTGTTCGCCGCCGCAACCCGGTAAGGCAGGAGGAAGCTGATCATCAAAATGGAGCAGGCGGCCAGCAGCGAAACGCGGGGCCAAAAAGAACGACGCGTTCGGATCCATTCCCTGCTAATAATCGCGACCAGCGCGATGAGCGCGATCGTCAGCCAGATCGAAAAAGTCACGTAACGCGACGCCAGGGCGTAATCGGCGCCGTATTTCACCCGGCCAAGGGCGGCCAAAACAGCGCTTCCGAGCGCGTACAGGCCAAGGGCGAACCAGGGCATGACCATTGCCAGAAACTGGCGGTCGCGGATTCGCCGGGCAGCGTACGCCAACGCCGCGAGGAAAAGCGCGAGCTGGAGCGCGCCGAAGATGGCGGCGGCCACGGCCGGCCGGTGTTTTAAGGAATAGGCCAGGCCACCACCGAGGTATTCCAGGATGAAAAGCGTGTAGTCGACCGGCGAGGCGGCGGGCGCAAACTCTGGATGATACGCAGGCCTTTGGTAATCCCAGAAATAGGCGACTGCGCAAAGCGCACAACAAATCAGCCACCAGAAGAGCCAGGACTTCCAGCGCGCCACGGGCCGGACCAGCAACAGCACCGGGAAGGTCAACCCCCAGGCGAGTAATCCATGTGCCAGCGTAAAGCTACTGGCGAAGGCCAGCACAGCGCATATGACGAACTTCCAAAGAGTGGAAAGCCCGGTCTCGAGCGTCACCAAAGCCACCACCAAAAAGAGGGCGGGAAGAAAACAAGGGAAGCCCGAGGCGAAAATCCAAAGCTCAAATTGCGCCGGCGAAAAAAGGCAGAGCACCATGAGCCAGAAGCAGACCGCGATGGTTCCGAGATTGAGGCCGGAGCGGTAGAGCAAAAAGAAAACACCGGCTGCGGTCAGCCAGCTCGCAATTACCGAAAAGAGGACCAGGTCCCGGACATCCCAGTGGCCCCCCGCAGCTGATAAAATGAAAATCAATTTGGGCAGCAAATAGCGGGCTTCTTCTTGTTGCGCATAGAGATCGGCAAACGTGAGCTGGCCGGAATGTGCCTTCACGATCAGCGGCGCCATCTCCCAATCGTCGCGCGAGGGCACTTCCACGCTGTATTGCCGCACGAGGCCGCTCATGTGGACCATCGGAACCAGCGCGCCGAGGCAGAGCAAAATCCACAGGGCCTTTCGCCCGTCTGACGCCCGGGCCATGAACCTCGCGAAGAACGGCCCCCGCGACATTCGCAAACCATGACTCACGAGCCCGACCCTAGGGGGCCACTCTCTCCGGTCAATCATTTCCACGAAGGCGGGAACGACCGATTGCTGCCAGCGTGCGAATGGAGCCGACGGCGGCCTAGAACCTGTAACCTACGGTTTACGAAACCGTTGCTCTACCGCTGAGAGAATCAAAAGGAGATCATTCAAAACTCGCTGAAGAGACAGAGGTGACGTTCTCTGCCGCGCGCTGCGTCCGTCCTCTGAAAATCCATGAGAGCATGCCTCAAGCAGTCTCATCCTTTTCTGCTTGCCCACTAATCACGATTTGGCCTCAATCGTCTTTAGCAGACGGAAGACTGCGCGTTCTAATCAAAGGGCTCGCTTTTCGGAGCTAGTGACAGCCAAATCATGAGCACCCCCGCCACTCCGATCCTCCCGCAATTCGATCCGGTCGAGCTGGGAGAGTTCATCCGCCATCTGGCCGAAAAGGAAGGGCGTCGGAATTTTGTTACTTTCCTCGTAGGCGCGGGATTCTCCAAGTCAGCCGGCATCCCGTTGGCCAGTGAGATCGTCAAAGACTTGCGGGCCGAGGGGGAAACAAATCCGTTTCTGCGTACCGCCGGTCAACCTCCTGAGGGAACCAGCGAATACGCTTTCCTGATGGAGAAGCTGGGCTCACCCAAAGAACGGGCGCATCGAGTGAAGAAATATGTAGATCTTGCGCTCGGCACCCAATCGCGCCTCAAGATTAACTGGTCCCACTTGTTACTGGCCACCCTGGTTGAAAAAGGATACGTGCACAGACTCCTTACAACCAACTTCGACCCTCTCATTGTCGAGGCCCTCGCAGTCACGGGCCAGCCGATTCGGACCTACGACCTCAATACTACGGGCAAGTATTCTCCCGGCACGCTCGATCCAGCCACCGTGATCTATCTGCACGGGCAGATGCATAGCCTCTTCCTGGTTAATTCGCGCGATGAAATGGAAAGGCTGCGCAGCATTTACCCTAAGGCCCTGCAAGAGGCCGTCCAGGATTCGATCCTCATCGTGCTCGGATATTCCGGCGATTGCGATCCCGTCCTTGATTCACTCGCGGAGCTGCCGAACTTTCCCCGCGGACTGTGGTGGTGTCATTACAGCCCAGCCGGAGGCCAGCCCGGCGAGGGCGTATTTAAGATCTTCGCCAGGCACGGCGCGGACTGCCATCTCGCGACGGGCGATGATTCCGACACTTTCATGAGGAAGCTCGTTCTCGATGGGATGAAGCTCGACCTCCCGGATGAAGTCTTGAAGCCTATTACGGCCATCCGTCTTGCCATAGAGCGGATCACCCCGTTTCCGAATCGTGACATTCAAGCCGCCGATCCCGTCCAGGGCGCATTGGAAATGTTACGTCGCGCCGAGGAGCTCGCCGAAGCGCCATCCTCGCGACGCCCGGCGCCCGCCGAGCGTGGGACGAAAACGAAGCCCGAGGAACTGGACGAACTCGCGAGAGTCCTGCCAATCGAAATGGCCGCTCTAACGGGCAATTGGCAGGAGTTTAATCGGCTTCGCGCATCGATCACAGCGAACCCAAAGTCGATCCTGTCCACTGCGATCGGTGACGGGCTCGTTCGCCAAGCGTCCGCAATGGTGGAGAAGTCGAATTTGGCTGCTGCTCTTGAAAAACTGGACGAGGCAAATTCCTTTGGGGTAACGACGAAAATGGCGCCTTGGTTGCGGACAGTCTGGGGTAGCACGCTCTCCGACCAAGCGAAGCTGCAGGGCAACACTCCTGAGACCGACGCGCTCTTTGCGGAGGCAGCCTCCAAACACGCCGAAGCCCTCCGCCTCAAGCCGGACATGCATGAAGCCGTCAACAACTGGGGCAACGCGCTCTTCCACCAAGCAAAGCTCAAGGGCAACACGCCGCAGGCTGACGCCCTTTTTGCCGAGGCGGCCACTAAATACGCTGAAGCCCTCCGCATTAAGCCGGACAACCACGAGGCCTTCTACAATTGGGGTAACGCGCTCTTCGAGCAGGCGAAACTCAAGGGCAACACTCCAGAGGCCGACGCGCTCTTTGCCGAGGCGGCCACGAAACACGCCGAAGCCGTCCGCCTCAAGCCGAACAACGATGATGCCTTCAACAACTGGGGTAACACGCTCGCCGACCAGGCGAAGCTCAAGGGCAACACGCCGCAGGCCGATGCACTCTTTGCCGAAGCAGCCACCAAATATGGCGAAGCCCTCCGCATTAAGCCGGGCAACCACGATGCCTTCAACAACTGGGGCACCGCCCTCTCGGACCAAGCGAAGCTCAAGGGCAACACGGCGGAGGCTGATGCGCTCTTTGTCGAAGCAGCCGCCAAATATGCCGAAGCCCTCCGCCTCAAGCCGAACGATTATAACACGTTCTCCAACTGGGGCACCGCGCTCCTCAACCAGGCGAAGCTCAAGGGCAACACTCCGGAGGCCGATGCATTCTTTGCCGAGGCGGCCACAAAATATGGTGAAGCCCTCCGCCTCAAGCCGGACATGCCCAATGCGCATTTCAATCTCGCCTGTCTCGCTGCCCTTCACCGCGATTCGCTTCGTGCCGTTGAGTCTTTGAAAGTATGGGCGCAATACCACCCAGCTCCAACGAGGCAAGACCTCGATCAAGACTCCGATTTCGACCCTATCCGCGCAAACGCCGACTTCATCAATTTTCGAAATAATCTTCCCGGCTGAACCTGGAAAACGTCTCTTCAGAGGCAGCTGGGAAGTGGAGCCGACGACGGGATTCGAACCCGTGACCTACGGTTTACGAAACCGTTGCTCTACCAACTGAGCTACGTCGGCGCGGAGAGAGAACGCGGGAACATGCCATCCGAGCGCTAAGCTGCAAGCCGGAGCACCGAGAAGCCAATCCAGCCCAGTTAATCCTGTAAATCCGGTCGAACTGCGCGAACTATTTTGGGTGAACCGGCTCGAGGAAATATTGCGGGTGAAGCGCGGCGAAATCGAACGGCTGCGCCCGCGCCGCGACGAGTTGCACAAGGCGGCGCTTCTTCGAAATGATTTTCGCGGGTTCGCGGCGGCGCTTCAAGGCGGACCGGGGAAGGTTGCGCTGATTGCCGAGATCAAGAAGGCGTCGCCCTCAGCCGGGGTGATCGTCGAATCGTTCGATCCGCTGGCGATCGCGAAAAACTATGCGCGGGCCGGGGTGGACGCGATCTCCGTCCTCACGGATGAACAATTTTTTCAGGGTCGTCTCGAGTACCTCCAACTCGTGCGCGACGCCGTGCCGCAACCGCTCTTGCGCAAGGATTTCATCCTCGACCCGGTGCAGATCATGGAATCGGCCGCGGCCGGCGCGGACGCGATTCTCCTCATCGTGGCGGCGCTGGAGCAGGAGCAGCTCGTCGCTCTGCTTGAAACGGCGGCGCTTTACCAGCTCGATGCCCTGGTGGAGGTGCACGCGCTCGAGGAACTCGATCGCGCCCTGGAAACCGACGCGCGAATTATCGGGATCAACAATCGCAACCTGGCGACGTTCGAAGTCGATTTGGCGGTCACGGAAACGCTGAGCGAGGAGGTTCCAAAGGAGATTGTGCTCGTGAGCGAGAGCGGGATCAGGACGGCGGAAGATTTGGCGCGAATCAAAGCGTGCGGGGTGGACGCGGTGTTGATCGGGGAGGCGTTGATGCGAGCGCAAAACGGGACGATCGATCTGCCGACCGCGCGCAACGGCCGTAAGCCCGGCTAAGATTGAACCGGCTCAAAGATTGAGCCGAACGAGCGCCTTGAGAGTGTCGGTGGCCGTGGCCTCGACGCTGGAGCCGCTCTTGATGACCGTGCGCGTTCCATCCTCGCCTACGTCGGGCCGGCCATAGGCGGCGCTCAACATCTCGAAATCTTCCAGGCGTGCATCGGACACTTCGGTCTCGCTGTGGCCGCGCTGGCGCAGGCGCTCGGTGATTTCATCGGCGGAAGCGTCCAGTTCGACAAACCGCTGTTGAATGCCCGCGGCAGCCAGCCGTTCACGCAACAACTCGCGCTGCCTGGGTTTACCAAATGTCGCGTCCAGAATGGCGCTCCCGTGGGCACGGGCTGCTTCGGTGGCACGGCCGATGGCGGTTTCGTAAGTGCGTTCGGTCATCGCCTCGCCATAAAGCTCAGCCCGGGCGGTTGCATCAACTCGCACGTGCGGATCGACGCCGGCCAGTTCCTTTCGCGTGCGATCCGAGGAAAATGCCTCCGCTCCGAGCGCCTGGCCGATCATTTTCGCGAGCGAGCTTTTGCCGGTGCCGACGCGGCCTGTTACCGCCAACACCATCGGCTTCGAACCAGCGATCGCATACGAGAGAGCGAGCTGGAAGAATTTCTCGGCCTTCTCCCGGCTGGTTTTGCGTTCGGCTTCGGGCACTTCGGGTTCGAGGCTCTTTATCGAAGAAACCTTCCCGCGAACATAGGCGCGGTAGCACTTGTAGAAATCGATCAAAGTCAGGAGGCCGGGGTCACCAAGCGTTTCCGCCATGCGCCGCGTAAAGGCAGCGGCCAGATCGCGCCGTTTACGGAAATCGAGATCCATCGCCAGAAACGCGACATCATTAGCCACGTCGAGGTAGCGCAGTCGTTCATTGAATTCGATGCAGTCGAAAATGTTTATCTCGCCGTTGGAGAAATGGACGTGGTCGCAGCGCAGATCGCCATGGCAATCGAGGATGCGGCCATCCCTCCGGCGGCGATCAAAGAGGTCTGCGTGGCGATCGTAAAACAAGCCGGTAAAATACCGGATGGCTTCGATTGCCGGACGCGAAATCAGCGTGCCGATGAAGCGTTCGGTCTGCGAAAAGTTTTCGTCGGTGCTGATCCGGAGCTTGGGGACGCTTCCCCACTCCGCGATTTCGGTCGATGATTGTTGCGAACGATAAAATCCGCTGAGCTTGTCCGCGACACGATCGAGGTCTGTCGGGGTGACGGCATCCCGCGCCAGGCGTTGCGCCAGTAAGCCTTCCTCAGGCAGCCTTCGCATCTTCACCGCGTAATCGATCAATTCGCCTTCCTCGCCGAAGTAGAGCGACCCGTCTTTGCGTGAGATCGGCACCACGCCGAGATAAACATCGCGGCAGAGCCGGCGGTTCAGACGAACCTCGGTCTCGCAGGCCTCCCGCCGTTTCTCCAGCGTAGAGAAATCGAGGAATCCCAAATCGAGTGGCTTCTTGACCTTGTAAACAAGCGACGGCGTCATCGCGACAATCGAGATGTGCGTCTGCCGAATCTCCACTCCCTCCGGTTTCTCATAATACGAGGCGGGAGAGCCCAGAAATTTCAGCAGTTCATCTTGGGCTGCGGCGGATTTCATCGTCGGGGATTTTCCTTTCACGGATTGCGGCGATCGCGGCCAAAAGAACACTCGCGAAAGCGGCCCCAGCCATAGCCACGGCCATATCCTTTTGTGCATCCCATTCGTCGCCCTGGGTGCCGAGGTACGCGGTTCCCAGCTCAGGACTGACGATCTGCGCGACAATCGCTTCCACGATTTCGAAAAATCCGCTGGCGGAGACGATCACGGTGAAGGAAAGCGCGTAAGACCAGAATCCACGAGCGCGCACCGTTCGGATGAGCACTTCGCGCACGGGAACCAAAAGCAGCAACCCAAACAAACAGTGAACGAGCCGATCGAAATGGTTTCGATCCCAGGCGAACGCTTCTTTCATCCAGTCGCCGAGCGGCACTTTCGCATAGGTATAGTGCGCCCCAACCGCATGCAGCGTTAGAAATATGGCCAGCAGGAGATAAGACGCATTGGAAAGGGGCAGGCGCCGGTAAGTCAGGATAAGCACTGGAACCGCCGCGAAAACCAGCAGGTTCTCGATAAGCCAGTCCCCGAAATCGATCGGTCGGATTGCCGTGATGATCCAGACGACGGCATAGCAGGCGGCCAGGAGATGAAGGAAGCGCCGGCGACGAAAGTTCTGCTGCATTTAGTTGCGCCGATCACGCCTTTGGCGGGAAGTCATAAACCCAAGCGACCAGAGAAGCATCGCGGCCATCGCTCCGGTAAAAGCCAGCGTCATGTCCCACTGTGCATCCCAAACATCTCCTTGTCCCCCGAGCCACTGCGGGCCGCTCCCCGGGCTGACGATTTGCGCCACTACCGCCTCGGTAACTTCGAAAAGAGTGCTCGCTGCCAGCACCGCAGCGACAGGCAACCAAAAAGCGGCCGCGTGTTCGATCCTGGCGAGACGCAACAATAACTCTCGCGCCGGATAAGCCATGAGGAGGCCAAACCCAAAATGAATGATCCGATCGAAGTGATTGCGGCTCAGTTGAAGCCATTCTTTCAGCCATTCGCCCGCGGGCGTGTGCGTATAGGTGTAATGCGCTCCGAAAGCGTGCAGACAAAGAAATGCAGTGATGAGGAGATACGATTGGTTAGAAAAAGCGAACCGGCGGTAGGTGAAAATCAAGAGGCCGGCAAAGAGGACCACCAACAGATTTTCCAGAAGCCAGGCCGTGCGATCCCGCGGGGCGATTGCCAGCACGGTCCAGAGCGTGGCATAGACTGCGAGCAGAATGGCCCGGAACGTTTTCCCCCGGGAAATGGCGCGCCCGGCATTGCTGCGCATCGCACAGGTTAGGCGGCCCAGCCTGGCCGGCAAATCTCCGCGCGGAGGATCCTATCGTGCCGCAGCCCGAGGCCGCACCGAACCGCAAGACCAAGGTAAGCCGATTTGGGGCAAAGTCGCGCTTTTCGAAGATGGCGAGCCCGGCAGGTTTCGGCCCGGTGGAACTTGTCTTCACTGCAACCGCGCGGTTTCTTTCGCCGGTTTTGGGCCGGTGGAAGTCGCGCCTGCCTCCGCCGGGCGGCCGTGCGCGGTGCGGCGGCGCCAGATTTCCAAAATGGCGTTGGTGAGCGCGAGAATGACGGGGCCGAGAATGATTCCCGCCGCGCCGAAAATGGCGAGCCCACCCACAATTGAAAAGAAGACCGGCACGGTGTGCAGGCGCAGTCTCTTCCCAACCAGAATCGGGTAAAGCAGGTTATCAATCAGCGCGACAATGATGCCGCCCCACACGGTGAGAATCGCGGCCTTTCCCCACTGGCCACTCGCGGCGAGGAAGATCGCGGCCGGCACCCAGACGACAAAGGCCCCGAGCACTGGAACGACCGCGAGCAACGCCATCACCGCGCCCCACAGAATCGGCGCGGGCAGGCCGAGCCACCAGAACATCAGTCCGCCGAGGGTGCCCTGCACCGCTGCGACGACGAGCGTGCCGAAAATGGTCGCGTGAATCGTATTGGCCACCCGGGTGAAAACTTCGTCGGTCTCGCGCT